>DATJJB010000801.1:0-26915 GCA_035492655.1 Kutzneria sp. | reverse complement strand
GTAGGCGCGCACCTCCTGCTCCAGCACCGGCGCCAGCTCGTGCAGCGCGGTGAGCACGCCGCCGACGGGATCCAGCGCCGATCCGCTCGTGCACACGACCTTCGGCCGGTCGGGATCGCCGGTGGTGTCCTCGGCCACCGCGAAGAACGCCGGCAGCGCCTCGGCGAGGGTGGTGTCGAATACCCGGACCCGGTATCCCGTCCGCTCGATCCGTTCGGCGACCAACGGGATCCGCCGGTCCGGGACGGTCGGCAGATCCACCTCCGGCACCGGCAGCCGGGCGTACCAGGTCAGCAGGAACGCGTCCCGCTCGACGACCTCCAGGATCCCGTGCAGGACCGCCTCCTCAAGACAGCCACCGAGGGCGCAGCCGTTGGAGATCTCGTAGGTGAACGGCTTCTCGCCAGCAGCCCCCGGTTGCAACGCGGTTCGGTAGTAGGCATGGGTTTCCGGCACCAGCACCGGCCGCGCCTGTCCGAACGAATAGGCCCAGACCCAGGACACGACGGCATCCTCGGTGAACGGCTGGAACGGGCAGTCCGGCTCCGCGTAGCGTTCCGGGACGCACAGGCCGAAGGAGCGGGGATCCACCGCGTCGGACGACAGCTCGGCGTAGCTGCCGCGGACCACCGTCCGCTTCCCCCACGGCCACTGCCCGCCGAGCCGTTCCAGCGCTTCGGCGATCGCCGTCGCCCGGCATGAGGTGAAATCGCGCGTGCGACCGAATCCCGCCTCGCCCCGGTATCCGTACCCGGTCAGCGCCGCGGCCGCCATCGGCAGCGGTGAATCACTCCAACCGGTTGGGGTGGCAACGATCCCGGTCTCGTCGTCGGCGTACAACTCGGTGAGCCGAGGCTCGTCCAGGACTCCGATCCGGCTGGCTTTCCGGGTGGCCTTCGGCTGTGGCCGGAGTTCGATCCGCGCGCATTCCCGCGAGTCGACCGGCGGCGAACCACAGGTCGAACACAACGGATCGGGCAGAAACCGTTTCCTGGAAACGGAAAGGTCGCGCAGGTCGACGATGAGGCACGAGTCCCGAGCCGTGGCGACGTGCAGCAGGCTCGCGACCGTGTCACCCGCCTGCTCGGTGAGCCAGTGCGACGGCTCGGCCAGCACACGATCCTCGGCCCGCAGCGCGATCGTCAGGGCGCTCTGCTCCGAGGCGCAGTCCCGCCAGCGTTGCAGGCACCAGGCGCAACCCGGCTCGCCAGGATGGACGACGGGCCCGATCATCGCCCGGTCCAGCTCCGTCCACACCGGAATCCACGGCTGCCCGAGCTCCTGGGCCTGCGACCAGCCACTGTGGTCCCAACAGTCGCTGACCGCCACCAGCAACGGTGGCGGGTCGGCGGCGATGGCGTCGGCCAGCAGGCCCTTGCCCAGCACGGTCACCTGCGGGTCCCTCCTCACGAGATGAGCCGGAACTCGGGGCGACGGCCGCCAGGGTGCTCCGTGCCCAGCTGCGCCAGCAGCAGGCTGCGCCGGTCCCCGTCCAAGCCGAGCAGCTTGTCCAGCACGTGCGTGAGCACGTCGTTCTGGATCCGGCCGGCCACGCCCAGGGCCGCGGCGGCCAGGCAGGCACGGTGCAGCGCGGCACCGGCCGCCGCGTGTTGCATGCGGTACCACCGGTTGCCGAACTGCTCCGCGCCCATGCCCGGCCGTCCCACCGGCAGCAGCCACACATTGGCGGTTCGCGCGCCCTGCTGCGGCAACGCGGCCAACGCCGCGTCGCGCATCTCGGCTCGCGGATCCCCGTCGTACACCTGCTCGAGCTGGTGCGTCTCGCGGTCGTACCGATACGCACCGGCCGGGACACCGGTGACGTCCGGGACAACGCAGTACAGGTCGATGATGTCGGCCGGCAGATCCCAGCGGGGCCGCTCCCCATAGGCGGCAAGAATGGCGGCCAGCGTCTCCAGCGACATGGTGGCACCGCTGAATCCCCGCAGGGTCGCGTGTCGCAGCGGTGCACCGGCAGCGGGGTCGGCCTCGACCGCCGGGAGCGGGATACGAAGTCCGTCACCGGAAAGCGCGGTCGAAGGCGTCGGGTGAGGATCGCGTCGGTTCTCCCGGATGACGGCCTGATGCAGCCGCGTGGTGCACGGGAGCACGGCCATCGACGGCCCTGGCGGGTCGACCGGCAGCGGACCGTCCAAGGTGATCACCGACTGCACGGCCTCGACCAACGGATCGAGACCCAGCAACGCGTTCAGCTCCTCGTCATGGAAGCGGAGATGGGCCCTCGCCCCGAGGTCCCGACCCACGACGAGGGCCTGCGTGAGTTGGATGCCGGCTTCGAGGCAGCACAGCCGGTACGCCATCTCGCCGTACCGGACGGCCAGGCGCCAGAACACACTCGTCTGCACGAGCACGGTGGTCGCCGGCCGGGGCGAGGCCCACCGGCGATGGTCGCCCGCGCGCAACTGCACGAGCGCGTGCCGGGCGGGATCGTAGTAGTGGACGCCGACGGGAATCCCGGAGTCGGGCCCGGCGATCACGTACCACTCGGCGCTGTACCGGGCCCCGCCGGACGGCGTAGGCCGGCGGGTCACCAACCACGCCAACGGATCCCGGTCCGGGATGTGCTCGAAGCTGCCGGTGAACGGCAGCATGTCCAGCGGCGTCATCCACTGCAACCTGGTGATGCCGCCCAGCTCGGCCAGCAGCCGCCCGAGACTGTGGGCCGCGCGTCCGGGCGGCCACGGCAGGTGGTGTCGCGTCGCCGAGGGATAGGACTTCGCCACCCGCACCGGGTACGCGCCGGGGTCCGGCACCTCGGTCGGGGTGTTGATCTCGGCCTGGTAGTGCAGCGCCTCGTCGCTCATCGGCTCACACCGCGCACAGGTCGAACGCGGTCCTGACCAGCAGGGCCCGCAGGTGGAACTCCTGGACCTGGGTGAGCCCGAGGCGGTTGCACATCAGATGCGCGCAGTGCTCCAGGATCAGCTGCGGCACCACGTGGTTGATGTGGCCGAGCACCTCCGCCGGCGCGTCGACCTCGGGACGGGCGTCGAGTTCGCCGCGCTCGTCCAGCGCCACCAGGGTGCCGTGCAGCTCGCGGATGCTGGCCAGCCAGGCGGTGATGGGACCATGCGACGCGGCACCTTCGCCGCGCGCGATGGCCCACACCGTCGTCAGCCGGTCGCACAACTGTTGCCGGTTCGCCGCGTAGTGCGCCTGGAACTCCGGTGCATCAAGCGACTCCGCGACGCCGCCGCGACCCTCGGCCACGAATCGGGCCTGGTAGGCGAGTTCCGGCAGGATGTCGGTGAACAGCGTCCGGACGGCGGCCAGCATGGCGAAGGCGTCCATCGCCCGTCGGCCGGCCGTGCGACCCTGGGCGATGAGATCGAGTGCCAGTTCGCTGGCGGACATGAGGTGCTGTTCCACGGCTGCCAACGCCGGGCCCGAGCCGTACCGAGCGGTGTCCGGGCGGTAGTCCACGAAGTGGACGGAGTTGTTGGGACGCAGCACCGGTTCGAACGTCGGCAGCTGCTCGGCCGCGGCCAGCCGCGGGGCGATCTCGGCATATTCCTCTGCGGACATGGTGTCGGCGGAGGGGCGGTCGCGGAAGAACGCCTCGGCGGATTGGCTGATCACGGACCGAACGTGGTCGGCCTGGTGTGAGTCGGCGCGGACCCGCAGCCGTACGTGTGGCCCGCCTTCCCAGTGCCGCAGGAAGAACAGTTCACCGGACAGGGGCGCGACCACGCGCGTGAGCATCAGGTCCTGGTCGCCCTGGTAGCACAGGTGCGCGCTGATCCAACGGTGTTCAGCCATGGGTGACTCCGGGGTCGTTCAGTTCGACGATGAACTCGGTGACGTGGTCGCCGAGCACGTCTTCGGTGTCCGGCAGCAGCTCGCTGATCTGCACGAGCGCGTCCGGTTCGGTCAGGCGGCGTTCCAGGCCGAGCAGCAGCACCATGCTGGAGAAGTCCAGGTAGCTGGGCTTGGTGTCGTTGCGGCCGATCTCGGTCTCCTCCTCGTGGCCAAGCACGGCCGAGCCGAGCACGCTGACGAAGCACCGCGTCGGGATGCCGTTCGCGGCCAGCCACTCGGCCACGTCGAGCAGCCACGCGGCGTCCGTCGTGGCGTTCGACCGGCGCGGCAGGCGGTCCGCCCGCACCATCCACATGGCCCGGCGCAGCACCACGCCGCCGACCGCGACCCGCGGCAGGTGCAGCACATCGCCCTGGTCCCGCAGGTCGGACCCGATCCGCAGCTCGGTGTGCGGGCCGAACCAGGTGCTCGACTCGCCGAACGTCTCGATCATGAACCGGGCCGCCGGCGGCAGCAGCCGGTCGGCGCCGAGGCCCGGGTGCACCGGGCAGATCCGCGCGCCGAGCCGGGTCGACACCAGCCGGAGCAGCCCGTCCTCACCCAGTTCCACGTGCAGGTCGTCGAGCGCAACAAGATCGTCCTGCGCGCGGGTGCCGCGAGTGCCGGGATAGTCCACGGCCAGCCGGACGGCGGCCTGGCGGACGTTGACCGCGGACCGGGAGACCAGATCGAACTCCGCGAACAACACGCCGTCACGTTCGAGCACGAGGCCGGGCTCCGGCGGCACATCGGGCCGCTGACCAGCGGCGTCCATGATCCGTCGCACCCGGTTGCGCCCACGGCCGAAGCCGCAGTGCACGTTGTTGACGACGAGCTCGGGCTCGGCCGCCGAGCCGACGAGCTGGCAGTAGGCGGCGATGGACGACGGACTCCGCACCCAGGCCGGCCATTCCGTGGCCAGCGCCCGCACGTCGTCCGCGTCGACCCGGACGACGCCGTCCGATCCGGGCGGTCGCTCGCCCAGCAGCCGCTTGCTGGCCAGCCGGAGCCAGTAGAGCTCGCGCACCGCCTCGACCGGGCTGTCCGCGGTGGCGAAACGACCGTGCGGCAACCGCAACTGCTCGCCGGCGGGGCTGGCCGGACGGGCCGACGCGCGTTCGGTCAGCACGTCCCGGTAGAACACCAGCAGCGGTATCCGGGCGCCGGCCCGGTACTTGCTGCGGAACAGTGAAGCGTAGGTGAGCTTGCCCGGCAGATCCGGGCCGATCAGCCCGAGCAGCAGCCGCACCGCGTCGAGATCGTCGAGCAGCGGCCGCCAGCGCTCGCGGTCGAGCACCGCGGCAGCCTTGGGCAGCACGGCGTTCTCGTAGAAGCTGTACCGGACGAATTCCTTGGCCAGCTTGGGGTTTCGCTGCTGCGAGTGCTCACCGACCTCGCACAGCGCGGCGCCGAGACGGCGGATCACGGTGTCCCGGGCCGCGACCCGGTCGCCCGGGTCGACCACCGACGGGTAGCCGCGCAGCGTGTCCCGTAGCTGGCGCAGCATGCCGTCCAGGCGGGTCAGGTCGGCCGGTCGCTGCTGGCGAAGCCAGTCCAGCAGGTCGGTGAGGGGGTCGAGGGACTGGTCGGCCAGCAGCGGCACGACCTCCAGCAGGCCGAGCGTCAGCAGCTTGCGAACGAAGGTGGCCCCGCGGTCTCCGGTCAGCGCGGCGGTCAGTTCGTTCAGGGTCACCGCCGGCGTCGCCAGCTCCACCACCTGTCGCACCGCATCGGTCCAGGCCAGCGTGTGCAGGCGCTCGGCCGGCCGCGCGCCCAGGAAACACGCCTTGCCTTCCCACACCGTGAGGCTCGGATTGGGGCGGACGAGACAGTGGCCCACGACGGCGGGATGCTCCACGAGCGCCCGCGCGATCCGGTGCACGGAGCCGACACTGACCTCCGTCACCGTGACGGGATCGGGCCGGCCGGCGAGGTCGACGAGACGTTCGGACGTACCCCACTCGGCCAGGCCGCTGCTGGTGAAGGTGCTGTAGGGGCTGGTCTTCGTCGCCGACCGGGCGAGGTAGCTGGCGAGGCGGACCACGGTCTGCCGTTGCGCCGGGCGGCCGGTGTCCAGCCACTTGCGCAGCGCCAGGAAGACGTCCGGGTTGGCGTGCACGAGGCCCTGCTGGAAGGAAGCGCCGCCGGCGGCGTCGCGCAGGGCGTCGTAGCTCGCCACCCAGTCCTGCTCGACGGCCCGAGGCAGGGCGGACAGCAGTTCGTCGCGTTCGGCGATCAGCGCCAGCCAGGCGTCGAGGCGATCCCGCAGGCCGCTCGGCACCACGGCCAGCTTCGCCGCGTCCATCCGCCGGGCACGGTGCACGGCTCGGCGGACCGCGACCAGGCCGGCCTTGGTCTCGCCGTCGCCAACGGAGCTGATGACGGCGTAGAGCAGATCGGACAGGGCACCGGTCTCGCTCGCGATGCGGGCCCGCAGCTCCACGAGCCGCTGGGCGATCGGCCAGCCGCGTTCGCCGCGGAGCCCACGCACCGCCGCGGCCGGGCTGCCCGCGACGCGGACGACCACCGCCGGGCTCGTCACGTACCCGTGCCGGAGTTCTTCCAGTGGCTTCATCGTCCCGCCCCTTCCGGCTCGACCGGCACGACGAGACGCGGCCCCGGGCCGGTCCGGGCGAGCAGGATCTGGAACATGGGGGTGCGGGCACTGCCGGCAAGGCCCAACGTCGCGCGAATGCCCTCGACGTCGTAGGCGTTGGTGATGCGCGCCGACAGGCCCAGCGCCGCCGCGGCCACACACACCCGTTGCGCCAGCATCCCGGCTTCCTGATTGAGGATGCGGTAGCTGCGGTCCCCGAAGGCTTGCAGCGCCCAGTCGCGGTCGCCGACCAGGTGCACCACCGCGGTGATGTGGTCGAACACCGGCCCGGGGACGGTGACCCCTTCGATGCCGGCGACGCCGCTGCCGTCCCCGACCGGATACAGCGCCGAAGTGGCCTGGTCGAGCCGGTACGTGCCCGGCGTTATGCCGTCGGCGTCGGCCACCGTCAGGAAGATCTCCAGCGGGGAGTTCGCGGGCACCGTGTCGCTGACGCCCTCCGCGCTGATGGCCGCCAGTCGGGCCCACAGCGCCACCCCGTCGACTCGTGACGGCACCGGTATGAACCGCGATGGTCCGGAATCCCGTTGTCGCAGCACACTGGCCAGTTCTATCGACGGCAGGGAGCGCGCCGGCATCGGCAGCGCTCGACCGGTCACGGCCGGCACGGGTGCGGCTGCGGAGCCGATCTCGTTGGTATCGTGCAGAAAGCTTGCCCGGTTGACCGCGGTCAGTCTGGGGCACAGGGTGCCGGTGAGAGACGTGGTCGCGACCACCGGTGGGCTGATGTCGGCCAGGGTGTACGCGAGATCGGCCGCCGATCGTGCTTCGGCGCTGCGCCGAATTTCCCGGGGTCGTGGGTACAGCGCCAGCACGGCCAGCGCGGACTCCTCGTCGGGCTCCAAGCCGAGGAGCTTGTTCACCGGCTCGTCCAGGAACTGGTGGTGCACATGGGTTTCCATGCCCATGGCCGTGCCGACCGCCTGGAGGTTCCCGGCCACCAGGCCGGTTTCCTCCGTACACAAGCGGTAGGCGTAGTCGCGGTAGATGAACGCCGCCTTCCAGAACAGCGCCGCCAGCACGACGACCGCCGAGGCGCCGTCGAAGTCGCTGCCGGTCGCCGCGGCCAGCAACGGCCGGTGGTCACCGGCGCGCAGTCGCACCAGCGTGTGGTGGGCGGCGTCGAAGTGGTACACACCGTCCGGCAGGCACACGTAGAGCTGCACCGAGAACAGGCAGCGGGCCGAGGCGACCATCCGGTGGTACGGCCAGGTTCCGGACGTCTCGAACTCCTGGCGCGAGATGCCGTACGCGTAGTGCAGCAGGGTCGACAGCGCCATGTCGTCGAACTCGGCCGTCCCGTCGAGAACGCGGGGCACGTTGGCCGGCAACGGTTTGCGGTGCAGGCCCCGGTAGAGCTTGAACTTGCCGGGCTCGTTCGGGTTGTCGTACTCCGACCGCCGGTCGGCCATGGCGTGCCACAGGTCCTCGAAGCTCAAGTGCCAGAAGTCGCGGCCGGGGGTCTGCGTCGTCGCGGTCACGGGAACGGATGCGGGAAGGGGTTGCGCACCTCCGGCAGCCGCGGCAGCCCGGTCACCCGCCGGGACGAGTGGCCGAACGTCATCGGCACGGACCCGGGCACGATCACTTTGACGCATCGGAACTCTCCCGCTCGGTGCTCTGCTGACGTCATGTCCACGGCGACGACCTCAAGGCCGGCGTCGGCGAACCGGGTGACGGCCTCGGCGAGGTCGGTGCCGATGTCGTCGTTGGCCGGCCAGTCCCAGCGCCGCCGCGCCTGTTGCCACGGCACCGTCCGCGCACCGTCGAGGAGGAAGGAGAAACGGTCGACCGTGCCGGGGTTGGCCGCGCACAGCAGGTGGTCGGCCATGGTGGTGACCTCGGCCGGGTTGTCGGCCAGCCGCCGCGCGCGGTCGAGCCAGCCGGGGTCGAGGGCCATCAGCGCCACGTACTCGACGGTCTGGCACAACTCGTGCAACGCGGCCAGCACCGCCTCCGCCGGGTCGAGTCCGCTGCCGCCGGTCGACGCGGTTTTCGGCCGGTCGCCACCGACGACGTCCTCGGCCAGCGCCCAGAACGAGGGCACGCCGTGTTCCCTGGTGGTGTCGAAGACCCGGACGCGGTGGCCGCGCAGGGCGATCCGCTCGGCGACCAGCGCGATCCGGTCGTCCTCGACGGTGTCCAGGTCGATCTCGGGCAGCGGGAGCCGGCCGTACCAGGCGAGCAGGAACGCGTCCCGCTCGGCGATCTCCAGCAGGCCGTGCAGGACGGCCTCCTCGTAGCAGCCGCCGAGCGCGCAGCCGCTGGAGATCTCGGCGGCGAACCGCCGGTCGTCGGGCGGTCGCGGCATCCGGTAGTACACATGGCCTTCCGGCACCAGCACCGGGCACTGCCGGCTGAACGAGTAACCCCACACCCACGAGGTCACGGCGTCCTCGGTGAACGGCCGGTAGGGGAAACCCGGCGTCCGGTAGCGGTCCGGCGGGTAGAGCCCGAACGAACGTGGGTCGAGCGCGTGATCGCGGACCTCGTCGTAGCTCGCCACGACCGAGGTGCGTTTGGCCGACGGGCCGTAGGCGGCGGACCGTTCGAGCGCCTCGACGACCGAGATGCGCCACGCTGAGGCGAAGTCGCGGGTGCGGCCGTGCCCGGTCGCCGGCTCCTCGCCTGGTACCGCTAACACTGCTTCGCTGAAAGGAAAAGCGTGCTGGGTGTAGCTGTTCACAGCGGTGATCAGACCGGCCCGACCGTCCACATAGGTCTTGGCCAACGCGGGGCCGTCCAGCTCGCGGACCCGGCTCGATCCCGGCGACAGTTTGGGACGGCGTCGCGGGAGGACGATGGCCGCGCCGGCGGAGTCCGGCGGGGCGCTGGAACACGTCGTGCACCGCGGGTCCGGCAGGAAGGCGTGGCGCGACGTGTGGAACGACCCGGTGTCCACGATCCAACACCGAGTGGGATCCGTGGCTGCATCGGTGAGCGCGATGACGAGGTCCGCCGCGAAGGTGGTGAGACTGGAGGCCGCCGCCGTGTCGATCAGCGCCGCTTCGTCCGGCCCGGCCGCCGCCAGGCGACGGGTGCGCAGGCACTCCGGACAGCCCGGCGGGGGCGGTCCCACGATCACCTGGTGCGGCTCCACGAGCACCGGCACCTCGTCAGCCATGGCGGATCACCACTCGCACCGTGAACGGGCACAGCGCGGCGACCTCGGGATCGTGATCCAGCGGCACGGCGACCGCACGCCGCCCATCGGCCGTGAGGGCGGTGAGGATCGCCTCGACCGTCGTGGACTGCGGTTGAGCCGGCTGCTGCCCCCGCAACTCGTGCGGCAGGTCCGCGACCGCGGGCGGCGCGTAGGCCGACTGCCCACTCGAACGGGCCTGATAGGCCAGCAAGGTCAGTTCGAGCCCCTTCTCCACGGCGGTGGCCACGTCAAGATCGCTGACGTAGGCGACCGTGGCCAGTGCGGTGGTGAAGGCGAACGTCGGGACGCCCAGCGGAGCCGTCACGTCGTACACGACAACGTCCTCGTGCACGGTCGCGAGCAGCTTGCGGTGGCGCAGCGCGCGCTCACTGAGCGGCAGATCGTCCAAGTCCAGCAGGGGAAACGGCTCGGTGGCGGCGTGGACGGCGACGACGGCATCCGCGTTGGCGGCGCGGACCAGGCCGGCCGCGACCGCGTCGTCCCAGCACGGGCCGGAGGCGGCGGCGTCACCGGCCGGGAACACGTCCTCGACGCCGACCTCGATGATGTCGCCGGTCAGCAGGTCCAAGCCGTGCACGGCCCGTCCCCGACGGTGGTCCACCATCACCCCGGTGTACCGCTCGAACGCCCGGCGGACGGCCCGCTGACGGGACTCGACCACCGTGTCGCCGGTGCCGTAGACCGGGCTCGGCCCGCCGGTGAGACCGACCGGATCGGACACCACGACCTCGCTGACGAACAGCGGCACCTGCTCGTGATCCCGCTCGGTCACCTCGCCGAAGACGCCGGTGCGGGCGTCGAGGCAGGCGACGGCCCGGCGCGCCAGTTCCTCGTCGTCGACGGCGCCGGCGGTGGACAGCCCGGCCAGTCGCTCGGTCGCGTCGGGCACGACCGGCCGGGCCAGCGGATGGGGCCGGAACGCGTGCTTGGACGTCTCCAGCGTCTCCAGGTCGAACCGAACCACCTCGGTCGGGGCCGTGCCCTCGTCGATGCCGGTGAGGTGGCGGAACGCGGCGAAGCAGAGATGGTTGGCCACCAGGGACACCGTGGGCCCGTTGAGGTAGACGCTCGGCCGGGCGTCCGGCTGGTCCGCCAGTGCCGGTCCGCCGTCCAGGCCGAGCAGCCGTCGCCACGCGGACTCCCACTGCGAGGGATCGTCGTTCGGGCCGAGCACCGGGCCGATCCACGCCTCGTCGCCCACCACGACCGCCTGCGCGAACACCGCGCCGGCCTCGGCCGCGATCCGTGGCAGCCGCCAGGCCCGCTCCAGCATCGGCTTGTCGGTGATGTGCAGTAGGACCCGCGCATCCCGAAGCGCTGTGGTCAGGCTGTCCAGGTAGCTGACGGTCTGTTCGCGGTCGAGTTCCCGCGAGGCGGTGAGGTGTTCGCCGATCCGCGCGCGGTCGATCGGCGATTCCTCGGACGGCACGATGCGCAGGTCCCGCACGCCGGACCGGAGCAGCGAGTGGGCCAGCGCCGACAGCGGCGCGCCGGCGCCGATCAGCACCGCCCCACCGGTGCGGTACTGCTCGAAGCGGAGTTCGGGGGAGTCCCGGAAGTACTCGATGAACGCGATGTTCGCGGCGTACGTCTCGAGCACGTCGGCCGGCAGCGTGTGCGGCGCGTCGTCCAGCATGTCCTTGACATAGCCCCGGTTGTGCAGCATGAGGATGAGCTTTTCGAGCGCTGCTCGGTTATTTCGCGGCACCGACTCGCACAGCTCGTGCAGCGTCTTCGTGCCGTCGAGCAACGGCGCGATGCCCTGCACCCATTCGTAGGTGGCGGCTCCCTTGAGCATCGCCCCACCCAGGTTGCTCCTGATATATGCGCCTTCGGGCACCCGCATGACGTACACGTCGCCGCGCAGGCGTGGGCGGAGCTGTCGAACGTCGTCTGCCATCGTCACTTCGCTCCCAGGGGAAGAGGAGGGAGGGTCAAGCGCCACCCGACCCTCCGAACGCAACAGGTCAAGCACCGGCTAGAGCGCGGATGCTGCGGCACCGGCTAGAGCGCGAGTGTGTGAAGCGTCATCAGGTGCAGCTGCAGCAGGGGGTGCAGCAGCAGCAGCTGCTGTGTGCCTTTGACGCGGACAGTTCGGTCAGGCCGTAGCCGGCGGTGACGGATTCGGGCAGGACGGTGCCGAGATCGACGAGTTCGAACGCGGTGTCGTCCAGGTCGAGCTGAATGACGTCCTTCATGGCTTCACTTCCTTTCGTGTTCCTGGTCGGGTGCTGGCGGCGATCAGGTGCAGCTGCAACACGGCGTGCAGCAGCAGCAGCTGCTGTGCGCGCCGGAGGCGGACAGTTCGGTCAGGCCGTAGCCGGCGGTGACGGATTCGGGCAGGACGGTGCCGAGGTCCACGAGTTCGAACGTGGTGTCGTCCAGGTCCAGCGAAATGACGTCCTTCATGGCATTCACCTCCTCTCGGTTCAGAGTGTCTTCACGTACGGCAGGACCTTGTCGCAGAACAGCTCCAAGGTCCGCCGGGCCGGTGCGAGCGGCATCGCGCCGAAGTCGATCTGCCAGACGATCTGGTCGACGCCGCCGACCTCGTCGTTGAACTGCTCGATCCGCTCGATGACCGTGGCCGGCGACCCGACCACGGCCGCCCCCTCGGTGTAGAGACGCTGCGGCGGCAGGCCGCGCAGGAACCAGCCGAAGCCGGAGTAGCCCTGATAGGCCGAGGACTGACGGCTGTCCCACGGACTCACCGCCAGCGCCCAGACGTCCAGGTAGCGGCGCAGGTAGTGGTCCGCGATCTCGGTGGCCTGCTCGTCGGAGTCGGCGACGACCAGCGGCAGGCTGGCGGTCACCGTGGGACGCAGCGCCGAATCGCCATGGGCGGCCTGGAATGCGTCGCGATAGCCGGCGAGCTGGTCGGCGCAGGTGGCGGGGGACGACAGCAGGGGCGTGATCAGCAGCCCCATGCCCTGCGTGCCCAGCCAGGCGAAGCTCTCGGGGGTACGCACCGCGGCGCCCCACACCGGCGGGTGCGGATGCTGGGTCGGCCGGGGCAAACCCGTGACGCCTTGGTAGGAGAAGAACGGGGTCTGTTCGGTGACGTCCTCTTCGGTCCACAACCGCAGCACCGCGCGAATGGTCTCGCGGAAACGATCCGTGCTCTCGTCCAGCGCGATACCGAACGTGTCGAATTCGTCCGGCAGATAGGCGCGGGCGAAGCCGACGTCGAGCCGTCCGCCGCTGAGGGCATCCAGCTGAGCGGCCTCCGCGGCCAGTTGCACCGGGTGATGGAACACCGGCAGCACACAGCCGGTCATCAGCCGAATCGTGCTCGTCCTCGCCGCGACGGCCGACAGGAATGCCAATGGGCTCGGACAGTATCCGCCGTAGGCATGCAGATAGTGTTCGGTCATCTTGACGCTGTGCAGCCCGCCCGCCTCGGCCTGCACCGAAAGGTCGACGGCGTCGCGGAAATACTCCGACGCCGACTTCGTCTTCGGGGTGCAGTCGGGGAGAAAGGATAGCCCGAAACGCATGTGTACCACTCCCTTTTGACAACGGCGGGGATTCCGTCTCGCCTTCGAAGTATTGCCGGCGGGACGGACCCGTGGAAGGGGATGACGGCTCGGAAGGGGAACGTGAGGGGATATGCCCGGCAGCTGCCCGCGAACGGCAGCCGAGGGAACCTCACGCGGTGATCGCGAGCCGATCGAAGTCGAGCAGCACGTCGTGCAGCGGGCGTCCGGTGCCGTGCCAGATCGACAGCGCGTAGACGCCCAGCGGGTAGTACGCCCACCGCTGCGGCGGCCGGACCACCCCACGCACCACGCCGCCGGCCGCCGCGTCCCGTGCGCCGATCGGCACGTCACCACCCTCGACGAGCAAGTCCCAGCCCTGTCTCGACAGCCCGAACACCGCTTCGCTCAGACGTCCGCTGCGACTCGTGCGCAGGATCGTCGTGGCCGCCAGATCCAAGCTGAGCGCGTCCTCCACGAGGACCCGGTCGACGTCGATCCCGGCCTGGTCCAGCCACGCGTAGAGGTGATCGACAGCCCCGCGGAGCAGGTCCGTCACCACGGTCTCGTCCTCCACCGCGCGACTGAGCAGCGCCTGGAAGTGCAGCTCCTCCGTGACGTGCACGGGACCGCCGATGAGCCGCCCCAGCAACGCCATGTCCACCGCGTCCGGATCCCGGTGCGCGACTGACACGTTGCGGGCGGCCGCCACGAGCAGCGGATCCGGGCCGTCACCGGTCAGATAGGTCCACAGCGTCTCGCACAGCTCGACCATCCGCACGCCGGTCGTGGCATGGATCGTGCGCAACACGCACCGCAGGAAGGTCTTCTGGAACATCGTCATCGCGACCCGGAACTCCATGCCGCGGACCCAGTCGTCGACCGTCATCGAGTTGTGCGCGACGACCACGTCCGCCACCAGGGCCGGATTCGTCACGTCACCGGGCATCCAGCGGGTGGTCAGGCCCTGCTCCTCGCGGAACGACTCCCGGGAGTACTCGGTGTTGTTGAGCAGCAGCAACGGATAGATCACCGGCGAGCCGCCCGAGGTGAGCACCTCCTCCACGCCGGTCAGGTACGACTGGTAGGTCTCGCCGGGCAGGCCCCAGATCAGGTCGGTGTAGGTCGGCACGTCCAGCGCTCGGAACCGGTTGAGCAGCCGCCGGTAGTGGTCGGTGCGGATGTTGGCCCGGTTGGCGATGGTCAGCACGGTGGCGTCGAAGGACTGGGCGGACAACGTGATCGCGCCGGTCAGGTCGGCGGCGTAGAGCAGGCTCGCGATCTCCACGATGCGCTCGTTGCTGTTCTTGGCCCAGTTCGTGCTGACGGTGATCTTCTTGTCGTAGCGGCGGGTCAGCTCCACGATGCGTTCGGCGATCTCGCGGTCGCGGGCCAGGATGCCGAAGTTGGCGTCGGCGATGAACAGCACCGCGTTCGGCCGCATCAGCCGGATCAGCCGGTCGAGCTCGGCGAAGATCCGGTCCAGGTCGAACTGGCGCACCTTGGAGTTGGTCGCGCCGCCCCAGTAGCAGAAGGCGCAGCTGTACGGGCAGCCGCGGTTCGTCTCGTAGACGATCATGAACGTCTCGGCGATCTCCGCGTCGCTGTACACCGGGCTCAGGATCGGCGAGACCACCTGCTCCAGGTCGGTGATCCGGGCCGCGTCCGGGGTGGTCGCGGTGGACTCGCCGACCCGGTAGCTGATGCCCGGCACGGTCGCCAGGTCGCCGTCGGCCAGGAAGCAGTGCAGCAGGTCGCGGAAGCGCAGTTCGCCCTCGCCGTGCACCAGCACGTCGACCCACGGCGCCTCGGCGAACAGCGCGTCCTGCTGGTGGCTCACGTCGTTGCCGCCGACCACGACGCGGCAGCGGGGCCAGCGCTGTTTCACCTGGCGGGCCAGCGCCAGCGACTGCGCGCGGTTCCAGAAGAACACCGTCAGCGCGACGACGAACGGCTCGTCCCAGGAGTCCAGGAGTTCCGCCGGCACCGTGCCGCCGCCGTCCTGCTCGTGCACGCTGATGCTGAACTCGCACGCCGCGTCGAGCACCGGATCGGCCATCGCGGTCGCTTGCAGATAGCCGAGCGTGACGCTGTAACGGACACCCCGCATCGCCGTGAACTCCACCAGGCGAACGGATTTCTTGACGGACATGGCTGGTCACCGCCGACGGTCGGAAAGGTCGATCAGGGAACACGCGGCCCGGTGGTGGCGAGCCGATCCAGGCAGGGCCGGCTCGTCGCACCGTGGCCCGGTCAGTCTGCGACGACGGCCGCCGTCGGTGTCCCGATCTGATCGATCTCGTCCCGCGGTGAGGGTTAATGCCCACCGACACGCTGATGGCGTCCGGCCGGTGCCGGACGCCATCGAACGCGGGGGAGGCTCAGAGCTGGTCGGGCCGCTGTCGGACTTCCACGCCACCGAGGACGTGGCCCGCCAACGGCGGATGCGAGCCCTGATCGCACAAGGCATGCTGCCGTCCGAGGCGGCCACCACGGTCGCGTTGTCACCCGCGCCGATGGGCATCAGCGCATTAGTCGAGGCTGCGCAGGCACTGGACACCGCCGGCGGCGTGGCGTTGGTGACGGATGCGTTGGCGGCCAATGGAGTCGTGCCGGTGTGGGACCGGTTGTGCCGGCCGGCGCTGGGCCTGACGTGACTCAGACGATCGGCGAGCCGCCGGTCACCGCGATCACCTCGGCCGTGACGAAGCCGGATTCCTGCGAGGCCAGGAAGGCGTAGGCCGGCGCCAGTTCGGCCGGGTGGGCCGGCCGCCCCATCGGCGACTGCTCGCCGAACGACGCCACCTTCTCCTGGGACATGGTGGCCGGGATGAACGGTGTCCACACCGGGCCGGGGGTGGTCAGCACCTTCCGAGCTGGCCGATCGTTGCGGGGTGCCCGGTCCGGAACGGGTCAAATCATGGTGCCGCTCGACCGCGGCCCTTGCCATTTGAGCTCTCGGACAGTACTTTCCAAGTCGGAAAGTACTGTCGGGGAGGGAACATGGAAGTCGAGCCGGAGGACGCCGCGCGCGCCCTTGACGAGATCCGACTGCGGCGGGAGCAGGTGATCACGAGGAAGGTCATCCCGGCCTGGCACTGGTGGGGGCATGCGGCGCTGATCGTCATGCTCTCGGCCTGCATCGAGACCGGTGGCGTGTTCATGTGGATCGGGGTGGTCGTGTTCATGGCCGTCGGGCTGGCCATCGACCTGCCGGTGCGTCGACGGGCCCAGGCCGCCGCGCCCCGCCGCGGCCTGGTCGGCCGCGGGGCCGGCTGGCGAACACTGCTCGGGTTGCTCACGTTCCTGGTGGTCGTGCTGGGTGTGTGTCTGGCGGTCGGGCTCAGCCTGCGGGCGGCCGGCGTGCCCTATCCGGGGACGATCGCCGCCACGGTCGCCGCGGTGGTGTTCGCGGTGGCCGGCCAGCTGCTGGTGCGGTACGAGCAGGCCATGCTGGTCCGGCTCTCCCGGGGGCGCGGATGACGGCCCGGTTCGACGAGCTGATCCACGCCCCCACCCGGCTGTCGCTGGTGTCCTTCCTGGCCGCGACCGGCTGGGCCGACTTCGCGGTGCTGCGCGACAGCGTGGGGCTGTCCGACTCCGCCCTGTCCAAGCAGCTCACCACGCTGGAACAGGCCGGTTATGTGGAGATCCGGAAGACGTTCGTCGGCAAGCGGCCCCGCACATCGGCCCGGCTCACGCCCGACGGCCGGGCCGCGTTCGACGGACATGTGCTGGCCTTGCAGCAGATCGTCGCCGGCGCCGGCAGATCGGTGGTGCCGCCCGCGTCGTCCTAGACCGGGATCGCCGGCACGGTCACCCCGGCCAGCTCGGAGTAGATGATGAACTTGAACGGCGCCAGCGTCTGGTTGCGTTCGACCAGTCGAAGCAGGGTTTCCCGGCGCAGCTCGGCGATCGGGGCGCTGGCCGGGTTGGCGTGCAGGGCGAGGTCGGCCAGGCGTAGGGCCGGCGGCAGGTCGTCGCGGTCGAGCAGGTCGCGGATGACCCGGGTGTAGGTGGTTTCGTCGCCGCCGGTCAGCAGGTCGAGCACGGTGGCCCAGGCGGACGGCGGGACCGGGTCGATGCTGTCGAGGTCGGGCTGCCAGTAGCCGGTGCGCTGCCGCTGGACCCGACGGATCATGTTGTCCCGCATGATGAGGTACGGGAGCACCGCGTCCGGGTTGTCCCGCAGCACCGCCGGCAGATGGTTGCGGTCGAGGATGTCGAACACCGTTGCCCCGGCACGGATGTCGTCCCGGATCACCTGGTAGAGGTCGTCGAAGGCCTGTCGCAGAGCGGGAATCACGTCGACGGTGAAGTTGGCGGTCAGCGTGGGGTGCCCGTGGACGAGCACGCGTGGCCCCAGGGCCTCGATGGTGCGCAGCGTGTCGAGCAGGCCTTCGGCCGAGCCCTCGGCGAAGAACGGTGCGCCGAGATACGGCATCAGCACGTCACCGACGAACGTGACGCCCCGCCCGGGCAGGTCGATCAGCAGCGCGTCGTCGGTCTCGCCGCCGTGCACCGGCACCAGGTGGAAGTCCACGCCGCCGATGGTCAGCGTCGACGGCTCGCTGATGAGCCGGTCGGGGGAGGCCGCCACCCGATGGTCGGCGCCGGCGGGCATGAACCGCTGCCACCGCAGCGGCACGTCGTTCTGGTGCTCGACCTCCGCGGCGAGGCCGGCCTGCGCGATCACCTCGACATCGGGTCCCAGTAACGCGTTCAGGCCGCCGACGTGGTCGAAGTGCCCATGGGTGATGATCACGTGGCTGATCGGCAGCGACGTCCGGGCCGCGACCGCCCGCAACGCCGCCCGCGCGTTGTCCTCGGTGCTGCCCGCGTCGATCACGACCAACGAGCTTTCGGTTGCCACGAAAGCGATGTCGGCGAAGTCGTAGCCCTGCGCCACGAAGACGCGGTCGGCGAACTCGTGCACCGCCGGTGGCGTGAACCGGAAGCCGTCCGCCTCGGTCAGCCAGTAGTCGGTGGTCAGCGCCGGCAGGTCCGACCCGGCGGTGAGGCCGGCCTTGCGCAGCGTGGCGACCGAGTCCTCGGTCCGGCCCGCCGCTCGGTAGGCGTTGGCCAGTGCGGACGAGGCGGCCCGGCGCAGGCCGATCGGGAAGCGATCGGTCAGTGCCGTCACGAGTTCGAGATCGGCGATGGCGTCGTCGGTGCGGCCGAGTGCTGCCGGCAGCTGGGCCAGCACCACACCGCGGAAGTAGTTGGGCAGGCCGGGGCCGGTCGCGACCGCCTTGTCGAGCTTGTCGATCGCGTCGCCGAGCTGACCGTCCACTCTGGCCTGGAAGAGCCCGGCGGCGGCGAGCAGCACCGGGTCGCCGGGCCGTTCGCCGGCGAGCTCGTCGAACAGCTCGTAGGCCTCGTCATAACGGCGCGTGGCTTCGAGCTGGCCGACGAGGGCGAGCACCGTCCGGGGCGACGCCTTGGGCCACCGGACCGCGGCCGCCAGGCCGTCGATCGAGGAGAACCGGGCTACGCGGGGCTTGCTGGTCATGGTCAGCGCCTTTCGTGGTGGGTTCGGACCTCCTGGTTGAAGAGTACACACACTTGGTTGAGTTTTTCTACTTTGTGATTGAGTTCTTGACGTCTACCCTGGTGGTATGCGCAGCTACGGCCACTACTGCTCGATCGCCCGGGCCCTCGACGTCGTCGGTGACCGCTGGACGCTGCTGATCGTGCGCGAGCTGCTGGTGCAGGGCCCGTGCCGGTTCACCGACCTGCGCAACGGGCTGCCCGGCGTCGCGCCGAACCTGCTGTCGACCCGGCTCAAGGAGCTCGAGGCCGCCGGGCTGATCACCCGGGAGGACGCGCCGCCGCCGATCGCCACCGTCCTCTACACGTTGAGCGAGACCGGCCAGGCACTGGCGCCGGCGCTGAAGGCGCTCGGGCAGTGGGGGCTGCGGTTCATGGCCGAGGAGCGGCCCGAGGACGCGTTTCGGGCGCAGTGGCTGGCCTACGCCCCGGAGTGGTTCACCGTCGACGACGATCCGGCCGCGCCGGCCGCGGTCATCCAGCTCGTCGCCGGCGGCGAAGCGGCCGTGATCGAACTGGGCGACGGTGCGGTCCGCACGCGCGTCGGTCGCGCCGCGGAGCCGGACCTTGTCCTGGACGGACCGCCGCGGGCCGTCCTCGGCCTGCTCAACGGCCTCATCGACGTCGAGGTCGCCGAGCAGCTCGGCCTGGTCGTCACCGGTCGACGAGAGCTGCTCGGCCGGCTGCGCCCGATCACGGCGGAGCCGGCCTGAGACTCAGCTGACGCCGAACGTGATGGTGGTCAGCCGCAGCCCGGTGCCGGCGAACACGACGAACAGGTCGCAGTTCGCCGGCAGCTGGGACAGCTTCGCGGTGATCGCCACGGCCCGCCGGTCCGCGCTCGGCGGGACCGTGATCGACGAGAGCAGCGGACCGTCCGCGGTTTCGGCGTGCAGGTGCACGGTGACGGGCCGGTTGCCGACATGCTCGCCGACCAACCCCCAGGATCGAACCCCGGTGGTGTCGCAGCGAAGGAAGCCGAGCCAGGCGCCCGGCCGGGTCGGCCACATGACCGGGCACGCTCGTTCGTCGGTGTCCACCATGGCGATGCCGGCCGTCAGGTCGGCCGCGCTCGCGCGAACGCCGCCCGCGGCCAGCTTGCGGCCGTGCACGGTGGCGCCCTGCACGGTGATGGTGGCCACGCCGACGAAGTCGTCGGCCGACCGGCCCACGCACACCTCGTGGGAAGCGCTTTCCACCACCCAGCGCTGACCGATGACGTCCCAGAAGGCGAGGTCGGAGGCGCGTAGCAGGAAGTGGACGGTCCGGCTGGCCTGCGGCTTCAGGGTGATCTTCTGGAAGTCGCGCAGCTGCTTGCGGGGCTGCGCGACCGCGGAGCCGAGCTGGCGGGTGTAGAGCTGCACGACCTCGGCGCATTCGCGGAAGCCGGTGTTGCGCACCGGAACGGAGACCACGATCTCCTGGTCGTCGCTGAGCGTCGTGCCGCTCAGCCGCGGCGACCCGTGGTCGAAGGTGGTGTAGGTGAGGCCGTGTCCGAAGGGGTACAAGGGTTTGCGGCGGGTGTACATGTAGGTCCACTCGCCGGCGACGGCGTCCCGGTCCGGCTCGGACGTCACGTCCTCGTTGCCGCGGTACCAGGTCTGCGGCAGCCGACCGGCCGGCGCCTGCTCGCCGAACAGGATCTCGGCCATCGCCCTGGCCCCGTTGCGTCCACCGGGGACGGACCAGAGTATCGCCGGCAGGTAGTCGTCCTCCCAGGCCAGTGCGTAGGGATGGGGACTGAGCACCACCAGGACGGTGTTCGCGTTGGCGGCACGGACCTCGCGGACCAGACGTTGTTGCTGGGCCGGCAGGTCGAGCGTGCGGCGCGACTGGCTGCGGGTGTCGCCGGTCGTGGGGTTGTCGCCGACGGCCAGCACGACGATGTCGACGTTGCGGGCGAGCTCGGCGGCGTGCCCGGCACCGTCCACAATGGTCTCCCACCGCAGCGGTGTTGCCCGGGCCCGGTCGGTCGTGGTGGAGATGGTGTGGTCGGACCGGTCCATGGTGAGGTAGATGCCGGCGGACACGTCGCCGGCCAGCAGCGTGCCGTCGGACTGCAGCTCGGCGGTCATGTGCAGGTCGCCGGCCTGCAACGTGAAGTGGCCGGGCCGCCACTCGGTCATCTCGAGCTCGAGATCGAGCCGCACGTCGTTGTCGGCGGCGGTCAGGCGCACCCGGTCGGCGCCGGTGCCGTGCCGCACGACCTCGACGCGGGTCTCCAGTTCCTTGGCGAGTTCGGTGCCCTGCGGGCCGAGCACGGCGACGCGCAGACCCGCGCTCGTGAGCAGCGGCAGCAGCCCGTCGTTGCGCAGCAACACGATCGACTCGCGGGCGGCCTGCCGGGCCAGCCGCCGGTGCAGCCGCCGGTCGACCCGGACCGCGTGCCGGCCGGTGCTGCCCAGCCGTTGGCGCAGCGTCAGGATTCGGCGTGCGGCCAGGGCCAGCCGCTGGTCCGGCACCGTGCCGGCGTGGTGGCCCTCGGCCAGCTCCGTGCGGACGTCCCAGGGCCCGAGGAAACCGTCCACGTCCATCCGCAGCGCGTGCACCGCCACGCCTCGGGGCGGCGGTGTCTTGGTCTCGAACCACACCACGGCGTCGTCGCCGCTCCAGGTCCGGACGATCTCTGCCACCAGGAACGTGGCCATCGCGGGCGTGTTGCCGAAGCGTTCCAGCGACAGCACCGCGCCGACCGCGCCGCCGAGTTCGAAGCACGCCCGGTAGACGGTCAGCTGGTGCTCGTGGACGAGTCGGAGGTTGAACGACTCGCGGGGATTGGTGTCCGCGTTCTCGCCCCACCACATCACCGGCGCGGTGAGCAGCTGCTCGTCGTCCGGCCCACGCAGGCCGGCGGTGTGCAGGGCGGCGAGTTTGGCGCACAACAGCGGGTCTTCCGCGTAGCGGTGCTCATTGCGGCCCAGCCGGGGATCTTCCAACGGGATCGGCGCCGGCATCTCCCGAACGAGGCCCGCGCCGGCGGCCCTGATCTCGCCGGCGACGGCCGCGCCGACCTGGAAAGCCAGTTGCGGATTCCAGCTGGTGCCCAGACCGAGCGGGGGTGGAAAAGCAGTCGAGACGTCCTCGGCGACCGTGTGCACGGTGAAATCCGTCGCCGGCAGCCGCAGCCGCGGAACGGGCGGTTGCGTCTGCCCGAACAATGCGATCTTGTCCCACGGACTCAATCGAGTCAGTTCGAGTTCGACGGTTCGACGACCGGTCGTCTGGTCGTCGTCAAGCACGCGCGCGGATCGCACCGCTACCCCCAATGCTGCGCCGCCCTCGCGATCGGACGGCCGCCTTCGTTCATGCGGAGCAGCAGTGTTTACGCTGGACGCGACCCGGTCAAGACCGACCCCATCGAATGTGTCGAAACTTCACGAGTTCCCCCGGAGGCACGAACCCGCAGGTCATCGGCTCACTGAGGGTCATCTCGGCCCTGCTGACGCCGTGCTCGTGGCCGGCCGTGGCGGGTCGGCCGCCGGGTGTGTGGAATCGGGATCGTCGAATCTTCGACTCGACGACCGGCGTTTCCTTTTGTCGAATTCCCGTCGAAGCCGCAGGTCGGTGCCGATCGGCCGGATCGGCCCTGTTCAGCTGTGAAACGTCGCTTCTTGACCGCTCCGCGAATGGCCTGCGACAGTGCAACCGGTCGGCGATATTCACACCGTCGCACTGGTGAAGAAATTCGACGGCCGCCATCTGTGCAACGTCGCTCAGAAGGGAAAGTCCTTTCATGCGCAAAACCCTGCGATTCGCCCTGCCCGCGGTGGCCGCGCTGGCCGCCGTGGTGCTGACCGCGACCTCGGCCCAGGCCGCGACCTGGTCCTCGTCCGACAAGTTCGGGTCGTGGTCCAACGGCGGATACACCATCAACAACGACGTCTGGGGCGGCGGCGCCGGCCCGCAGTCGATCTGGGCCAACTCGTACAGCAACTGGGGAGTGTCCTCCAACCAACCGAACACCGGCGGGGTGAAGTCCTATCCGCACTCCGGCCGGGCGATCAACCGGACGCTGAGCAGCCTGGGCAGCGTGACCAGCTCCTTCAACGTGTCGGTGCCGGGCGCGGGCGCCTACGAGACGGCCTACGACATCTGGGCCAACAACAACGCCTACGAGATCATGCTGTGGATGAACAAGACCGGCGCGGTCGGGCCGATCGGCAGCTTCCAGACCACGGTGTCGGTCGGCGGCCACACCTGGGACGTCTACAAGGGATCCAACGGCTCCAACGCGGTGTTCTCGTTCCTGCGGCACGGCAACACCAGTGCCGGCTCGGTGGACATCAAGGCGGTGCTGAACTGGATCAGGTCGAAGGGCTGGTTCGGCGACGTCACGCTGGGCGATGTCCAGTTCGGCTTCGAGATCACCTCGACCGGGACCACGCGGAGCTTCACCTCCAACAGCTTCTCCGTGTCGTCCTCGTGACTGGGGGTCGGCGGGGCGCTCGCGCGCCCCGCCGACGTTGCGAACGGGTTTCGGGCACTTGACGTACCGACTCTGACTGCGTAGACATGACTACGCAGTCAGGCTCTTGACCTGCATCGATACTGTCGAATGTGCGGGAGACGTTATGGTGCGAGCGGCCCGGGACGGCGACGCGCCGGTGCGCAGTGTGGACGTGGCGCGGCTGGCCCAGGTCTCGCAGAAGACGGTGTCGCGGGTCTTCAACGACGAGCAGTACGTGTCGGAGGAGGTGCGCCGCCGCGTGCTGGCGGCCGCCGATCGACTCGGCTACCGGTTGAACAACGCCGCGCGGGTGCTGGCTTCGGGCCGCACCCGGTCCATCGGCGTCGTCACCTTGGGCACCGCGATGTACGGCCCCGCGTCGCTGTTGATGGGCGTCGAGCGCGCGGTGCGGGACGCGGGGTACACCCTCCGGGTGGCCACCACGGCGGAGGGCGACCCCGGGGGTGTCGCCGGCGCCGTGGAGTCCCTGCTCGACCAGGGCGTGGACGGAATCGTCGCCTCGGAACCGATCGACGAGGGCACCAACTCCGTCCGGGTCGACGTGCCGGTGCTGGTGCTGGGCGCGCCGCCGGTGATCAGCGCCCCGCGAGTGGTGACGGCCGGCGTCAACGCCGCCCGGTTGGCCCAGGTGGCCACCGAGCACCTGCTCGAGCTGGGCCATGACACGGTTCATCACGTGGCCGGCCCGCAACAGTGGTTCTCCGCCCGCGACCGGCTGGACGGCTGGCGCACCGCGCTGCGGGCGCACGGCTGCCGAGAGCCCACGGTCATCGAAGGCGACTGGACGGCCGCCTCCGGCTATGCCGCGGGTCGCGAACTCGCCAAGGACGACGCGGTCACCGCGGTGTTCGCGGCCAACGACGACATGGCCATCGGCCTGATCCGAGCACTGCTCGAAGCCGGCCTGCGGGTGCCCGAGGACGTCAGCGTGGTCGGCTTCGACGACATCCCGCTGGCCGGCTACGTGACACCGCCGTTGACCACCGTGCGCCAGCCGTTCGACGCCGTGGCCCAAGAGGGGCTGAAGTTGTTGGTGCACGCCATAGAACAGCCGGACGCCCCGGTCGTGGCCGCGACTGAACCGCCGGTCGAGCTTCTCGTCCGGCGCTCGACCGCGCCGCCCGGACCGCCGCGCCGAACGGCCCGAACCGAATAACCCGACAAGCCGGGCCGAGCACCTCGGGGCGCACCGGCTTCCGCACACCCCCGCACACGCCGCCGCCAGGTGTGTCGATCGCGCCTGCCCATGACGGGAGTCCCCATGTCCCCCTACTCGTTGAACCGCAGATCCTTTCTCGCCGCCGCGGGCGCTGTGTCGCTCGGCGCGACGTTGGCCGCCTGTGGCGGCGACACCGGCGCCGCGCCGTCGGTCAGCCAGTCCGATGTGGACAAAGCGCTGGCCACGCCGACCGAGCTGACGTTCTGGACCTGGCTGCCCAACATCGACCGGGAAGTCGCGCTGTTCCAGAAGAAGTACCCGGCGATCAAGGTCACCGTGGTCAACGCCGGGCAGGGCACGCCGCAGTACACCAAGCTGCGCACCGCGTTGCAGGCCGGCGCGGGCGCGCCGGACGTGGTGCAGATCGAGTACCAGTACATCCCGACTTTCACCATCACCGACAGCCTGCTCGACCTGCGGCCCTACGGCGCCGCCGCGCTCAAGAGCCAGTTCGTCGACTGGACGTGGGGGCAGGTCACCGGCGCCGGCGGCGAGATCTGGGCGATGCCGCAGGACACCGGCCCGATGGGACTGCTGTACCGGCAGGACATCTTCGACCAGCACGGCATCCAGGTGCCCAAGACCTGGGACGAGTTCGCCGACGCCGCGCACAAGCTGCACGCCGCCGACCCGAACGTCTACCTGACCAACCTGGCGGCCAACCAGGCCGCGGCCTGGCACGGGCTGCTCTGGCAGGCCGGCGCCAAGCCCTATGTGAGCACCGGAAAGTCCGACATAGCCATTAGTGTTAGCGATAACATCAGTAAGCGGCTGGGCGCCTACTGGGGCGGGCTGGCCCGTGACGGCGTGATCGGCACCGAGCCGGACTTCACCGATGCCTGGTACTCGGCACTGAACAACGGCAAGTACGCCACCTGGATCACCGCCGCCTGGGGACCGGTCTTCCTGTCCGGTTCAGCCAAGGCCACGGCCGGCAAGTGGCGGGCGGCCCCGCTGCCGCAGTGGGACGCGAGCGCGCCGCACTCGGGCAACTGGGGCGGTTCCACCACCGCGGTGCTCAAGACGACCAAGAACCCCGTCGTCGCCGCGATGTTCGCCAAGTTCCTCAACACCGACCCGGCGTCGACCAAGATGTTCGCCACCGACCAGTTCCTGTTCCCGGCGACCAAGGCGGTGCTGGCCGACCCGGCCTTCGCCGGCGACAAGCCCGCGTTCTACGGCGGCCAGACCGTCAACCAGGTGTTCGCCGACATCGGCAACACGGTCAGCTCCTCGTTCCAGTGGCCGCCGTTCCTGGACCAGGTGGTCACCGACTGGACGGAGACGGTCGGCAAGTCGTTGGCCGACAAGACCGACACCGTCGCCGCACTCGACCAGTGGCAGTCGCGGATCACCACGTTCGCGAAGAACCAGGGTTTCACGGTCGGTGGCAAATGAGGGCGGTCACCATGGGGCCGCGTCGGGCCGGGGCGCTGTTCGTCGCCCCGTTCCTGGCGCTGTTCCTGTTGCTGTTCCTCGCCCCGCTCGGCTACGCCGCCTACCTCAGCCTGTTCCAGCACCGGCTGATCGGCGGCACGGTGTTCGTCGGGCTGGACAACTACCTCAAGGCCGTCACGGATCCGGTGTTCCTGCGCGGGGTCGCCCGTGTCGCCACGTTCTTCGTGATCCAGGTGCCGGTGATGCTGGTGCTGGCCCTGGTGTTCGCGCTGGCACTGGACAGCGGCCTGCTGCGGCTGGCCCGGGTGGTGCGGCTGGGCATCTTCGTGCCGTACGCCGTGCCGAGCGTGGTCGCCGCGCTGATGTGGGGCTACCTCTACGGCCCGGACTACGGCCCGTTCGCCCAACTCGGCCGGCTGCTGCACGTGCCGGTGCCGGACTTCCTCGGCGGCAGCTGGCTGTTGGGCAGCCTGGCCAACGTCGTGACGTGGGAGTTCGTCGGCTACAACATGATCATCCTGTACGCGGCGCTGCGCACCATCTCGCCCGACCTGTACGAGGCGGCGGCGGTGGACGGCGCGGGGGCCTGGCGGATCGCCTGGTCGGTCAAGCTCCCGGCACTGCGGCCGGCCCTGGTGCTGACCCTGCTGTTCTCGGTGATCGGCAGCTTCCAGCTGTTCAACGAGCCGAAACTGTTGCAGCCGTTGGCCCCTGCCGTCATCGACAGCGGATACACGGCCAACCTCTACGCCTACTCGCTCGCCTTCACCGGACAGCAGGTCAACTACGCGGCCACCGTGTCGTTCCTGCTGGGCCTGGTGATTGTGGCGGTCTCGTACGGCTTCCTGATCGCCTCGAACCGCCGGAGGGAAATGTGACCGCGACGATTCCCGCCGTGATGGTGGACAGCCCGCCGGTGTCGATCCGTCGGCAGCGCCGGCGCAGCACCCCGTTGACCATCGCCATGTTCGCGGCGTTGGCCTACTTCCTGCTGCCGTTGCTGTGGCTGCTCGTCTCCTCGACCAAGAACACCCAGGACCTGTTCACCACGTTCGGGCTCTGGTTCTCCCATTCCCCGCAGCTGCTGGCCAACGTCGAGGCGACCGTCACCCACGACGGCGGCGTGTTCCTGCGCTGGCTGCTCAACACGGTGCTGTACGCGGCGGTGAGCGCGGTCGGGGCGGCGTTGTTGGCCGCCGCGG
>DATJJB010000800.1:0-3194 GCA_035492655.1 Kutzneria sp. | reverse complement strand
TCGAATCCGTTGCCGCACGGGCCGGTCGGCCTGGTCTCGCAGAGCGGCAACATGGCTTTGGAGCTGAGCAAGTTCCTGGCCGACCGCGGCCTGGGCTTCTCCCGCTTCGCCTCGCTGGGCAACCAGGCCGATCTCTGCGCGGCCGACCTGATCCGCGCCTACGCCCACCACCCGGGCACCGAGGTCATCGCGGCCTACTGTGAGGACTTCCAGGACGGTCGCGACTTCGTCGCGGCCGCGGGAGAAGCCGTCGCGGCCGGCAAACCCGTTGTCCTGCTCACGGTTGGCAGCAGCACGGCGTCCAACCGGGCCGCCCGTTCGCACACCGGGGCCCTGACCAGCGACAGCGCGGTGATCGACGCGGCCTGCCGGGCGGCGGGCGTGGACCGGGTGCGTAGTCCGCGGGAGATGGCCGACCTGGTCGCCGCGTTGCATCGGCACGGTTCGAGGCCGGCCCGGCGGGTCGCGGTGATCGCCGACGGCGGCGGCCACGCGTCCACGGCCAGCGACATCGCCGACGCGAACGGCTTGCACGTCAACGAGTTCCGGAACTCGCTGCAAGCCGCGCACAAGGCCGACCTGCCGCCGTCGGCCGGTGTGGCCAACCCGGTCGACCTGGCCGGGGCCGGCGAGCAGGACATCGCCTCGTTCGCCCGCACCATCGACCGCGTGCTGGCCGATCCCGACATCGACTCCGTGCTGGTCACCGGCTACTTCGGCGGCTACGGCGACTACGGGCCCGAACTGGCCGCCCGCGAGATCGCCACCGCCACGGTGATCGCCGAGCACGTGCACCGCCACGGCAAACCCCTGGCCCTGCACACGATGTGCGCGGACAGCGTGGCCGCCGAGGAGTTGCGCCGCAACGGCATCGGCGTGTTCCGGGTCGTCGACGACGCCGCTCGAACCCTCGGCATGCTGGCCGATCACGCCGACCGGCGTCCGCACACCCGACCCCTGCCGCCGCCGGCCGATCCCGTCACCGGCAGCGGCTACTGGGACGCCCGCGAGCTGCTCAAGGCCGGCGGCCTGAACTTTCCAGCCGCCCGTTTGACAACAGATGTTGTCGAAGCTGCTGAGCAGATCGGCTACCCGGTCGTACTCAAGGCCATGGGCCTGCTGCACAAGTCCGACGCCGGTGGTGTCGCTATAGGACTGTCCAATGAGGATAAACTTCGGGCCGCACACAAGGACATGGTGACAAGGCTGGACGTGACGGAGTACTGCGTCGAGGCCATGGCCGACACCGCCGACGGCGTTGAGCTGATCGTCGGCGTGCGGCGGGATCCGCGGTTCGGCCCGGTGCTGATGGTCGGGCTCGGCGGCGTGTTCACCGAGATACTCAAGGACGTCACGTTCGCGCTGGCCCCGGTCACACCGGCCGAGGCCGAGACCATGCTCCGCAGCCTCAAAGCAGCCCCGCTGCTGCACGGCGCGCGCGGCCGCCGGCCGGTCGACCTCGCCGCCACGGCCCACGCCGTCGCGGCGATCGCCGAGGTCGCCGCCGCCCATCCCGAAATCACCGAACTCGAAGTCAACCCACTGCTGGCCACACCGGGCGGCTGCCTCGGTCTCGACGCCAGGATCGTGCGACGCTAAGGAGAAACACCCGTGGAGTTCGCGTACACCCCCAGGCTGGCCGAGCTGAAGCAGCGCGCCGCCGACCTCACCGGCAAGATCATGCAGTACGAGGACACCTGCGAGGCCGACAACGGCCTGTCGGCGGCGGCGCTGGACGCGATCCGCCAGGACGTGCTGGCCAGCGGCCTGCAAGCGGTCAACATGCCGGCCGACTGGGGCGGCGCGGGCCTGTCGGTGCTGGAGCAGGTCGTGGTGCAGGACGAGCTCGGCAAACTGACGAATGCCTTGTGGGACACCGTGTGGCGGCCGGCCAACTGCCTGCGGGCCTGCACCCCCGAGCAGCGCGAGCGCTACCTCATCCCGGACATCGAAGGCCGCCGCCGGGACGCCGTCGCGATCACCGAGCCGGGCGCCGGCTCCGACCCGTCGGGCATCGAGACCACGGCCACCCCGGACGGCGACGGCTACCGGATCAACGGCGAGAAGTGGTTCGTCACGGTCGGCGACGCGGCCGACTTCCTCATCGTGCTGGCCCTCGTCGGCGACGCGCCCACGTTGTTCCTGGTGGACAAGGACCTGCCCGGCGTGTCGGTCAAGCGCACCCCGCGCTACACGCACACTTTCGTCTACGAGCACCCGGAATTCCTGTTCGAGGACGTGGAAGTCGGCGGCGACGCGGTGCTCGGCGGCATCGGCAACGGCTACGACCTGACCCGCGACTGGTTCACCGAGGAGCGCCTGATGATCGGCGCCCGCACGATCGGCGCGGCCGAGCGCGCCCTGACGCTGGCGTCCGAGTGGGCGGCGCAGCGGATCCAGGGCGGCAAGGCGCTGATCGAGCACCAGCTGATCCAGGGCATGATCGCCGACTCGGTGGTCGACATCGCCACCAACCGCGCCTTGACGCATCAGGTGGCGTGGGAGTTCGACCAGGGTGGGGACCGGAAGTTGTTGCACGCCAAGGCGGCGACGGTGAAGCTGGCCGCGTCGGAGGCGTCCAACCGGGTCGCCGACCGGGCCGTGCAGATCTTCGGCGGTCGCGGCTACATCCGGGACTACCCGGTCGAGCGGCTGTGGCGGGAGCTGCGGGTGGACCGGATCTGGGAGGGCACCTCGGAGATCCAGCGGCTGGTGATCGCCAACGAGGTGGCCAAGCGCGGGCTGACCGGTCTCGTCTCCTTCCCGTCGGCGAAGTGATGATCGGGGACGTCGAAGTCGCTCGGCACGGCGAGGTCGCCGTGCTGACCCTGCGGCGCGAGGCCAAGCTCAACGCCCTGTCCACCCACCTGGAGTCGCGACTGCTCGACGCCGTGCGGTCGGACGCGGTGCAGGGCAGCCGAGCGGTGGTGATCACCGGCGGGGACAAGGTGTTCTCGGCCGGGGCCGACACCGGCGAGCTGCGGGAGATGACGCCCGAGGCGATCGCCGAGTACTACCGGTCCAGCGGCGCGGTCTATGAGGCGGTCGCGGCGCTGCCGCAGCCGACGGTCGCCGCGATCGCCGGCTACTGCCTGGGCGGCGGCTTCGAGCTCGCGCTCGCGGCCGACCTCCGGGTCGCCGACGAGACGGCCGTGTTCGGACTGCCCGAGGTCGGCCTGGGCATCCTGCCCAGC
>DATJJB010000799.1:0-4246 GCA_035492655.1 Kutzneria sp. | reverse complement strand
AGGTACCCCGCTCCAGCCGGCGCATCGGCTCGAACCGGTCCGGATGGACGAACCGGTGCGGCTGACCGAGCCGGCGCTGCCGGTGTCGGAACGGCTGCTGGAACCCGTGCGTGAGGGCGTGCCCGCCGAGCCGGCCGGCTTCGCCGAGTTGGAGCCGGAGCGGTTCACCCCGCTCGAACCGCGAATCCCCGCGGTCCCCGAGCAGTGACCGACCGGGCCCGGTCCGCCACCGGCGGGCCGGGCCCGACCGCCGTCGGATTGCCGTGAGAAGGATGAAGGACAGGCCATGAGTCTGGAGATGCCCTCCGAGCTTGACTGGTTGTTCAAGATCGTTGCCGGTCAGGCGTGGCCCAAGGGTGACGAGGACAAGCTGCGCGAGCTCGGCCGCGCGTGGACCGAGTTCTCGAACTCCATCCAGGAGATCTCCGGCGAGTTCGAGCCGCTGTTCAATCTGGTCACCGGCAATCTCAGCGGCCAGCCGGCCGAGGCGTTCGCGCAGTTCGTCACCCAGATGCACAAGCAGCTGCCGGCTCTTGTCGACGCCGGCAAGCAGATCACCAAGCTGTCCAACAAGACCGCGCAGCAGACCGAGTACTCCAAGTACATGATCATCGGCCAGCTGGTGCTGCTGGCCGCCGAGCTGGCCTGGGCCGCGGCCAACGCGTTCTGGACCTTCGGCGCCAGCGAGGCGCTGGTGCCCGGCTTCGTCGCCGCCACCCGGCTGACCGTGACGATGATCCTGCGGCGGCTGGCGATGGCCATCCTGATGGGCGTCGTCTCCCAGGTCGCGCTGGACGTCGCCATCCAGACCATCCAGGCGATCAAGGCCAAGCTCAACGGCGACGACTTCTCGTGGAACTGGGCCAACACCGGCAGCGCCGCCGAGATGGGCGCGATCGGCGGTGCGCTGGGCGGCGGCATCGGCATGGGCCTCAGCAAGTTCAAGACCACCGGCTTCGGCGACAAGTTCCTCGGCCAGCTCATCACCGGCGGCGCCACCGGCCTCGGCATGACCGAGATCAGCAACCTGATGAACGGCGACGACGCCAACCTCGGCTACGGCCTCACCTCGGGTCTGGCCGGCGCGCTGGGCGGTGGCGGCAAGCGCGGCCACGGCGGCGGTTCGCCGCACATGGGCGACATCCACGTCGGCGACGTCAACACCCCCAAGTTCGACGCCGGCGATTTCAACAAGCCCAACACCTCCAGCGACTTCACCCCGCCGGCCACCCACTCCGAGGACTTCAACTTCGGCAACGGCAACGGAAACCACTCCGGCCTGGAGGGCCTGGAGGGCTCGCCGCCCCCCGTCGGCGGCAACAACTTCGCCAACACCGGCAACGGCAACAACAGCTCGCACGGTTCCGAGGCTCCGCCGCCCGCGTCGTCGTCCGGGTCGCAGAACAACGTGCCGCCGCCGGCCGAGAACACCGGCTCCCAGAACAACTCCGGGGCGCAGAACAACGTGCCGCCGCCGGCTGCGAACACCGGCTCGCAGGGCGCGCCGCCGCCCGTGCAGCATCAGGATGCGCCGCCACCCGTGCAGCAGGGCCAGGACGCCCCGCCGCCGCAGGCTCCTTCGCGTGGTGGTTCTTCGTCTTCCACGCCGCCGCCTTCTCGTGGCAGCAACACGCCGCCCGTGCAGCAGTCGACTCCGCCGCGTGGGCAGGGTTCGCAGACTCCGCCCCCGTCCCACGAGACTCCGCCGCAGGCGCAGCAGACCCCGCCGGCCGAGCACGCGGCCCCTCCGGTGCAGCAGAGCACCGAGACGTCCGCGCCGCCGCCCGTGCAGCACACCCAGACACCCCCGCCCGAGCAGGCCACACCTCCGGCGCAGCACCAGACGCCCCCGGCGCAGCACGCGGCCCCGCCCGTGCAGCAGTCCGCGCCCCCGGTTCAGCACGTGGCCCCGCCGGTGCAGCATTCGGCTCCGCCGGTGGAGCACGCCGCGCCCCCGGTGCAGCACGCCACCCCGCCCGCCGAGCACTCGGCCCCGCCGGTGCAGTCGACTCCGGCCGCGCAGCATCAGTCCCCGCCCGCGGAGCACCAGTCCGCGCCGCCGGTCGAGCACCAGAACACGCCGGTCGAGCAACACCAGACCCCGCCGCCGGCGCAGCAGCACAGCTCGGACACCAACACCGACAACCTCGGCGGTGTGCGGACCGGCAACACCAGCACCAGTTCCGACGCCGGTGGCGGTCCGGCCCGTGCCCCGCAGGAGCAGCCGCACACCCAGCAGCCGCAGCAGTCCGCGCCGCCGCCGATGATGGGCGGCCAGCACGACGGCCCCGTCACCGACAACCGCGGCAACAACACCACCACCGGCGGCGAACGCGGCGTCAGCAACACGCCGCCGCCGAGCCGCGGCACCACGAACACCCCGACGCAGCCGTCCGCCACCCCGCCGCCGCGCGGCTCGGACCGTCCGGTCACCGTCGACCACACGCCCAAGACCGACGCACCGAAGATCAGCACCGAGAGCAACCTGCCCAGGGACAACGCTCCGGTCACGCACGACAACACCACCACCGACCACGAGCCGGTCACCCAGCACGAGGCGCCGGTCCAGCAGCCGCTCACCCAGCAGGCCCCGCCGGCCCCGCACGAGCCGCCGGCCCAGCACACCCCGCCCGCCGACAACACCCCGGTCGCCAACCACACCTCGGCGGTCGTCGAGCACACGCCGCCGGCCGAGCACACGCCGCCGGTGGAGAACGCGCCGGTGGTCAACCACGCCCCGCCGGTCGACCACACTCCGGCCGCGCCGCCGCCGCACGAGGCGGCGATCGAGCAGCCGGTGCCGCACAACGAGACGCCGATCCCGCACGAAACCCGCACGCCGCAGGAGAACCCGGTCGTGCCGCCGCCGATGGGTGTCGGCGGCGACCACCACGGCGGGCCGTCGAACAACACCCGCAGCACGCCGGAGCGGGAGACGGCGTCGCCGACGCCGAACCGGTCGCAGCCGTCGGACAACCGGCCGAACACCCGTGGCAACGACAAGCCGGACGCGGCGCCGAAGGGCCGCGACGACCAGAACCGGACGGCACCGCCGCGACCGAAGACGGAGAGCGGCGACCGGCACAACGAGCCGAACCCGGTGACGTCCCGGCCGGCGCCGTCCTTCAACCGCGAGGGCGACGGCAACCCGCCGGCCACCCACACCCCGGCCGCCCAGACCCCGGCCCCGCACGCGGCGGCGACCAGCCACGTGCCGCCGGTCGACCACGGCCCGTCCACCAGCCACGACCAGACCACGCACGACCAGCCGGCGCACGACAACAACACCGGCCACCACGACGACGGCCCGCCACCGGCGGCGCCGCACATCACCCCCAAGCTGGCCGAGCGGACGATGCCCGAGGGCATGTACACCGACGGCGAGCGGCGCATGGTCGACCAGATGGCGGACGGTTTCGCCGACAAGGCCGGCAAGTGGGGCGACCCCGGCGGCCTCGACCTGGCCAAGCACCTGGCCGACCGGCTGGGCGACGAGGGGTCGAAGGACCTGGCCGCCAAGATGGGGCACAAGGACATCGACCCGGAGATCCGCAAGCAGTACGCCGACGAGTTGGGCAAGCGTCTGGTGGCCCAGCACCTGGCGGACGTGCACCAGACCGCGGAGGACCTGGCCACCCGGATGAAGGCCACCTCCGACACGGCGAAGGCCCTGGCGGGCGGCAACAGCAAGCTCGACGGCCCGACCGCGCGGGCGGTTTCCGACCATGTGGTGAATTCGGCCGACCGGGTCGTGGCCGAGGCCGTGAAACAGGCCGTCCGGATGGTGGGCGCGCCGGACCATCCGTGGTCGGTCGTCGCGGTCGGCAGCTACGGCCGCAAGGAACTCGGCCCGGCCAGCGACCTCGACTTCTCGGTCGTAGGCGACGTGCCTCCCGGCTCGCGGGACCACGCGCACCTTCAGTTGATCAAGGACACCACTTCTGATCTGCTGAACCTGGGCCGCGAGCACCTGATGGCCGATCCGAACGAGCGTTCCCCGCACGGCAAGTCGTTGTTCGAGGCGGACACGCTGTGGCTGGACACCCACGCCGACGCGCGTCCCGGGCCGGTCGCGAACACCAGCCGGCGGATGCCGGGCGACGCGCCGAACGCCGGCGTGGTCTATGACTCCCGTCCGGTGCACGTCGACGGTGTGCCCAATGTGGACAACTCGCACGGCACGCCGGTGCACGACCAGATGAAGAACGCCATCGGCAACGTGGACCGGAACGACCGGCAGAACGTC
>DATJJB010000798.1:0-2941 GCA_035492655.1 Kutzneria sp. | reverse complement strand
GCCAAGGCCGGCATGGACGTGCTGGCCGGCGGCCTGGCGGCCAGCCGCATCCTGGACCTCAAACGCGACTCCATGATCGCCCGCGACTTCCGGCCGGGCTTCCGGATCGACCTGCACCACAAGGACATGGGCATCGTGCAGGCCGCCGCCCGGCAGGCCGACGTGTCGCTGCCGATGGCCGGCCTCACCGCCCAGCTGATCGCCGCGGCCCGCGCCATGGGCCACGGCTCGCTCGACCACTCCGCCCTGCTCAAGGTCGTCGAGACCCTGTCCGGAAAGGACTGACCGATGCCGAAGATCCCCGTCATGCAGGCGGTCGTCGAGGTGCTCGCGTCCGAAGGCGTCGACATCGTGTACGGCTGCCCGGGCGCCGCGATCCTGCCGTTCTACGCGGCACTGGAGGAAAGCCCGATCGACCACCTCATCGTGCGGCACGAGGAGGGCGCCACCCACATGGCCGACGGCTGGGCCCGCACCACCGGCAACGTCGGCGTCGCGGTCGGCACCTCCGGCCCGGCCGGCACCAACATGATCACCGGCCTGTACACCGCGCAGGCCGACTCGGTGCCGATCCTGTGCATCACCGGCCAGGCGGTGTCGACCAAGCTGCACCAGGAAGCCTTCCAGGCGGTCGACATCGTGGAGATCGCCAAGCCGGTCACCAAGTGGGCGGTGCAGGTCAAGGAGGCGGCGCAGGCCCCGTGGATCTTCCGCGAGGCGTTCCGCGTCGCGCGGTCCGGACGGCCCGGCCCGGTGCTCATCGACCTGCCGCTGGACGTGCAGAAGCAGGAGATCGAGTGGGACGGCGCGATCGACGCCCCGCTGCCGATCGAGTCCGTCGCCCCGCACCAGCCGCGGGTCGAACGGGCCCTGGAGATGTTGCTGGCGGCCGAACGGCCCCTGCTGCTGGCCGGCGGTGGCGTGATCAGCGGCGAGGCGTCCGGCGTGCTGCGCGAGGTGGCCGAGCTGCTGGGCGTGCCGGTGCAGATCACGTTGATGGGCAAGGGATGTCTGCCCGAGGACCACGAGCTGTTCGCCGGCATGGCCGGCATCCAGACCAGCCAGCGCTGGGCCAACGCGCTGTTCCTGGAGTCCGACTTCGTGCTGGCCCTCGGCGCGCGGTTCGGCGACCGGCACACCGGTGAGCTGTCCACCTACCGTGGCGACCGGAAGTTCGTGCACGTGGACGTCGACCCGTTGCAGATCGGCCGCGTCTTCGGACCCGATCTCGGCATCGTCGCCGACACCAAGCTGTTCCTGGAGGCGCTGCTGGCGGCGGCGAAGAAGCACGACACCAAGCGGCGCTGGCAGCAGTGGGTGGGGCGAATCGCCGAGCTGCGGACCGAGCTGCCGCGCCGGGACGACTTCGACACCGTGCCGATCAAGGCGCCGCGGGTGTTCCGGGAGATCAACGAGTTCTACGGCCCGGAGACCTACTTCGTCACCGCGATCGGGCTCTACCAGATCTGGTCGGGCCAGTTCCAGCGGGCGCACCTGCCCCGGCACTACCAGGTCTGCGGCCAGGCCGGTCCGCTCGGCTGGGAGATCCCGGCGGCGATCGGGGTGCGCACGGCCAAGCCGGACGCCGAGGTGGTCGCGGTGGTCGGCGACTACTCGTTCCAGTTCCTGGTCGAGGAGCTGGCGGTGGCCGCGCAGTACGACGTGCCGTTCGTGCTGATCATGCTGAACAACGAGTACCTGGGGCTGATCCGGCAGGCCGAGACCGGTTACCACATGAACTACCAGGTCGACATCCACTACGACGAGCACGGCACGGACAACGTCAAGATCATGGAGGCCTACGGCTGCGCCGGCCGTCGGGTGACCGAGCCGTCGGAGATCACCGACGCGCTGGCCTGGGCCCGCAAGGAAGCCGCCCGGACCAGCCGGCCGGTGCTGGTCGAGATCATGATCGACCGGGCCGCCAACGCGTCCATGGGCAGCGCGCTGAACACCGTGGTCGAGTTCGAGCCGGTCAGCTGAGGTGAAGGTGCTGCTGGCCCCGGACAAGTTCAAGGGCACGCTCGCCGCCGGCCAGGTCGCCGATCACCTGGCGGCCGGCCTGCGGCGGGCCGACCCGACCGTCGAGGTGCGGGTGGTACCCGTTGCCGACGGTGGCGAGGGCACCGTGGACGCCGCTTGTGCTGCCGGCTTCGATCGGCTTGTCACGATGGTGACCGGGCCGTTGGGCACGCCGGTCCGCGCGATGCTGGCGTTGCGCGGGCACACCGCCGTCGTGGAGCTCGCGCAGGCGTCCGGGCTCGGCTGGGGCAGTTCGCCGATGTCCGCCACCAGCTACGGCGTCGGCGAGCTGATCCGGGTGGCGATGGACCTCGGCTGCTCACGGATCGTGCTCGGTCTGGGCGGCAGCGCCTGCACCGACGGCGGTGCGGGCATGCTCCGGGCCCTCGGCGCGGTCGTGCTGGACGTCGACGGCGTGCCGGTCGAGCCGGGCGGCGGTGGCCTGGCCGGTGTCGACCGGCTCGACCTCAGCGGCCTCGACAGCCGGTTGTCGCAGGTAGAGCTGGTGTTGGCGACCGATGTCGACAACCCGTTGTCCGACGCCGCGCCGGTCTACGGTCCGCAGAAGGGGGCCTCCGAGCTTCAAGTCGCATTGCTCTCCGAGGCGCTCGATCGATGGGCCAAGGTTGTTGGCGGCGACCCCGACCTGCCTGGTGCCGGGGCCGCCGGGGGAGTGGGCTATGCGGCGCTAGCAGTGCTAGGGGCCGTTCGGCGAGCCGGCGTGGACGTGCTGCTCGACCTGCTGGGCTTCGGCGATGCTGTGCGCGACGCCTCGCTGGTGATCACGGGCGAGGGCTCGCTCGACGCCCAGTCCCTGCGCGGCAAGGCCCCGGTCGGCGTCGCGCGGGCGGCGCGCGGCGTGCCGGTGGTCGCGGTCGCCGGCGTGTGCTCGCTGACGGCCGAAGACCTGGTCGGCACC
>DATJJB010000797.1:0-19586 GCA_035492655.1 Kutzneria sp. | reverse complement strand
CCTACTTGGTGCGGTGGATCCGCAAGAAATACCAACGGTTTCAGGCGCGTAGGGCGGCCCATCAAGCGTGGCTGCGGGCTGTTCGGGGGTATCCTCGGCTGTTCGCGCACTGGCGGTGGGTCAACACGGTGCCTGCTGGCTGATGATCAGGATGACAAGAGCCGTATGACCGGAGACGGTCACGTACGGATCTGTGGGAGCCGGGAGGTGAGATCCCTCCCGGCTACCCGACCACCGTGCCGGTGTAGACCCGGCTCGGATCACCCGGATTCAGCAGCACCACCATCAGCACCAGGGAGGCGACCGACGCGACGACCGCCGCGACCGCGACCCAGTGCTCAGCGCGCTTCGCCCACCGCACGATGAGAATCACTACGACCGGCCACACCAGGTAGAACTGTTCCTCGACCGCGATGCTCCACAAGTGCTCGAAGACCCGGCTCTGGCCGAACCGGTCCCAGTACCCGGCCGAATCGGCGAGCAGATGCCAGTTGACCAGGTTCAACTGCACCCACGGCCCGTCCGACAGCGTGGTCCGCACCAGATCCGGCCCCGCAACCGACCAGATCACCATCGTGACCACCACGAGCATCGCCACCAGGGCGGGTTGCAGCCGCCGGATCCGCCGGCCCCAGAAGGCGGTCAACGAGATCGCGCCCCGCACCTCGGCCTCTCGCAGGAGCAGGTCGGTGATGAGGTAGCCCGACAACGCGAAGAACAGGTCCACGCCGAGGAAACCGCCGGGCAAGTGTCCGGTGTGGAAGAGCAGCACCCCCACCACCGCCACCCCGCGCAAGCCGTCCAGCGACGGCACGTGCGAACCTCGCCCGGCGACCGAACCGGCGACGCCGGCAGACTGGGTATCCGTCATGACACCGACCCTGCCGCCCCGATGTCGGCCGTGGTCCCGCGCTGTGTCGCGATCACGTCGCAACCGCGAGGTGTCTCCGACACGACAACGCCAGACCATCTCACCCCTCAACCGCCGGCGCTCGCACGGATCGCCCGACGCCGCAGCGCCGCCGCCGAAAAAGGCTCGCTGAGCTTTTTCCACGCAGTCGCAGCACAAGATCGGATCGCTGGGGCGAACCCGGGTTTCGATCGGATAACCAGGTCCATGAGGCCGCAGCGGCCCGGTCCGAGTCATCGCCGACGCCGGATTGCGGTGGCATGACAGCATGACCGACACGCCACCGCGGTCCGGTTTCAGATCTGGTTCTCGCCGCCGTCGACGTAGAGGTTGGTGCCGATGATGTAGCTGCTGTCCGCGGAGGCGAGGAAGGCCACGGCGGCGGCGACCTCTTCCGGGCGGCCGATCCGGCCCATCGCGACCCCGGCCCCCAGATTCGCCTTGACAGCGGCCGAGTTCTCCTCGCCGACGAGTTCGGTGATCCCGGAGGTGTCGATCGGCCCCGGCGAGATCGCGTTGACGCGGATGCCCCGGCCCGTGAGTTCGTTGGCCCAGGTGCGCGCGAAAGACCGGATGGCCGCCTTGGACGCCGCGAACAGGCCGAACGCCTGCGTGCCGTTGTCGGCGGCGGTGGAGGCGTTCAGGATCACCGAGGCGCCGTCGTTGAGCAGTGGCAGCGCCTTCTGGACGGTGAGGAGCGTGCCCTTGACATTGACGCCAAAGATCTGGTCGTAGTCCTCCACGGTGCTCTGCTCCAGTGTCGCGAACGAGGCGGTGGCCGCGTTGGCGAACAGCACATCCAGGCCCTGGCCGCGGGCGCGGACCGCGTCGTAGAGCATGTCCAGGTCGGCCGGGTCCGTGATGTCACCCGGCACCGCGGTGGCCGCCGAACCGATGTGCTCGACAGCCTCGTCCAGTTCGGCCTTGCGTCGGCCGGTGATGAACACGTGCGCTCCTTCGGCGGCCAGTCGTGCGGCGGTGGCGCGGCCGATTCCCCGCGTGCCGCCGCCGGTCACGACGGCGGTCTTCCCTTCCAGCTTTCCCATCATTGACCTCCGCATACTTAAGCACCGATCGGTACAGAACGAGACCGTAGCACTTCCGGACCGATCGGTACCGAAGGGGTACGATGGGCATCGTGAACGTCGCAGGGAAGACGCCGATCGGCCGGCCGCGAGGGTTCGACGCCGACGAAGCCCTTGAGCGGGCCATGGTGGTCTTCTGGGAGCAGGGCTACGAGGGCGCCACCCTGACCGACCTGACCAATGCCATGGGCATCACGAAGACGAGCATGTACGCGGCCTTCGGCAACAAAGAAGAGCTGTTCGGCAAAGCCTTGGAGCGCTACGCCGAAGGTCCGGCCGCGTACGCGGCCCGAGCATTGGAGCAACCGACCGCCCGGGAGGTGGCCACGGCTTTCCTCGCCGGCTCGGTCGAGGCGAGCACCCGCCCCGGCTGCCCCGCCGGATGCCTGGGAGTTCAGGCATCGCTGGCGGCCGGCGAGGTCGGGCGGACCGTCCGCGACGCCCTGGCCGCCTGGCGTGAGGAGGGTCGTTCGCGCCTGCGCGACCGGTTCCAGCGAGCCGTCGACGAAGGAGACCTGCCCCCGAATGCCGATCCGGGACTGCTCGCCCGGTACGTCATGACCGTGGCGAACGGCATCGCCGTCCAAGCCGCCAGCGGCGCCGGCCGCGACGAACTCCAGCAGGTGGCCGAGGCGGCCCTGCGAAACTGGCCGCCCGTCTGACAACTGCCGCTCTCGCAGGTAGTCGATCGAGGACCCCGACACCATAACCCTGCCTGCCCAGGCCGACATCCAGCCCGCGGACCTGCCGGGCCCTACGAACGACCGAAACTCACGTCCGGCTCAGTCACCGGCCAGGGAGCATGCAACAGTTGATGCGTCATTCGGGGCCCCGCGCCCCGAGGGATTGCCGCACACGGCGCGGCTGCCAAGCGCGCCACGCCGGCCCGTCTGTTCGGTCCACTCCACCGCGGCACGGCGTTACGGGCGGGCCGGGACAGCGCAGGTCCCATCGGGGGTGCACACCGCGCCCTCCTCCAGGTCGTCGGCCACGCGCTCCTGCCAGGCGGCGTTCAGCGCGTTACGGAAGGCGCTGACGGGCTGCGCCCCGGACAGGGCCTGGTGACCGTCGAAGACGAAGAACGGCACGCCCTGGGCGCCGCTGGCGGCGGCGGCGCGCTCGTCCTGACGGACGGCGTCCAGGTAGGCGTTCGGGTTGGCCAGGACACCGCGGGCCTGCTCGGGGTCCAGGCCGGCGCGGCCGGCCAGGTTGGCGAGCGCCTGCTGGGTGAAGATGGTTTCGGCGTTGGCGAAGTTGGCCTCGAACAGCACGCTCATCAACTGCTGCTGGCGGCCCTGGGCCTTGGCCCAGTGCAGGAGCCGGTGGGCGTCCAGCGTGCTGCCGACCTGGCGGTCGGTGCGGTAGTCCAGGCCCTCACGGCGGGCGCGGGCGGCGACCTGTTCGTCCATAGCCGGGCCCTGCTCGCCGAAACGGCGTTGCAGGAACACCGGGACCGGCTCGACGTGGGTGCCGTCGTGGCCCGGGTCCAGCTCGAAGGAGCGGTGGACGACCTCGACGTGGTCGCGGTGGGGGAACTCGGCCAGGGCCTTGGTGAAGCGGGCCTCGGCTATGTAGCACCAGGGGCAGACTACGTCGCTCCAGATCTCGATACGCATGGTGGGGTGTGTCTCCGTTCCGGCGGATGTGTCTAGGCGGCCGGCTGACCGCATAGCGACGGCCCGTGGGGGGAAGCCCGCCCGCGGGCCGTCGGGCCTGTGTCCTGGTTCGGGGGGGCTCAGCTCATTGCGGCGCGGACGGCGGCGGAGTCGACGATCTGCTCCATCCGCACGATGTGTCCACTGCGGACGATGAAGGAGTGCGCTACGCGGGCCTGCATCGCCTTGCCGGTGGCCTTGTTGCGAGCGCTGTAACGGGCCAGGACCACGACGCGTTCGCCGTCGGCAACATAGGTGTCGTCGTGAGTGGTCCAGTCATCCCACTGTTCGGCGAGCTTGGCGAAGACGCCGTCGATCGTGCCGTCGGGGGTGCGGTAGGTGCCGGCCAGCGGGAAGCCCGCGGATTCGGTCCACTCCAGGTCCTCCGCCACCACCGACCGCCACAGGTCCATGTCGCCGGTGGCCGAGGCCAGGTACTGCAGCCGCACGGTCTCCGCCGGGGTGCGGCCGGGTTCGGCTGTGGTCATCAGAACATGCCGTTGTCGTTGGCGGACTTCGTCGGGACCTCCTGGATGACGTCCCAGTGCTCGACGACCTTGCCGTTCTCCAGGCGGAAGAAGTCGGCCAGCGCGCGGCCGGGGTTGTCCGGGTTGCCCGGCTCCAGGTCCAGGTGGGAGTGAGTGGCGACCAGGTTGCCCTCAGCGATGACGCGCTTGATATTCAGCTGCACGTTCGGGTACTCGCCGCGCAGCCAGCGCACGAAACCGATGAAGGCCTCTGGGCCGTTCTGGGCGTCTGGGTTGTGCTGGGTGTAGGTCGGGCCGAAGTGGTCGGCGATCGCCTTCTCTGGGTCGCCGTCGAAGGCGGTCTGGTAGTAGTCGACGACGACCTGCTTGTTGCGCTCGAGGTCGGACATGAGGTGCTCCACTCCGTAGGGTCTGGACGCGGCGGGAAGCCGCCCGCCGCAAACTTGGCATCGTTCCAAGTTTACCGTAACGCTCACGTCTGGAAGGCCTGGCTACTGTGTCTGCTATGTCACCTCAGCAGGTGAACTGGACCGCGCGGCGTCACGCCGTGGTAGGCGACGGGCCGGCCGGCCGGCGGGAGCGACGCAAGCGCGCCACGCGGGAGTTGTTGATCGACACCGCGACGCGGATGTCCATGGAGCGCGGCTTTGACGAGGTCACGGTCGCCGAGATCGCCCGCGCGTGCGGTGTGGCGACGGCGACCGTGTACAACTATTTCCCGTCGAAGGAGTCGATGATCTTCGACGTGCCCGAGACGCTGCTGGACAAGCTCCGGGCGGAGTTGATCAACCCGGCCAGTGCGGTAGTCGAGGCCATGCTGGCGATCCTGGACGGTGTGCTCGACGACCTGGTCACCTGGATCTCGGCTCAAGACGACGAGACCTGGGCGGCCGACACGGCGCTCCGAATCGAGGCCATGGTCCGAGACACCCCAGCCCTTCAGGTGCACTCCCTCCGGCTACTCAGCCGCATGACGGACGCGGCCAGGGAAGCCCTCGCCACAAGGACCGGCAAGCCCCCGCACGATCCCGAACTCCGCATCGCTGCCGCCGCATTGGCGGGGCTCTGGCCTGTCCAGGCCGACGCCTCCTGTAGACACCTGGAACACATCACCTCTCCCGAGGACTTGCGGAAAGCGGTTGCCGCGGACGTGCGACGCGCGGCGCGTGTCCTGGAACAGGGACTGGCGACCTCGATCTGATCGGTCTGGCGCGGTCGGTTGTCGGATGCCAGCGCTTTTGGGCGCAGGCCGAAGCTGTCTCCCGGAACGCTCGCTGGTCGTCGTGCGGGCCGCCCTGCGCGGCCAAGAACGCGACGTTTGAGCCGCCCTGCGCCAGGTCGTAGGGGCCTGACGGCATCGCTTCCGCGACGGGCGGACCGGTCTGCGTAGATGATCCATTGGGGCCAGATGGTCCAGGAATGCGGAGATCGTCTGGGTGTGGAGATCACTCCAGTCCGGAGTGGACGGTTGTTTGCCGGTGCGATCCTGGGGTGAAGCGCGGCAGGAGACGGAAGGTGTCGCGGTAGGCGGCGATGGTGTGGTCGCTGGCCTGGCGTTGCCACGCCGGCCGTTCGGTGACGAACGGCTACAGCCTGCTGGTGAAGGTGGTCATGGTTGGACCTCCAGCGTGGTCTGCTTCTCCTTGCGCCCGCATCGAGGAAGCGCTGACGGTGGACCGCCGCTCACGCGCCATCTGATCAACCTTGCTGGAGGTCGGTGCCAGAGATCAAAACGCCTCGCCGAGGGCGGGCAAGATCCCCAACACCTTACATACGTGGGATGGCATTTCGAAGGTACGAGCCCGATCAATTCATTGGTCGGGCGCTGGTGCGGTCGATTCACGTTTCACGAGTGAGACGGTGATCGTCACGGGTTCGCTGGGGAGTGCGCCATTTTCGATGGAGTCGATGAGCATGCGCACGGCCGTGGTGGCCTTGGCGGTGATGTCCTGGGACACGGTGGTCAGCCGCGGCATGGCGTACTCGCACAGGTCGAGGTCGTCGAATCCGACGACGGACACAGTGTCGGGCACCTGGACGCCGGACTCGGTCAGCCCGCGCATGATGCCGATGGCCAGGATATCGGCGGTGGCGAACACAGCGGTCGCCCTGGGATGGCGGGCGCGCAGGCGGAGACCCAGTTCGCGGCCGTCGGCGTGGGTAGTGTTGACGGCCTCGATCAGCTGGCGGTCCCACGCGGTGCCGGTGTCGGTATGTGCCTGACGGTAGCCCTCGAAACGCTCGTGCACGACGCCGACACCGGTGAACGCCGGCCCGGCGAACACGATCCGACGGTGGCCCAGGTCGAGCAGGTGCCGGGTGGCCAGCCGGGCGCCGGCGAAGTCGTCGGAGCGTGGACCGGTGGTCAGGGGATTGGTCGAGTAGCTGTCGATGGCCAGCACGTGCACACCGCCGATGGTCTTGGCGGTGAGCCCGTCGACCTGCTCGTCGAGGAAACCGAGCAGGATCGCCCCGTCCAGGCTCCACGACTGTAACGCCTCAGTGACCTCGCGCTGGTTGGCGATCCCGCGCAGCAGCAGGTGATAGCCCAAGCGGCGCAGTTCGCGTTCGATCTGGCCGACCATGGCCACATTGTGCGGGCTGATCATCAGGCTGTCCTCGTCGGCGGCCGGCACGAGCAGTCCGATCAGCCGGGACGAGCGGGCGGACAGGCTGCGCGCCGAGGCGCTGGGCACGTAGCCGAGCTCGGCCGCGATGCGTTGGACCCGCTCGATGGTCTCCGGCGACACCCGTGCGCGGTTGCCATTGATCACGTTCGACACCGTCATGACGCTCACGCCCGCCCGCTCGGCGACGTCGCGCAACGTGACCCGCACGCCAGACCCCCTTCGTCGATGCCCCAGATTATGCAGCCCGGTGACCGTTGACAGCAGCGGGCACCGAGATTACCTTCACCCGAAGTATAACGCTAAACCTACTGACGGCGTGTTTCGCGCTTTCGTATGCCCACATGCCTGGAAACCGACGACGGGAGCCCCGTGAGCAGCAGTGTCTCCATCGCGACCGACAGGCGGTCCGCCCAGTCGGCGGACCGGTGGTGGCGGACCGCGGTGATCTACCAGGTCTACCCGCGCAGCTTCGCCGACGGCAACGGCGACGGCACCGGTGACCTCGCCGGCGTCCGCTCCCGGCTGCCCTACCTCAAGGCCCTGGGCGTGGACGCCGTCTGGTTCACGCCGTGGTACTTCTCGCCGCTGGCCGACGGTGGCTACGACGTCGCCGACTACCGCGCGATCGACCCGGCCTTCGGCACGCTCGCCGAGGCGGAGGCGCTCATCGCCGAGGCAGCCGACCTCGGCATCCGCACCATTGTGGACATCGTGCCCAACCACGTGTCCGACCAGCACGCGTGGTTCCAGGCTGCACTCGCCGCAGGCCCGGGATCGCCCGAGCGCCAACGGTTCTGGTTCCGCACGGGCCGTGGCGAGCGCGGTGAGCTGCCGCCGACGGATTGGGTGTCTCCGTTCGCCGGCGGGACCTGGACCCGCACCGTCAACGCCGACGACACACTGGGCGAGTGGTACCTGCACCTGTTCGCCCCGCAGCAGCCCGACCTGAACTGGAACCACCCCGACGTGCGACGCGAGCACGAGGACGTGCTGCGGTTCTGGTTCGACCGCGGCGTGGCGGGGATCCGCATCGACTCCGCCACGATGCCGGTCAAGGACGCCACCTTCCCCGAACTGGTGCACTCCCACGGGCCCGGCGAGCACCCGTACGTCGACCGGGACGGCCTGCACGAGATCTACCGGTCCTGGCGCGCGGTCGCGGACTCCTACCCCGATCCTCGAGTGCTGGTCGGTGAGATCTGGTTGGCCGACCAGCACCGGTTCGCCCGCTACCTGCGCCGGGACGAGATGCACACGGCGTTCAACTTCGACTTCATGATGCGCCCCTGGGAGATCGCCGGCCTGCGCGAGTCCATCCAGTCCACACTGGACGCACATGGTCTCGTCGGTGCGCCGCCGACCTGGGTGCTGTCCAACCACGACGTCACGCGCCCGGCGACCCGCTACGGCCGGGAGGACAGCTCGTTCGGCTTCGCGGCGCGGCGTTTCGGCACGCCGACCGACCTCGTGCTCGGCCGGCGCAGGGCCCGCGCCGCCGCGCTGCTGTCGGCGGCGCTGCCCGGCTCGCTCTACGTCTACCAGGGTGACGAGTTGGGGTTGCCGGAGGTCGAGGACCTGCCCGCCGAGGCCCGTCAGGACCCGATGTATTTCCGGTCCGACGGTCAGGATCCCGGCCGTGACGGTTGCCGAGTGCCTCTGCCGTGGACCGCTTCGGGACCGTCGTTCGGGTTCGGTGAGGGCGGGAGGACCTGGCTGCCCCAGCCGCAGTGGTGGGGTCGGTACGCGGTCGACGCGCAGGCCGGCGACCCGGACTCGATGCTCACGCTCTACCGCAGCGCGATCCGGCTGCGTCGCACCGAACCCGCCTTGCGGGGCGAGACGTTCGCCTGGGTCGACGGGCTGCCGGACCACGTCCTGGCGTTCCAACGGGGCGAGCAGTTCGTGTGCCTGATCAACTTCGGCGACGCGGTAGCGCTGCCGCCGCACGACACGGTCCTGCTCGCCAGCGGCGAGCTCGACGGCACCCGGGTCCCCACCGACACAGCCGTCTGGCTGCGAGTCTGAATTCACCGCACAGGAGGGACGACGATGTCCTGGAAGCTGGTCACCACCGGCGCCGCGCTCGCGGTCGCCGCCACCGCACTGGCCGGCTGCGCCGGCGGCGACACCTCGGCCAACGGCCACACCGCGCTCACCGTCTCCATCGACCCCGGCCTGGACAAGGGCGCCGTGGCGGCGTTCACCACCAGGGTCAAGCAGTTCGAGGCCGCCAATCCAGGCATCGACGTGCGGACCCAGGAGTTCAAGTGGGACGCCACCACCTTCATCGCGAAGCTGGCCGGCGGCACGCTACCGGACGTGTTCACGATGCCGTTCACCGACGGGCGCGGGCTCATCCAGCGCAGACAGATCGCCGACATCAGCGGACTGGTCAAGGCGCTCCCGTACTTCGACACGTTCTCGCCACAGATCGCCAAGGCCGGTGAGGCCGAGGACGGCGGCATGTGGGCGGTGCCCATCTCCGCCTACGGGCAGGCCCTGCACTACAACCGCACCCTGTTCACCCAGGCCGGACTGAACCCGGACGACCCGCCGACCACGTGGGACCAGGTGCGGGCCGACGCGCGACAGATCGCCCAGCGCACCGGGCAGGCCGGCTACGCCCAGATGACCACCGACAACACCGGCGGCTGGATCCTGACCACGCTGGACTACGCCTTCGGCGGCCGTACCGAGCAGCTCGGCGGCGACCACGCGAAGTCCACATTGGACACGACCGAGATGACCGCCGCGCTCCAGGAGCTCCACGCCATGCGCTGGGACGACAACAGCATGGGCTCGAACTTCCTGTACGACTGGAACGGCATCAACCAGGACTTCGCCGCCGGCCGGATCGGCATGTACGTCTCCGGCGGCGCCAACTACGGCTCGCTCAAGGCGCAGAACGCCATCAAGCCCGCCGACTACGGCGTCACCGCGCTGCCGCTGACCGGCAAGGACGCCGGCGTGCTCGGCGGCGGCACGCTGGCCGCGGTCAGCGCCACGGCATCGGACAGCGTCAAGACCGCCGCGGTGAAGTGGATCGACTTCTACTACATGCAGAAGCAGACCAACCAGGACGCCGCGGTCGCCGACGCCAAGACCACGGCCGATTCCGGCGAGGTGGTCGGCGCGCCCGAGCTGCCGGTCTTCGACAAGGCCCAGTACGACCAGCGGATGAAGTGGGTCGCCCAGTACGTCAACGTGCCGGTCAAGCAGATGGCCCCCTACACGGACAAGATGTTCGACCAGCCGCTGGTGCCGGAGCCCACCAAGTCGACCCAGCAGGTGTACGCGCTGCTGGATCCGGTGGTGCAGAAGGTGCTCACCGACCGCAACGCCAGCATCCCGGCGCTGCTCGCGGACGCGCAGCTGCAGGCGCAAGCGTTGCTGGACAAGTCGTGACCATCACCGCGGAGAAGCCGACCACCGCCGCGACCGGGCGACCGCCGGCCCGGCGACGGCGCCGCTCGCCGGTCACGTGGGTGCGCGGCGGCGGGCTCGGCGCGCTGCTGTTCCTGGTGCCGATGCTGCTGGTGTTCACGGCGTTCTCCTGGTTGCCCATCGGCGAGTCGGTGGTGATGAGCTTCCAGCAGACCAACCTGGTCACCGCGCCGGTGTTCGTCGGCCTGGACAACTTCCGCACCGTGCTCACCGATCCGCTGCTGTGGACGGCGGTACGCAACACGCTGTGGTTCGCGCTGCTGGCACTGCTGCTCGGCTACCCGGTGCCGCTGGTGGCCGCGGTCCTGATGAGCGAGGTCCGCCGGTTCCGCGGGCTCTACAGCGCCCTGGCCTACCTGCCCGTGGTGATCCCGCCAGTGGTTGCCGTGCTGCTGTGGAAGTTCTTCTACGACGCCGGGCCCGCCGGGGTGTTCAACACCGTGCTGCGCGTGGTCGGGCTCGGACCGCTGCCGTGGCTGCAGGACTCGTCGACGGCGATGGTGTCGCTGGTCGTGGAGGCGACCTGGGCGGCGGCCGGCGGCACGATCATCATCTACCTCGCCGCGCTGACCAGCGTGTCACCGGACCTGTACGAGGCCGCCGAGATCGACGGCGCCTCGGTCTGGCGCAAGATCTGGCACGTGACGCTACCGCAGCTGCGCGGCGTCCTGCTGATCACGTTCATCCTCCAGATCATCGGCACCGCCCAGGTCTTCCTCGAACCGTTCCTGTTCACCAGCGGCGGTCCCGCGCACGCCACCACCACGATCCTGCTGCTGATCTACGACTACGCGTTCGCCGGCACCCTGGGCGGCGACTACGGTTCGGCGACGGCGCTCAGCGTGCTGCTCGCCCTGGTACTGGCGGTGTTCTCCGCGGTGTACTTCCGCCTCACCCGCAGCTGGGGCACCTCGTGAACCGCGGGCTGCTCTCGTCCTACGACTGGCGCCGGCCGGTGGTGCGGCGCACGGCACGTACCCTGCACGCGGTACTGCTCGTGTTGTTGTTCCTGGTCGGGCTCGGTCCCGTGCTGTGGCTGGCGAAGTCGGCGATCACCCCCACCCAGGACACCCTGCGCGACCCGCTGGCGCTGTGGCCGCACGGCGTGGACCTCAGCACGATTGCCACGGCATGGACCCGGGTCCAGATCGACCGGTACTTCCTCAACACCGTGCTGCTGGCCGCTGGTTCCTGGCTGGTGCAGATCATCGTCGCGACCACCGCCGGCTTCGTGCTGGCGGTACTGCGACCGCGCTACCGGCACGTGGTCTCCGGTGTCGTGCTGGCCACGATGTTCGTCCCGTCGATCGTGCTGTTGGTGCCGATGTACCTGACGATGGTGCATCTGTCGCTGATCGACACGTTCTGGGCGGTGTGGCTGCCCTCCGGTGCCAGCGCGTTCAACGTCCTGATCGTGCAACGGTTCTTCGCCAATCTGCCCCGCGAGGTCTTCGAGGCCGCGCGTGTCGACGGCGCCGGCGCCGGGCGGCTGTTCTGGTCGCTGGTGCTGCCGATGTCCAAGCCGATCATCGGTGTGGTCTCGGTGTTCGCCGTCATCGCGTCCTGGAAGGACTTCCTGTGGCCCATGCTTGTGCTGCCTGATCCGTCGGTGCAGCCGCTGTCGGTCCGGTTACCGGCGTTGCAGCCGTTCGTCGAGCTGGACGTGTTCCTGGCCGCGCTGGCCATCTCCACCGTCATCCCGGTGGTGCTGTTCCTCGTGTTCCAACGGCTGTTCCTGCGCAACGACGCGCTCAGCGGTGCGGTGAAGGGATGACCCGCCCGCGGATTGGAGTAAGACCCGTGTCCCTGCACCGATTGCTTCCCTTGATCCTGATCCTGGCGCTACTGCCGTTCGGCAGCGCCCACGCGGCGAGCAGCACCCGGCTCGAAGCCGAGAACGCCGCCCTGTCCGGCGGTGCGGTTGTCGCCAGCGATCACTCCGGTTACAGCGGTACCGGGTTCGTCGCCGGCTACACCGACGGCAACAAGGGCACCGCGAAGACGACCTTCACGGTCAGCGCCGCCAGCACCGGCTCGTATTCGCTGATCCTCGGCTACGCCAACGGCACTGGGGCCGCCAAGACGCTCACGCTGACCGTCGACTCCCGCTCACCGCAGCAGATCACGCTGCCCGCGACTGCGAACTGGGACAGCTGGGCCACCATCAACAGCGGCGTGTCGCTCAGCGCCGGCTCCCACAGCGTCTCCTACTCGTTCGGCACCGCCGACAGCGGCAACGTCAACCTCGACTACCTCGACGTGGCGCAGGCCATGGCGGCGGCTGGCACATACGAGGCGGAGAACGCCGCCCTGTCAGGCGGCGTCGTCGTTGCCAGCGATCACTCCGGTTACAGCGGCACCGGGTTCGTCGCCGGCTACACCGATAGCAACAAGGGCACCGCCGCCACCGCGTTCACCGTCACCACCACCGCGGCAGGCAGCACACCGGTCACTCTCCGCTATGCCAACGGGACCGGGTCGACGATGACGTTGTCGGTCTACACCAACGGATCCAAGACACTGCAAGCCGTGCTCGCGGCCACCGCCGACTGGAACACCTGGGCCACCAAGACCGAGAACCTGCCACTCAGCGTCGGTGCCAACACCATCACCTACGAGTTCGACACCACCGACACCGGCAACGTCAACCTCGACGACATCACCGTCGGCACACCCCTGCCCACCCCGCCCGGCCAGGTTTATCCCGCGGTCAGCGCCTTCGCCGTCGGCGGCCCCACGATGGCCACCGCGCTGTCGGGCTACTACGGCCCCGGTTACCTGACCGGCTTCACCACACCGGGCGCGATGGCAGACTTCACGGTGAACGCGCCGACGACCGGCACCTATTCGGTGACGGTGGTCTACGCGAACTCCACCGGTTCCAGCCAGACCATCTCTCTGTACCTCAACGGCATCAAGAACGGACGGCTCAGCGCCGCGTCGGGCAGCGGCTGGCTGACGCTGACCACCAACCTCAGCCTGCGCGCCGGTGTGAACGTGGTCGGCCTCAAGACCGATTCGGGAGACAGCGGCAACCTCTCGGTCAACTACATCGCCGTGACCGGCGGCCGGCCGTTGACAGGCCGGGGCGCGACCACCCCGTACGCCGAATACCCGGCCGCGTCGGCACAGACCACCGGCACAGTGCTGCCAGCGAGCACCACCTACCCGAGCCTGCAGGCGGAGTCGACCGGCCGCCAGGCCGTGCAGCTGACCTCGACCGGCCAGTACGTGCAGTTCACGCTGACCAAGGCGGCCAACGCGATCGTGGTCCGCTACTCCATCCCCGACCACTCCGACGGGTCGACCGCGACCGCGCCGCTGGCGGTCTACGCGGGCGGCAACCACATCACCGACCTCGCCCTGACCACCAAGTACTCCTGGCTCTACGGCGGCGGCTACACCGACACCCACACCCCGTCCAACGGACCGGCGCACCACTTCTACGACGAGACCCGCACGCTGATCGGCAACCAGCCGGCCGGTACCGTGATCAAGCTCCAGAAGGACAGCGCCGACACCGCCGCCTCCTACACGATCGACGTCCTCGACGCCGAGCAAGTCGACCCGGCCTACACGATGCCGGCGAACTTCAAGTCGATCACCGACTTCGGGGTCGCGCCGAACAGTGGGGCCGACGACACCTCAGCGATCAACAGTGCGCTGTCGTCGCTGTCCGGCACGGGGACCGGCCTGTGGTTCCCCACTGGCACGTACAACATTTCCGGCCAGATCAGCATGGCGAACGTCGCCCTGCGTGGTGCGGGCGAGTGGTACACCACGCTCCGGTCCACCGCGGTCAACGGCGCCGGCGGCCTGTTCGCCACCAGCGGCGTCAACCAGATCGCCGACCTGACCGTCGCCGGCGGCCAGACCGACCGCAACAACAACGCGGGCGCCGCCGGCATCGAGGGCAACTTCTCAGCGGGCTCGCTCATCTTCGACGTGTGGATCGAGCACACCAAGGTCGGCATCTGGACCGACGCGGGCAACGGCCTGGACGTGGTGAACGCCAGGGTCCGCGACGTGTTCGCCGACGGCGTGCACTTCAACGGCGGCACCACCAACTCACGTGTGGCCCAGTCCGTTGTGCGCAACACCGGCGACGACGAACTCGCCCTGGACACCGAGAACGGCAACGTCACCGGCTGCGTGCTGGCCAACAACACCGTGCAGAGCCCGATCCAGGCCAACGGTATCGGCGTCTACGGCGGCGGGAACAACCTCGTCGCCGACAACCTGGTCGCCGACACCGTGGCGTTCGGCTCCGGCATCACCGTCAGCACCGCGTTCGGCGGAGGCTTCACCGGCCCCACCACCGTGCAGGACAACACCCTGACCCGCGCCGGATCGTTCAACTCCAACTGGGGCTCGGCCATCGGAGCCCTGTGGATCTACGCCAACCAGCTCGACATCACCCAACCCGTCCTGGTCACCGGCACCGCCATCGACAACAGCACCTACCAGGCGGTGCTGCTCAGCTACGCCAAGCAGATCAGCGGCATCGGCCTCACCCAGGACACCATTTCCGGGGCCGGCACCTACGGCATCGACATCGAGGACGTGACCGGCAGCATGGCCGCCGACGGTGTCACCGTCAGCGGCGCCCAGTCCGGCGGCCTGAACAACCCGAACGGCTACACCATCAACCGCGGCGCCGGTGACAGCGGCTTCTGAGAGGACCTTCTTCCAACACGACGCAGCAGCACTCGGAGTACCGGGACGGCTTCCAGCCGTTGTTCGAGCGGTCCCGCATGTGCATGGCCAACCTGGACTCCGAGTCGCTGCTGCGTGAAGCCAATGTGGACTTCCTCAGCCAGTTCGACCGCCGGCCGCAGGATGGCTACGATCGACCCTTCCTCGCTCTACTGCACCCAAGCGTGCGGGAGCGCGTCGGCCGCGAGCTCACCCTGCTGGCCAACGGTCAGCGCGAGCGCTACGCGGGACGGGTCGTCGCCGTCAGGCAGGACGGCGAGTTGCTGCTGGGCGACCTGACGGCGATCGCGCTGCCGAGCTCGACCGGTGGCGTCGGCATCAAGTTCGCGCCTGCACGTGCCGAGAACTACGTCCATGCAGGTCAGCAGGCGTCGGCCGTGTAGCTGGTCAACGTCCGGCATGATCACGGCTCGTGCTCGTCCGCTTCGCCTACCTCGCCGTCTCCAACGCCTTCGCCGCGCTACGGCTGATGCGCATGACCGATCGTGAGAAGGACGTCGAGATCCTTGCGCTACGCCATCAACTCACGGTCTTGCACAGACAACTCGGCGATCAGCGGCCACGACTGCGGCCCGAGGACAAGGCGTTGCTCGCGGCCCTGCTGGCGCCTCTGGCCCGCGCCACGTTGCGCCGGCTCCGGCTGCTGGTCAGCCCGGACACGGTGCTGCGATGGCATCGAGACCTGGTGAAACGCCGCCACGCCCGTGCAAGCACGCGCCGTAGGCCCGGGCGTCCGCGCACCAACGCCTCGATCCGGCGCCTCGACCTGCTCCTGGCAACTGAAAATCCCTCGTGGGGCTATCGGCGCATCCACGGCGAACTCACCCTGCTGGGCATCACGATCGCTGCCTCCACCGTGTGGGAGATCCTCGAGACCGAGGGCATCGACCCGGCCCCGCACCGGGTAACGGTCACCTGGGCAGCCTTCCTACGGTCCCAGGCCGAGGCGATCCTGGCGATGGCCTTCATCGAAACCATCACCCTCACTGGGCAGCGCCAGTGCATCCTCGCTGCCCTCCACCACGCCGGCCGACGCGTCCGCATTCTCGGCACCACCGCACACCCCAGCCACGCCTGGGTGACGCAGGCGATCCGCAACCTGCTGATGGACCTGAGGACGCCGGAAGCCTCGCGCGGGTCAGGTTCCTCATCCGCGACCACGACGCCAAGTACCCCGCGCCGATCGACGAGATCGTCAGTGCCGCAGAGATCGCCACGGTGCTGACCGGTGTCCGGATGCCTCGCATCAACGCGATCACCGAACGCTAGGTCAAGACACTGCGCACCGAACTGCTGGACCGCACGCTGATCCGGAACCAGGCCCACCTCCGGCACGCGCTGCGCGAGTACGAGCGGCATTACAACCGGCACCGAACTCACCGATCGCTTGCCGCCGCGGCACCCCTGCGAATCCGGCCACAGCCCCTTGAACCCGACCAGATCGAGCGCCTCGCCGTACACCGGCTGGACCGTCTCGGCGGAGTCATCCACGAGTATCGACATGCCGCTTGACCTGCATGGACGTAGTTTCGGCACGCACAAGGTCGAGGACCTTGCGCCGGGACTCCGGCGGGTAACTCGTGGGTATGCCGACCTCTCCTTGGAGCCATCAGCATGACAGTCCAGTAACCCGACTCCGAAAATTCCGGGGCACATCAGTCTCCATCAAACCCGGGGCGGGACAATCGATGATCGCCTTCGATCACTGACACCTGATTGTGTCTGCGGTTTGTGACCGCGGACGCTCGCCGATTCTGATCGCACAAGTTGATCATTACCGTGATCGATGTCGGCCGGTTTCGACCGCACGGCGACCTTCCTCGGGCGCGAGCATGGCCGTTGCTCGTCGCGTCCTGAGACCTCTAGCGGGCCGGATCGCGCGGTGCCGCCGGTGAACGCTCAACGGCTTTCTCGGGGCGTGAAGGGGCCTGCCGGCAGGCCGAGTTGGCGCATGAGGTCGGCCAGGTTGTAGAAGTCCTCGACGGCGTGAATACGTCCCTGGCGCACTGTGAAGTACGAGGCACCGGGGACGGCGAAGGTGTGATCGGCAACCTCGTATCCCGCGTCGAAGGGGTGGTCCGGGCCGAACGTGCCGGACAGCGTGTAGCGGGCCATGGCCTGCTGCTCGTCGCCGAAGGCGGCGAGCAGCTCGATGTGCAGGTCCGGGATGTGGCTCTGGGTGATCCGCATCCACTCCGCGACACCCTCACGGCCCGTGAAGTGCGTCTGGAACGCTCGGTCTCGATACGAGCAGTCCACTGTGCACAATTCCTCCATGCCGGCGGCGTCGCCGGCATTCCACCGCTGCGCCCATGAACGGACGAGGTCCTCGGTATTCATGCGGCAATCCTCGCACCCGACGGACGGACCAACTAACATCCAGACGCTGTGAGAGTTTCGCAATCGTCCGGCTCTGTCGATCCCCTTGCCGACCTGGTGCGTCTCCTGCACCTGCGGCCCTCGACGTTCAGACGGCTGTCGAGCGGCACACGCTGGACGGCGACGCATCCGGAGGGCGGCGCGCTCGACATCGCCGCCGTCCGACGCGGACGGTGGCTGGTGTCCGGCGAGTTCGGGACCATCGCACTTGACGCCGGCGACGTCGTCATGCTCACCGATGCCACCGAATTCCGCCTGATCAGCGATGCGGACGGGGCCACGGTTCTGATCGGGCACTACGAACTCGCCACCACCAACTCCGAACTGCTCACGGCACTGCTGCCCCCGACGTGCCATGTCCGGGCCGGGGATCGCCAGGCGCCCGCGGTCAACCACCTCGTCGACCTGCTGGTCCGCGAGGTCATCGACCGTCGCCCCGGCGCGGAGCTGATGATCGAGCGGCTCGCCGAACTCGTCCTCGTCGAATTCCTGCGCGGCATCGCCGACACGTCCGACACCACAACACCGGCGCTGCTGCACGGACTGGCCGATCCCGTCGTCGCGGCGGCCCTGCGCGCTGTCCACCAGGACGTCGCACGGCCGTGGACAGTGGCCGAACTGGCCCGCACCGCCGCGGTGGCCCGATCGGTGTTCGCCGAGCGGTTCACCGCCGTCACTGGTCTGACGCCGATGACATATCTCCTCCGTTGGCGGATGGCGCTGGCCAAGGACGCCATCGCCCATGGCGACCAGTCGCACACCCAGATCGCCTACGCGGTGGGCTATTCCTCGATCAGCTCGTTCAGCACCGCCTTCAAGCGCCACGTGGGCCAGTCGCCCGCCCAGTTCGCGCGGACGTTCACCGACCGGTGAGCGCGACGCCGTCCGGGTGGAAGGCGAGCCGGATCGCATCGCCTGGGCTGCCGTGGACATGACGCTTGAGCGTCGTCTTCGTGTTGACGCCTTCGGCCGGGCTGCTGCTGTAAGGCAGGGCCAAGACCGACACGGACACCCCGGCATGCCCGGCCTCGGGGAAGGGCATTGGGTGCGTTCATCTCTCGCGAACACAAGCCTCCCCGACCAGAGGCGTGCGGTCGGTCGCCACGGAGAAACGCGGTCGCAAGTGACGGCCATGGCCAGGCGCCAACTTCACGGAATCAACCGTCTAGAGGGCGCCGGTCAGGTAGTCGTGTACGACGCTGGTCCACTCGGTGTTCGAGGCGGACGTGGTCGTGCTCCACACCACCACGCCGGCCAGACCCTGTGACTCCACAGTGGACATCTCACGGTTGAAGCTGGGATGTGCGGCGGTGGTCTCGCTGTCCCAGGCGGCCAGGAAACCGCCCTGCCGGTACTCGGGCCACACGAACAGGTAGACGGGCTTGCCGCCGATGCGGCGCGCGGCGGCGGCCTTGTTCGCGGTGGCGGTGACCCAGGTGTCGGCGGTGTCCGAAGTGGACGTGTAGTTGGTGGGGAAGTAGGCGTAGGAGCCGGCTTCGAGGCTTTGCACGTCGGCGAGGTAGCCGCTGTCGTAGTGATCGCTGACGCCGTACATGCCGTAGCGCTCGCCGGGCCGGAGCTGTTTGACCATGGCGATGATCTGCCGCATGGCCTTGAGATGTCGCTGCTCGGTGGCGGCGTCGCCTTGCAGGTAGAACTTCTCGAAGTCCAGCACGAGCACCAGGCTGGTGTCGGTGCTGTGCTGATCAAGGGCTGACTGGAGCTGCGACCGGGTGGGGACTTGGGTGTCGTCGTTCTGGTCGGTCGGGTCATAGACCATGTTCACCCGGGTCGCGCCGAGCGAGACGTTGCTGTAGAAGGTGCTGTCCAACACGGTGATCTTCGGCGCCGCGGCCAGGGCGAGGGCCAGGCACGCGGCGGTGAGCAGGGCAGGGATGCGCCACATGATTACCACCTCGGGAAAGTCTGCACGTGGCTGGCGCCGCGGGCGCCCGCGACGTCGGCCTTGACCAAGATCCTCCCCTCGTAGGTCACGGTGATCGTGCGGCCGGTCTGGGTCGGGTCGCTGACCGCGACGATCAGTGATCGGCCGGTGCGCCGGATCAGCACCGAGCAGGGGGCGTCCACCGACAGCGGGCCGGCGGCGCCGGCGGCGAAGAAGTTGGCGGCGATCGTGGTGGTGATCGCATCCTGGACCGCTTGCGCGGTGGCGGTGTTGGCGATGATCCGGGGGAGCGGTCGCAGGTGTGGCCGCCCGCCGCCGGGCATCAGCACGTAGCTGTACGTCGCGTTGACCGGGTCTATGCCGTGGTCGAACC
>DATJJB010000796.1:0-4735 GCA_035492655.1 Kutzneria sp. | reverse complement strand
GGAGTGCGACGCGGCCGCGCCGAAGGCGGTTCCGGTCAGGGACATCGCCAGCACCAGGCCGGCCAGCAGGGGAAGTGATCTACGCAAAGCGGACCTCCACTTTGGCAGGGACCGGGTTCGTCACAACCCGGCGTGTCCGCGCATCGTGCATCCCCAGTGGACGGTTGTCAGCACTGGACCGATACCGTCGTTTTTCAGAGCTATAGCTTGATCACTGTTGACGGGGCTCCAGGAAACCCCGCCGGTAGGCCGGAACCAGGTTGCGGGGCACAAGGATCTTCTTACCGTCCACGGTGATCGACACCAGCTCGGGCGCGGTGGCCTTCCACTGCGAGCGCCGGTGGCGGGTGTTGCTGCGGGACGTCCGGCGCTTGGGCACGGCCATCAGCGGGTCCTCTTTCCATAGCGGCGGTTGAACTTCTCCACCCGGCCGGCGGTGTCGACCAGCCGCTGCGCGCCGGTCCAGAACGGATGCGAGTCGGCGGTGATGTCGACCACCAGCAACGGATAGGTGTTGCCGTCCGACCACTCCACGGTGCGGTCGGAGGTGGCGGTCGACCGGGTCAGGAACGACGTCCCGGTCGACGAGTCCTGGAACACCACCGGGTGGTAGTCGGGGTGGATGCCCTTTTTCATCGCAGTTCGTCCTCACGGTCGGGGAACAGGAACGGGTCGCGGTAGCCGTCCCAGGCGGACAGTCCGGCCGCGAGTTCGGCGTCGGTGACCAGTGCCGCGCGCAGCGTGGCGGTGATCTCGGCGTGGTTGGCGCCGTCGGTGAGCACGACGATCTCCTGGCCGCGGTCGCCGTAGTACGGATCCCAGTTCAGGGCGGCCATGGCGCGACGGTCGTCGTCGATGCCGTCCCAGTCGTCGATGGCGGCCAGCCAGGGGCCGGCATGCCCGATCTGGAGCCCGCCGCCGGCGGATTCCAGCCACAGCGCGATGTCCGGCCGGCTGGCCAGCCAGACACGGCCCTTGGTGCGCACGACGCCGTCGAGGAGCACGTCGACGCACGCGTGAAATCGTTCGGGGTGAAACGGTCGGCGTTCGCTGAACAGCAACAGCTCGAAGCCGTCTTCACGGTCCAGCGGCGGCTCGCCGCGCAGCAACGGCCCGTGTGCGCTGTCGGGACGTCCGCGGCGGGCGTTGGCCGGCAGCTCCCCGAGCCAGTTCGTGCCGCCCAGCGGTACGCGCAGCGCGGACGGCGCCAGCCGGCGGAACACGGCGTCGAGGCGACCGGCGGGGCCGGTGAGCACCAGCACATCGGCGAACTCGGCCTGACCGACGGCGACCTGGGCGACCGTGCGGTCGTCGTCAGGGCTGCCGCTGAGCCCGCGTTCGTACATCGCCTCGTCGCCGGTGGCGTCGTCGAGCCAGGTCTCGTGGTCGACGGCGGTGACCACGGCCTGCACGCGCGACCGGTCCAGGGCCCAGCAGATCGGCTCCGGCTCCATGCGCGGGTCGAGGTGCAGCACGATCCGGCTGACGTCGGCCCGTGCGGACAGCCGCTCGACCAGCGGCAGCAGGTCCTCGCGAAGCGTGCAGGACACGCAGGCGTGCCCCAGCTCCAGCACGGTCCAGCTGTCCTCGCCGCGGTGCCGCAGCCGCCGTCGCACCACACCCTCGGTCACCCGGCACAGGTCGTGGTGCACGACGGCGGTGTCGCCGCCGGCCAGTTCGTCGGCGATCCGCTCGGCCGCCGTCGCCGCCAGGCCGCCGACCAGCACGATCGGTACGGACACGAGCCCTCCAGTTGGTAATGATTTCCATCTTCCGGAGCGCCACGCTACCCTGCCGAGGGAATATTTGAAAATGAATGTCGTTACAAGGAGGTGCAGCATGGCCAAGCGCTGCCAGGTGACCGGCAGCGGCCCCGGCTACGGCAAGCAGGTGTCGCACTCGCACCGGCGGACCTCCCGCCGCTGGGAGCCCAACCTCCAGCGCCGCCGCTACTGGGTGCCGTCCCAGCGGCGCTGGGTGACGCTGCGACTGTCCGCCAAGGCGATCAAGACCATCGACCGCAAGGGGATCGACGCGGTCCTGTCCGGAATGGAGCAGTAATGGCTCGCAACGAGGTTCGACCGATCGTGAAGCTGCGTTCCACGGCGGGCACCGGCTTCACCTACGTCACCCGCAAGAACCGCCGCAACGACCCCGACCGCCTGGTGCTGCGCAAGTTCGACCCGGTGGCCCGCAAGCACGTCGACTTCCGCGAGGAGCGCTGAATGGCGAAGAAGTCCAAGATCGCCAAGGACGCGCAGCGACGGGAGACCGTGGCCCGCTACGCGCAGCAGCGGGCCCAGCTCAAGCTCGTCGTCTCCTCGCCGACGGCCACACCGGCCGAGCGGGAGGCCGCGGCACGAGGTCTGCAGAAGCTGCCCCGTGACGCCAGCCCGACCCGGCTGCGCAACCGGGACGTGGTCGACGGCCGGCCGCGCGGCTTCTTCCGCAAGTTCGGGCTGTCCCGGCTGCGACTGCGCGCGGCGGCGCACCGCGGCGAGCTGCCCGGCGTGAGCAAGTCGAGCTGGTGAGGGGAAGCATGCCCAAGACCGACCGGCGTCCGCCCAAGCGCAAGGTGAACCTGCTGCGCCGCGAGGGTGTGACCCGAGTGGACTGGAAAGACGTGACACTGCTGCGCAAGTTCATCTCCGACCGGGGCAAGATCCGCTCGCGCCGTGTCACCGGGCTGACCCCGCAGCAGCAGCGCGAGGTCGCCACCGCGATCAAGAACGCGCGTGAAATGGCCCTTCTGCCCTATCCGGGCCCTTCACAGCGCTGAGATACGTCACATGCGCTTCCTACGTGGCACCAGGCGTCAAGTAGGAAGCGCATGTGCATCCTCTCTACGACGTGCTGTACCGCCGGCGCGACACCCGGCGCGAGTTCACCGGCGAGCCGATCGACCCGGCCGTGCTGGAACGCGTGCTGCGGGCCGCCCACGCGGCGCCGAGTGTCGGTCTGTCCCAGCCGTGGGACTTCGTGCTCGTCTCGGACGACCACGTGCGCCGGGAGTTTCGTGATCACGTGCTCACCGAGCGCAAGGTGTTCGACGCTTCCCTTGATCCCGAGCGGGCGGCGGTGTTCGAGCGGATCAAGATCGAGGGCGTGCTGGAGTCCAGCCTCGGCGTCGTCGTCTGCTACGACCCCGACCGCGGCTCGCCGGCCGTGCTCGGCCGGCACGCCATCGCCGACGCCGGCCTGTACTCGGTGTGCCTGGCCATCCAGAACCTGTGGCTGGCCGCCACCGCCGAAGGCCTCGGCGTCGGCTGGGTCAGCTTCTACCGTGAGGACTTCCTGCGCCGGCTGCTCGGCGTGCCGGCCGGCGTCCGCCCGGTGGCCTGGCTGTGCCTCGGCGGCGTGCGGGACCTGCCCGATGTTCCCGATCTGGAGCGACACGGGTGGCGTGAACGGTTGCCACTCGATGACGTTGTCCACCATGAGCGGTACGGTCAACGGCCAGGCCGGTAGCCTGGCCCGAGTCGAACCGCATCGAAGCAGCAGGGGACGTCGAGGACCCAGTGGAGCAGGACGATTCGCTCGTAGGGGGACAGCTCCCGCAGCAGGATCAGCGTGTCCGCCTGCTGATCGACGCCGGCCGCCTGGCCGAGGCGAACACCTTCTTCGAGCAGGTCGTCTCCCGCGGCCCGACCAGCGCGGACCGCTGGGGGCGCTCGTACCTGCTCGTGTATCGGGCGACGCTCGCCTGGCGGCTGCGCCGCATCCCGCTGGCGCTGGAGCTGGCCGCCGAGGGGTGGACCGAGATGGACTCCGAGCCGCCGTCCGGCGCGCTCGCGGCCCGGGCGCTCAGCCAGCTCGGCTACCTGCTGGAGGGCATCGGCCACCGGCGCGCGGCGCTGGACATGATTCGCCTGGCGCTACATGTGGCGCGGGAGGCGGGGCATGCGACGACGCTCGCCCAGTGTCTGCAGCGTCTCGGCGGGACGTTGAACTTCCGGGCCATCGACGGCAAGCCGGTCAACGCCCACGAGATCTTCGGGGAGGCCCGGCAGCACCTGGCCGAGGGCCTGTCGCTGGTCACTCGTGAGGACACGATCTACTGGGCGCTGGTGGGGGCGTACGCACGTTCCCTGGCCGGCACCGGGGATCTCGACCTGGCCGCCCGGCACGCCGCCGAGGTGCTGGCCCATGGCCTCGAGCAGAACGACCTGTGGACGGTCGCCGTCGGGAACTGGGTGCTCGGCGGCGTGCACGCCGGTCTCGGCGAGTTCGTGCGGGCGCGGACCCTGGCCAGCCGGGCCGTGGCCGCCGCCAACAAGATCAACGACAACTCCCTGCTACTGCGGTTCTCGCTCGACCTGGCCGACATCTGCGCGTCCATGGAGGACGAGGTCGGCGAGGCCGCCGCGCTGCGGTGCTCGGTGACCGCCAGCCGGATAGCCACCGAGACCCTGCAGGAGGGGCTCGGGCAGGCCCTTGAGCAGCGGCGGCTGGCCGTGCAGGCGCAGAAGCTGGCCACGGCCGCCCAGGAGGCCGCCGCCCGGGATCCGTTGACCGGGCTGGCCAATCGGCTCGGCTTGGAGCGCAGCGCCCAGCAGCTGTTGGAGGGCACCGCTTCCAAGGGCAAGGTGCCGTGGCTCGTGCTCGTCGACGTCGACTGGTTCAAGGACGTCAACGACGACGCCGGTCACGCCGCCGGCGACGCCGCCCTGCGGGAGATCGCCCGCCTGCTCCGCCGGGAATGCCGGGCCGGCGACCTGGTCGCCCGGTGGGCCGG
>DATJJB010000795.1:0-4468 GCA_035492655.1 Kutzneria sp. | reverse complement strand
GCCGGTGGCGCTGACCGCCGAACAGCACCGGCGCGTGGTGGAAGTGGCCATGGCCGGGGGCGTGACGGTGTTCATGGTGCTGGAGGCCGTGTTCGCGGTGTTGCTGTCGCGGCTGGGCGCCGGCACGGACATCCCGATCGGCTCCGGCATCGCCGGCCGTACCGACGAGGCCCTGGACGACCTGGTGGGCGGTTTCGTCAACACCGTCGTGGTGCGGACGAACCTGGCCGGCAACCCGACCTTCGGGCAGCTGCTCGACCGGGTGCGCGACAGCAGCCTGGCCGCGCAGGCCAACCAGGACGTGCCGTTCGAGCGGCTGGTGGAGGAATTGGCGCCGACCCGATCGACGGCGCGGCACCCGCTGTTCCAGGTGCTGCTGACGGTGCAGAACACCGCCCGCGCCGAGCTGCGGCTGCCCGGCGTGACCGCCGTGCCGCTCCAGACGGGCGCCGCCGGCGCGAAGGTCGACCTTGACCTGAACGTCGGCGAGACCTTCGACGCGGCCGGCGAACCGGCCGGCGTGCGGGGCACGCTCATCGCCGCCGCGGACCTGTTCGAGCCGGCGTCCGCGGAGCGGCTGGTCGAGCGGTTCGTCCGGGTGCTCGACGCCGTCACCGCCGATTCGACTGTCCGCCTCGGTGACATTGACGTACTGGCCGACAACGAGCGACGGACACTGCTGGTCGACTGGACCGACACGCTGGTGCCGGTGGGTGGGTCCACACTGCCCGAGCTGTTCGCCGCGCAGGCCATGAGCACGCCCGATCGCGTCGCGCTGGTCTACGACGACACCGAGCTGACCTATGCCGAGCTGGCCGAGCGGTCCGACCGGTTCGCCGCCGCGCTCGCCGGCTGGGGCGTCGGCCCGGAGTCGGTCGTCGCGGTGGTCATGCCCCGCTCGATCGACCAGATCGCCGCCCTGCTGGGCATCAGCAAGGCGGGCGGGGCGTACCTGCCGATCGACCCGGAGTACCCGGCCGAGCGGATCGCGTTCATGCTCGCCGATTCCGGCGCGGTGGGCGTCGTGACGTCGAAGGGCGGCGAGCCGGTCACCACGCTTCCGCTGCTGCACGCGGAAGAGTTGGCGGACAACGCTTTCACGCCGCGCTCGGTGCTGCCGTCCCATCCCGCGTACGTCATCTACACGTCGGGTTCGACCGGCACACCCAAGGGCGTTGTCGTCACGCATCTGGGGCTGGAGAGCCTGATCGCGGCCCAGGGCGCGCGGTTCGCCATCGACACCGAGAGTCGGGTGCTCCAGTTCGCGTCCATCGGCTTCGATGCCGCCTCCGCCGAGATCTGGGTGACGCTGTGCGCCGGCGCCACCCTGGTGCTCGCGCCCACGGCCGACCTGCTGCCCGGTGCGGCGCTGACCGAGGTCATGGCCCGCCACCAGGTGACGCACGTGACGCTGCCGCCGGCCGTGCTGGGCGCGATGGCGTCGGACGACCTGAAGTCGGTCACCACGCTGGTGTCGGCCGGTGAGGCGCTGCCCGGCGACCTACTCGCCCGCTGGTCGCCCGGCCGGACCTTGGTCAACGCCTACGGGCCGACCGAGAACACGGTCTGCGCCACCATGTCCGAGCCGCTCGGGCCCGACGACGAGCCGGTCATCGGGACCCCGATCAGCAACACCCGGGTCTACGTCCTCGACGAGTGGCTCACGCCCGTGGCGCCAGGCGTGGCCGGCGAGGTGTATCTCGCCGGGCTGGGACTGGCCCGCGGCTATGCCGGCCGGCCGGGCCTGACCGCCGAGCGGTTCGTTGCCTGCCCGTTCGGCGGTCGGATGTACCGGACCGGCGACCGGGCCAAGTGGACGCCCGACGGCCGGCTGGTCTTCGGCGGCCGCGCTGACGACCAGGTCAAACTGCGCGGATTCCGGATCGAGCCGGGTGAGATCGCGGCGGTCCTGTCGGCGCACGACGACGTCACGCAGGCGGCGGTGATCCTCCGGGAGGACCGGCTGGTCGCCTATGTCGTGCCGGCCGATGTGGATGCGTTGGCGCTGCGGGAGTTCGCGGCCGTGCGGCTGCCGGAGCACATGGTGCCGTCGGCCGTGGTCGCGCTCGACGAACTGCCGCTGACCGCGCACGGCAAGCTCGACCGCCGGGCCCTGCCGGAGCCGGAACGGCTGACGGGTGCCGGTCGCGGGCCGTCCACGCCTGAGGAGGAACTGCTCTGTCAGGCGTTCGCCGAGGTGCTCGGCGTGGACGGCGTCGGCGTGGACGACGACTTCTTCGACCTCGGCGGCCATTCGCTGCTCGCGGTCCAGCTGGTGAACCGGATTCGAGCCCTGCTCGACGTCGAGGTGGAGATCGCGACGGTGTTCGACGCACCGACCGTCGCCGGTCTCGCGCCCCGCGTCGGCGAGCGTAGACCCGCGCGGCCGGGCGTCCGGCTGATGCGCAGGCAGGAGCAGTCGTGACCGAGTTTACGAGGGCACCATTCAGTACAGGGACCTGGGTCGCAGACCCGCCGAGCGCTAGCGAGGTGGGCCTGTGACCGACCCGTTGTCGTTCGCCCAGTACCGGCTGTGGTTCCTCCAGCAGCTCGACGGGCCCAGCCCGGCGTACAACAATCCGGTCGTGCTGCGGCTGACCGGCGCGCTGGACCGGGCCGCGCTGGCCGCGGCGCTGCGGGACGTGCTCTCACGGCACGAGTCGCTGCGCACAGTGTTCCCGGAGGCCGACGGCGAGCCGTACCAGCGGGTGCTGGCGGTCGACGACCTGACCTGGAACCTCCGGGTGTCGACGCCCGTCGACGTGGCCGCGGCGGTGCACGACGCCGTGTCGTGCACGTTCGACCTCGCCACCGAGATCCCGCTGCGGGCCTGGTTGTTCGAGGACGGTCCCGACGGGCACGTGTTGGTGCTGGTGGTGCACCATATCGCCAGCGACGGCTGGTCGATGGCGCCGCTCGGGCGGGACCTCGCCCAGGCGTACGCGGCGCGGCACGCCGGCCGGGCGCCGGACTGGACCGAGCTTCCCGTGCAGTACGGGGATTACGCGCGGTGGCAGCGCAAGCTGCTCGGCGACGAGTCCGATCCGGACAGTCTGCTGGGACGTCAGGTCGGCTACTGGCGCAACGCCCTGGCCGGCGCGCCGCAGGAGCTGACGCTGCCGGCAGACCGACCTCGACCCGACACCACGAGCTACGAGGGTGTGCGGGCGGCCGTGGACGTGCCGGCGCACGTGCACGGGCTGGTCCGCGACTTGGCCCGGGCCGCGCGGGCAACGCCGTTCATGGTGTTGCAGGCGGCGTTCGCGGTGCTGCTGCATCGGCTGGGCGCCGGCACGGACATCCCGGTGGGCGCGGCCGTCGCCGGCCGCACCGACGACGACCTGCGGGACCTGGTCGGCTTTTTCGTCAACACGCTGGTGATCCGCACCGACCTGGCCGGGGACACCGAGTTCCGTGACGTCGTCGCCCGGGTGCGGGCCACCGCGTTGTCCGCGCTGGCCAACCAGGACGTGCCGTTCGAGAAGCTGGTGGAGGAGCTCGCGCCGCACCGGTCGACCTCCCGGCACCCGCTGTTCCAGGTCATGCTGACGGTGCAGAACACCGCCCGCGGCACGCTGGAGCTGCCCGACGTTCGGGTCGAGGCGATGCCGGCCGGCCTGGCCGCGGCGAAGTTCGACCTGGACGTGAACCTCGCCGAGGAGTTCGACGACCGCGGCACGCCGGCAGGCCTGCGCGGCGTGCTCATCGCGGCGGCGGACCTGTTCGACCAGGAGACCGCCGACCGCCTCGCGCGACAGTTCGTGCGGGTGCTGCGCACCGTGGTCACGGACCCGAGCACGCGCGCCGGCGACGTCGAAGTGCTCGACGAGGCGGAACGACGCCGGATCCTGACCGAGTGGAGCGACGCTGACGGATCCGGCACCCGGCGGTACGTGCTCGACGAACGGCTCCGGCCGGTCCCACCCGGCGTGGTCGGCGACCTGTACGTGGCCGGCGACGGCCTGACCGCTGAGCAGGGCCTGGCCTGCCCGTTCGGTGGCCTGATGCACCGCACCGGCAACCGCGCCCGGTGGACGAACGACGGCTCGGTGGTGCTCGTCGACGACCGGGTCGAGGTCAGCGGCGAGCTCGACCGCAAGGCGTCCGGCCCGCGTCGGCCGTCGGTGCGCGAAGAACTGCTCCGCGGCGTGTTCGCACAGGTCCTCGGCCTGGAGACGGTGGGCGTCGACGACAGCTTCTTCGACCTCGGCGGCTACTCGCTGTCCGCGGTCCGGCTGGCCAGCCGGATCCGGGCGGTGCTCGGCGTGGAGGTCCGCCTCCGGACCTTGTTCGACGCCCCGTCCGTCGCGGAACTGGCGACCCGGCTGGCGGACGAGGACCAGGCCCGGCCCGCGCTCGTGCCGTGGCAGCGGCCCGAGCGGATCCCGCTGTCCTTCGCGCAGCGCCGGCTGTGGTTCCTGGCCCAGCTCGAGAGCGGGAGCGCCGGCTACAACGTGCCGGTCGTGCT
>DATJJB010000794.1:0-20071 GCA_035492655.1 Kutzneria sp. | reverse complement strand
GCTAGAACGGTCGAGCCGGCCTTCGAGTTCACCCGGGCACCACCATTCCGCTCTCGTCCGCGTTCGCCGCCTCGTCCGCACGCCGAGCCACGTGGAACGACAGGATCTGCATCTCCACCGCCAAGTCAACCTTGCGCACCTCGACGTGGTCTGGAACCTGGATCACGACGGGTGCGAAGTTCAGGATGCATTGCACGCCCGCGGATACCAAACGGTCGCAGACCCCCTGGGCGGCGGGGGGCGGGGTGGCGATGACCCCGATCGAGATCTCCCGCTCGGCGCACACCCGGGGGATGTCGTCGACGTGGCTGACCAGGATCCCGCCGACCGGCACGCCGATCAGATCCTCGTCCACGTCGAACAGCGCGGAGACCGGAAAACCCCGCCCGGGGAAGCCCGCGTAGTTGGCCAGCGCGTGACCAAGGTTACCGATGCCGACCACGCAGACGGAGTGCTTGCGGGTCAGTCCGAGGATGCGCTCGATCTGGTCGACCAGCACCTCGACCTCGTAGCCGACGCCACGGGTTCCGTACGAGCCGATGTAGGACAGGTCCTTGCGCAGTTTGGCCGAGTTGACGCCGGCGGCGGCCGACAGCTCCTCGCTGGAGATGGTGGTCACGTCCTGCTCGGCCAGGCCCGACAGCACCCGCAGGTAGACCGCGAGGCGGGCGACGGCGGCCTCGGGAATGGCCCGGGCCCGCTCGCGCACGGCCGGTTCGTCCGGAAGCCGGCCAGGGGCAGTCACGACCTCGACGTCCTCACCCCGCCGTGCACCCACGCTGGTTGCTCCCTCGATTGGTGTGATGGGTCAACCGTAGCGCTTGTGAACGTGTGCACAAAGTTGGCGGCTCGGGGCACGAAACCGGCCTCGCCCGTTCGGGCGACACCGCCGAGATTCACGCCGTGGTGAACACCACCGAGTGCAGTCCGGTGGCCCCGTCCGGCACCACGTCGGCCACCTCCGCGGTCTGCGTGTAGCCCGTGCCGTCGGTCGCGCGCACCACCACGGTGTGGCTGCCCGGCCGCAGATCGAAGGCCCGCCGCCACATCCGCCAGGCCTCCTTCGTCGGCTGCACGGCCAGGTCGGCCTCCTGCCACGGACCGCCGTCCAGCTGCACCTCGACCTTGGCGATGCCCTTGGTCTGGGCCCAGGCGATGCCGGCCACCACGACCTTGCCGGCCGGCACCGAGCCCAGCCCGCGCGGGCTGTCGATCCGCGACTCCGTCTTGATCGGGGCCTTCGCCGAGTAGCCGCGCGGCACCCAGTACTGGGTCTTGGCGGCGAACGTCGTGAGCTCGATGTCGGTGACCCACTTGGTGGCCGACACGTAGCCGTACAGGCCGGGCACGACCAGCCGGGCCGGGAAGCCGTGCTCGGGCGGCAGCGCCTCGCCGTTCATGCCCACGGCCAGCATGGCGTTGCGCCCGGGGTCCATGATCACGTCGAGCGGGCTGCCGGCGGTGTAGCCGTCGGTGCTGGTGGAGAAGACCTGGTCGGCGCCGGCCTTGACGCCGACCTTGGCCAGCAGGTCGCGCATCAGCACGCCGGTGAACTGCGCGGTCGAGATGTACGGGCCGCCGACCGGGTCGGACACACAGGTCAGCGTCACGGTCCTGGTGATCAGGTCCATGTCCATCACGTCGTCGAAGGTCAGCGTGAGCTCCCGGTCGACCATTCCGTGGATACGCAGCGACCAGTCCTCGGCGGTCAGCCGGGGCACCGACAGCGCGGTGTCGATCCGGTAGAAGTTCTCGTTCCTGGTCAGGTACGTCGGCGTGCCGTCCTGGGCGAAGTCCGAGCCGGCCACCGTGGTCTGGTCCCGGTACTTGGCCAGCCGCCGGGTCACCGTCGCGCGGGAGCCCTCCACGTCCACCCGGGTGCCGATGAACTGCCCGGCCAGACCGGCGATCCCGGCCCCGACCGCCACCCCGACGGTCCCCTGGAGGAACTTGCGCCGCTCGATGCCGTCCGAGCTGCTTGGCTCCTGTGTACGCAGCGCGGCGGCGTGCAGCCAGCGGAAGACCGTCACCCCAGCTCCCAGGCTGGCCACCGGCGCGAGGATGGCCAGCTGGCCGAGGTCGGTACGGCTGAACACCGCCGCGACCGCCGCGCCGCCCAACACCACCGCCAGCACCGTGCCCGGCACCGGGCTGCGCCGCGACAGCAGCCCGGCCACGGCCGCCACGACCAGCAGGAACACCGCCATCCCGGACAGCAGCACCAACTTGTCGGCGGTGCCGAAGGCCGAAACCGCGAACTCCTTGAGCGGTGGCGGCGTCAGGTCGATCGCCGCGTTGCCGACGGCCAGGAACGGCGAGGCGTTCGGGTCGATGAAGGCCGCCACGAGGTGGCCGGCGGCCAGCGCCGCGGCCACCCCGAGCAGCCCGATCAGCATCGCCGGCCCGGCCGCGATCCTCGGCCCGGTCAGCGGCGGCGCCTCGGCAGTCGTTGGTGCACCCACACTTCAAGTTCGTACCGCGACCGTCGAAGGTTCAAGCGATACGGCCTTACGAATTCGTGACGACCGCCCGTGCGCCCAGGACAACGGGCATTTCCGAATAACCGTTCATGATCGTCGCGTGCCGGAACGGCAGCTCGTCCACCGGCACCGCCAGCTTGGCGTCCGGGAACTGACGCACGAACGCCGTCAACGCCACCTCGGCCTCCAGCCGGGCCAGCGGGGCCCCGAGGCAGTGGTGCAGGCCGTGCCCGAAAGCGACGTGCCCACGCGCGCCGCGGTCCAGGTCGATCTGCTCGGGGTGCGCGAAGCGGTCCGCGTCGCGGTTGGCCGAGCCCAGGGCCAGCGCCACCATCTCGTCGGCCGGAATGGTCACGCCGCCGACCTCGACCGCCTCAGTGGTGTACCGCGCGGTCCCCAGCATCACCGGCGAGTCCACCCGCAGCAGCTCGTCGATCACCGGCAGCGGGTCGGCCAGCAGCCGCTCGGCCAGCGCCGGATCGGCCGTCAGGCGCACGATGGCCGAGCTGATCAGGTTGGTCGTGGTCTCGTGGCCGGCGATCAGGATCAGCAGTGCCATCGCCAGCACCTCCGCCGGCGAGAGCCGGTCGCCCTCCTCGGCCCTGGTCATCGCCGAGAGCAGGTCCTCGCCCGGGTCGGCCTGCTTGGCCTCGATCAGCTTGCCGAGATAGGCCACCACCGCGTCGTTGGCCGGCATGTACACCGCCGGGTCGCCGCTGAGCAGGTCGCCCGTCCAGGAGTTGAACTCGTGCCGGTCCTCGGCCGGCACGCCCAGCATCTCGCTGATCACCATGGCCGGCAGCGCCATCGCGAAGCCGTCGACCACGTCAACCGGCCCCGGCTCGGTGGCCAGCGCGGCCAGCAGGTTGTCGGTGAGCTGCTCGACGAACGGCCGCAGCGTGGCGATCCGCCGCGCGGTGAAGTCCTTGGCCAGCAGCAGCCGCAACCGGCTGTGGTCGGGCGGGTCGGCCATCAGCATGCTCTTGCCGAAGCCGGCGTGCAGCTGCGGCTCGCGGCCGGCGGCGACCATCTTGGTGTGCAGCAGGGCGATGATGCGCTCGGAGTCCTTGCTCAGCCGGTCGTCGGTGAGCAGCGCCTTGACGTCGTCGTAGCGCGTGACGACCCAGGTCGGGACGCCGTTGAGGGCGGTGGTCAGGAACACCGGCTCCTCGGCACGCGCGACGGCCATGAACTCGTGCACGTGCGCGAAGTAGTGCTCGGTGTACATCTCACGGGTCATGACTCTACGAAAGCACTGAACGCCCTTGTCGTGCTTGGGCTTTTGCGCGGAAGGGCAACGGTTTCCCTCACACCCACCCGTGATGGTGGGAAAGGGAATCCCCCAACCGGTCCACGGTCGGGTCCTGCCGGCCACCGTGCACGGTGTCCAGCACGCTGGCCCACTCCAGGATGATGGTGGCGATCAGCTCCGCCTCGCGCTCGTGGGCCGAGTCGTAGCAGGTGCGCCGGGCCACGAACGCGGTCGACTCGTCGTCGCTGGGATGCTCGGCGATCATGTGCCCGAGCTCGTGCAGGATGATGTGGTTCTGGTGCGGCTTGGTCGTTTCCTGCTGGTAGACGATGAAGTCCGCGCTGTCGGTGGCGAACCACAGCCCGAACGGACCGGGGATCTCGATCGGATAGGGCACCAGCCGGATCGGCTTGCCGCGGCGGGCGGCCAGCCGGTCGCACAGGTCGCGCACGTCCAGCGGCGGCCGGACGTCCAGCTCCCGCAGCAGCCGCCGGCAGCGCCGCCGCAGCGCGCCCTCCCGCATCAGCCGGCCAGCGCCGCCCGCAGGCGGGGCTCCTCGACCGTCCAGTACCCGTGCTCACGGCCGTCGACCAGGATCACCGGCACCCGGTCGCCGTACTCCTCGCGCAGCTCCGTGTCGGCGTCCACGTCCTGCGCCGACCAGGCCACCCCGAGCTCGTCGCAGATGCGCTTGACGTCGGCCTCGGCCTGCACGCAGTGGTCGCAGCCGACCCTGGTCATCACGGTCACGGTGTGGCTCACGTCGATCAACCTACGCCTGGGGAAGGCGCAGCCGGCTGCGCACCAGCTTGCCGGTCGGCGAGTGCGGCAGCACGTCGGCGAACTCCACGGTCACCGGCACCTTGAACTTGGCCAGCCGCTCCGCGCAGTGCTCCGTCACGGCGTCCTCGGTGAGCTCCTCGCCCTGGCCCAGCACGATGACGGCCTTCACCGCCTCGCCCGTGGTCTCGCTGGGCACGCCGACCACCGCCGCCTCGGCCACCTGCGGCAGCTCGATGATGACCTGCTCCACCTCGTGCGGGTACACGTTGAAGCCGTTCACGATGATCAGGTCGCCGGCCCGGTCGACCAGGTGCAGGTCGCCGTCGTCGTCCAGGTAGCCGACGTCGCCGGTGCGGAACCAGCCCTCGGCGTCGGGGCCGTGCGCGCCGTCCGGCCAGTAGCCGCTGAACAGGTTCTCGCCGCGCACCGACACCAGGCCGGCGTCGTCGTCCGGCAGCACGAACTCCTCGTCCTCGGCGAACGGCTGCCCGTCGGTGTCGACCAGCCGCAGCTCGATGCCGGGCAGCGGGCGGCCGACCGAACCCGGCTTGACCTGGCCGCCGACCAGCGTGGAGGTCAGCACCGGGGCCGTCTCGGTGAGGCCGTAGCCCTCGAACACCGGCAGGCTGGTCGCCTTCTGCACGGCCTCGAGCAGCGACGGGCTCAGCGGCGCCGCGCCCGAGGTCAGCAGCCGGACGGTGATCAGCGCGTCACGCAGCCGCTTGGCGTCGACGTGCAGCAGCGCCTGGTACATCGGGGGCACGCCGACCAACGTCGTCACCCGGTGCTGCTCGATGGCGTCAACTGCTGCCTCCGCGTCGAAACGTTGCAGCAGAACAGCGGTCGCGCCGGCGGCCGCGACCTGGAACAGTCCTGGTCCAAGCCCGTAGGAATGGAACAGCGGCAAGGCGAGCAGGACGCGATCGGCGGCGGTCACCGGCGCCGGGCGCAGCGCCGCGCACTGCGCCACGTTCGCCAGCAACGCGCGGTGCGACAGCATCGCGCCGCGCGGCACACCGGAGGTACCCGACGTGTACGCGAGCACAGCCACGTCCTCGCCGCCGCGCACCGACTCGCCGGTGAGGCCGCCGTCGACGCGCAGCACCGGCGCGGGCAGCACCCTGGTCGAGACGTCGGCGCCGTCGCCGATCAGCAGCGAGGCGCCGCTGTCGTCGAGCACGCGGGTCAGCTCCCGGCTGGGGCCGCCGGTGCCGACCGGCACCACGACGCCGCCGGCGCGCAGCGTGCCGAACACGGCCACCGCGAACTCCATGGACGTGGGCAGCCGGACCGCCACCCGGTCGCCGGGCTGCAGACCGGCCTCGCGCAGGCGGTTGGCCTCGACGTCGGTCGCGGCGTCGACCTCGGCCCAGGTCAGACTGTCGCCGGTGGCCGCGTCGATGAACGCGGGGTGATCGGGACCACGGACCGCGGCGGTCCGGACCAGATCCGCCACGTTGCTGACACCGGTCATGCGAGACCTCCCCTAGAGCCGATCACAGGATTTTGGCACGGTGCCCCGGCGTCATGCAGGAGCTGGGCCCGACGTCTCACCAGGGTCCGCCCGTGAGCGCTACCTACTTGCAAGTAACAACACGTATGCTGCCGCTACGCCGACCAAGGGAGGTGCTGCTGGACCTATGAGCAGCCCTGCCCGCTCCAAACAGCCCAGTGGCCCGCCCCCGACCGCCGACGAGCACGCCGAGGCGTGGCAGCTGGTGGACAAGGCGCAGCGTGGCGACGTGGAGGCGTTCGGCCTGCTCTACGACCGCTACGTGGACCAGGTGTTCCGCTACGTGCTGTTCCGCGTCGGCGACCGCACGCTGGCCGAGGACGTCACCTCCGAGACGTTCCTGCGCGCCCTGCGCCGCATCACCACGGTCAGTTACCAGGGCCGTGACGTCGGCGCCTGGTTCGTCACCATCGCCCGCAACCTCGTGCTCGACCACGTCAAGTCGAGCCGGTACCGGCTGGAGGTCACCACCGCCGAGTTGGACGACAATCGCCAGGTCACGGCCGGTCCCGAGCAGGCGGTGCTGGACGAGGCGACGACCAACGAGCTGTTGCGCTGCGTGAGCGAGCTCAACGACGACCAACGGGAGTGCATCGTGTTGCGCTTCCTGCAGGGCCTGTCGGTGGCCGAGACGGCGGAGCAGATGGGCCGGAACGAGGGCGCGATCAAGGCTTTGCAGCATCGCGCGGTACGCCGGCTGGCCCAACTGCTGCCGGCCGAACTGCGCTAGCTGTGCTCACGCGCTGACGTAATGCTCTTACGCGTAACCGATGCAGTGCCGCCGTCGTTTCCTGGATTGGAAGCGAACAGGTGGTGAGGTGGAGACCCGGATGGAGCACGAACGCGTCGCGGATCTGCTGCGGCGCTCGGCCGACGCGGTGGGGCCGACCCCACGCGAGCGGGAACGCATGCGGCTGCGGGTGCTCGCCGAGTTCGAGGCCATGGACTTCGAGTCGCCGCCGGCCCCGGTCCGCGACTTACCCGTGCGGTCCACCGCGCCCGGCCGGCTGATGGTGGCCATGGCCGCCGCGCTGTGCCTGATCCTGGCGCTGGGCGCGATGAGCCTGCTGCTCAGCCGGGACGCGCTGCCCGGCGACCCGCTGTACGCGATCAAGCGCACCGCCGAGTCGGCCTCCTTCGGACTGGCCTTCGACGACGCGGCCAAGGCCCGTAAGCACCTCGAGTTCGCCACCGCGCGGATCGACGAGATGGAGGGCATGGCCGCCCGCGGCAACACGCCCATCGGCTCGTACCTGACCGCGCTCACCGACTTCGACACCGACGCCGCCGCCGGCTCGCGGCTGCTGACCGTGCTCAGCACCAACGGCGACGGTTCCGGCCTGACCTATCTGCGTGACTGGGCCAAGGAGCAGTCGCAGCGGCTCAAGACCCTGCGGCCCTCGCTGCCCGAGCGCGCCGACACCAGCGCCGTCCTGCTGGCCGCCATCACCGAGCGGGCCGACGCCCTGATCGCGCGGCTGAACTGCTACACGATCACCACCGGCGCCACCGACGACGTCGGCGCGCTGCCGGCCACCGGGGCGTGCGCCACGCGGCCGCCGGTCCAGCAGAGCTACGGCGCCACGCCGACCACGACCTCGCACCCGGGCGGCGGCGCGCCCGGCAACGGCGTCGGCGGCGGGTCGTCGACGACCACGGCCACCACGCCGACCGTCACGTTCACCACACCGACGGTCGCCTCGCCCGTGACGACCGGGTCCAAGGGACCGGGGCCGACCACGACCAGCAGCAAGCCCGCCGACATCTCCGTGCCGCTGCCGTTGCCCGGGATCACCCTGCCGCCGCTGCTGCCCGGACTACCGGGCATTGTGCTCGGCCACTGATCGCTACCCTTGCACGATGAGGAACCGGCAGGAGCGGGGGAGGCGCGGCGGTGCCACGCTGGCGTGACGGGGCGGACGCAGAGCTCGAGCGGATGGCCGAGCTGGCCGGCGAGGCATCGGCCGAGGCGGCGGTGGCGGCCGCGGCCGACCTCGAGGCCGCGCTCGCGGTGCCGCCGGACCTGACCGCCGCCGCGTTCTTCGACGTCGACAACACCATGATGATGGGCGCCTCGATCTTCCACTTCGCCCGCGGCCTGGCCAGCCGGAAGTACTTCACCACCACCGACCTGGCCAGCTTCGCCTGGCGGCAGCTGCGGTTCCGGCTCGGCGGCAAGGAGAACCCGGACAGCGTGCGGGCCAGCCGCGAGCAGGCGCTGGGCTTCGTGGCCGGGCGCAGCGTTCAGGAGCTGGTCGACCTGGGCGAGGAGATCTACGACGAGCTGATGGCGGCCAAGATCTGGTCCGGCACGCGGGCGCTGGCCCAGATGCACCAGGACGCCGGGCAGCGGGTGTGGCTGGTCACCGCCACCCCGGTCGAGCTGGCCTCGATCATCGCCCGGCGGCTCGGCCTGACCGGAGCCCTTGGCACCGTCGCCGAGTCCCGGGACGGCGTCTACACCGGGCGGCTCGTCGGCGACCTGCTGCACGGCAAGGCCAAGGCCCACGCCGTACGGGCGCTGGCCGCCCGTGAGGGCCTCGACCTGCGCCGTTGCACCGCGTACTCGGACTCCATCAACGACGTGCCGATGCTGTCCACCGCCGGCACCGCGGTGGCCGTCAACCCCGATCCCGGGCTGCGGGAGCTGGCCCGCCGCCGCGGCTGGGAGATCCGCGACTTCCGCACCGGCCGCAAGGCCGCCCGCATCGGCGTGCCCACGGTGTTGGGCGCCGGCGCCCTGGCCGGCGCGGTCGCCGCCGGCATCGCCTACCGCCGCCGCACCTCCTAGTCAAGCCACCAACGCTTGGAAAGGACCATTCCTCTCGTTCAACGTCAGGAATGGTCCTTTCACGTTCGGCCTTCATGTTCGGAAGGGACCATTCCTCCACTCGGAGTGTGGGAATGGTCCCTTCCGACCTTCGGGCTCAACGCTGGGGCTGCTGCATCTGCTGCTGCGGGGCCTGCTGGTACTGCTGTTGCTGCGGGGCCGCCGGCTGGTGCTGCTGCGCGGCGTGCTGCTGGGCCGGCTGGTCGTTGGGCACGATGTAGACCGCGGTGCCGTAGGCGGCGACCTCGCTCATCGTCTGCGCGATCTCGTTGCAGTCGAAGCGCATGGCCAGCACGGCGTTCGCGCCGTAGCCCATGGCCTGCTGGCAGAGCCGGCCGAGCGCCTCGTTGCGGGAGTCGCTGAGCATCTGGGTGTACTGGGTCACCTCGCCGCCGCCGAGGGACTTGAGACCGGCCACGAAGTTCACGCCGATGGCGCGGCTGCGCACGGTGAGGCCGAAGACCTCGCCGAACACGTGGGTGACCCGGCAGCCGGGCACGTCGTTCATGGTCGAGATCAGGATGGGGAACTGCGGGGGCGCGCTTGGCTGGGACATGTTCCCGGATCGTAGACGGGCACTGTCCCTTTCGGACTCGGTATTCGGTGCCCGATGCCCTACCGTGACGAGCGTGAGTGACGACGTGCTCGTCATCGGGGCCGGCGTGATCGGCCTGACCACCGCGGTGTGCCTGGCCGAGGCGGGCGTGCGGACCAGGGTGATGAGCACCGACCTGCCGCGGCAGACCACGTCGGCGATGGCCGGCGCGATGTGGGGCCCGGCCTTCGCCGAACCAGCCGATCGGGCCTTGGCCTGGAGCCGTGTCGGTCTCGACGAGTTCACCCGGCTGGCCCGCGATCCGGCCACCGGCGTCCGCCTCACCCGCGGCCGGATGGCCAGCCGCGGCGCGCTGCCGCTGGACGACCTGCCGCCGCAGGTCAGCATGGTCCCGGACCTCGTGAACCTACGCCGCACCGAGCTGCCGGCCGGCTTCACCAGCGGCCAGTGGGCCCGCGTTCCGTTGATCGACATGCCGCGCTATCTGGGCTACCTCACCGGCCGGCTGACCGCGGCCGGTGGGCGGCTGGACATCCGCACCGTGGCCCGGCTCAGCGAGGTCGTCGACGAGGCCCCGGTGCTGGTCAACTGCAGCGGCGTCGGGGCCCGGCGGCTGGTGCCCGACCTGACCGTGCGGGCCTGCCGCGGGCAGCTCGTCGTGGTGGCCAATCCGGGCATCGAGGAGTTCTTCCAGGAGATCTCCACCGAGCCGGAGTTCACCCACTACTTCCCGCACGGGGACCAGGTTGTGCTCGGCGGCGTGTCCACCGTCGGGGACTGGCGGCTGGAGCCCGACGCGGCCATCGCCTCGGCCATCATCGAGCGCTGCGCCACGGTCGAGCCGCTGTTGGCCGGCGCGCCGATCCTGGAGCACCGCGTCGGGCTACGGCCCGAGCGCGCCACCATCCGCCTCGAAGCCCGTGAGCTGGCCGGCCGGCCCATCGTGCACTGCTACGGCCACGGCAGCCTGGGCGTCACCCTGTCCTGGGGCTCCGCCCGCGAGGCCGCCGACCTGGCCAAGGCGTTGATCCAGGGCTAGACCGGCCGGCCCGTCGAGTTGCGGGCCACCAGCGTCGGCTGGAACAGGATCTGCTGGTGGGCATGCTGTTCCGGCTGCTCGCACTCGGAGATCATCAGCTCCGCGGCCATCCGGCCCATCTGGTAGGTGGGCTGCCGGATCGTGGTCAGCGGCACGGCCGCCGACTCGGCCGCGTAGATGTCGTCGTAGCCGACCACCATGACGTCCTCGGGCACCCGCAGCCCGGCCCGCAGCAGCACGTGCAGCACGCCGACGGCCAGCAGGTCGTTGGCGCAGAACACGGCCCGCGGCTTTCGCTTGCCCTGCAACAGCTTCTCCCCGGCGGCCCGGCCGGACGCCACGTTCATCGCCGGCACCACCAGTTCCTGCAGGCCACCGCCCAGCGCGATGCCGGCGTTGCGCAGCGCGGCCTTGACGCCGGCCCGGCGGTCGGCGCACTGCCGGATCGCCGACGGCCCGGTGACGAAGGTGATCTCCTCGTGGCCAAGGCCGAGCAGGTGCTCGGCGGCCAGCCGTCCGCCGGCCACGTTGTCCACCGACACCGAGCACTGGTCGGTGCCCAGCGCCGCCCGGTCGACCAGCACCACCGAGGTGCCGACGTCGCGCAGCTGCCGAATGCGGGACGAGTCGTCGTGCACCGGCGTGATGAGCACGCCGGCGACCTGCTGCTCCTGGAGCACCCGCAGGTAGTTGCGTTCCTTGTCGTCGGACTCGTCGGAGTTGCCGAGGATGACCACGTAGCCGTTGCCGTTGGCCACGTCCTCGGCCCCGCGGGCGATGTCGGTGAAGAACGGGTTGGTCACGTCCATCACCACCAGGCCGAGCACCTGGCTGCGACCGGCCCGTAGGGTGCCGGCCGCGCCGTTGCGCACGAAGCCGAGCTCGCCGATGGCCTGCTCGACCCGCAGCCGGGTGGCCTCGGCCACCACCTCGGGCCGGTTCAGCACGTGCGAGACGGTGCCGACGGACACGCCGGCCAGCGCGGCGACGTCCTTGATGCCCACGCGGCGCATGGCGGTCCTCCTGCGATTGAAACGTGCAACAACGTGAATGCGGCCAGCTTAGGGTACTCCGTGCACGAAATTCCCTGATACAGGGACTGCTCGGCGAAGTTCGACATTAAACTCGGCCATCCGGCCCAACCTTCTTGACGGCTCTCGCGTCACGCTGATTGAATCATTTCAATGAACACGGCAGACAGCGGGGGGCTGTGATGCTGACTCTGACCACCGACAGCGCCATGAACCGGAACGAAGTGGCCCTGCTCGGCCTGCTGGCCAGCGGACTACCGGCGGATTCCGTGGCACGACGACTGAACCTGAGCCCGCGCACGCTGCGACGACGGCTGCGCGAGGTGTGCGACAAGGTCGGGGCCGGCACCCCGATCGAGGCCGTCGCCTGGGCGGCCCGCCGCAACCTCATCTGAGCTGACCATCACTCATCTTCAGGAGCATTCCGTGATCGATGACGTACGCCTTGGTGCGCCCATGAGCCGCCGCTGGCTGTTCCGCGCCGCCGGTGTCGGCGCCGCCGCGCTGGCCGCCCCGGCCGTGGCCTCGGCGACGCCGCGGCCGGCCGTCACGCCGGCCGCCACCCCGCTGCAGCTGGGCAATGTGTGCAGCTCGACGCCGCTGTTCACCGACACACGCTTCCCGATCGGCGCGTTCTGGCCACCGCCGCCGTCCGCGTCCACCGCCGCCAACTACGCCGACATGGCGGCCGCCGGCTTCACCTTCTTCGTCACCGGCAACTACCAGCTCGACCCGCAGAGCATCGACTACGCGCTCGGTTTCGCCGACCAGCACGACATGAAGGCGATCGTGGCCACCGATCCGTCGGTCAAGGCGGTCGGCGAGATGTTCACCATCGACGACAGCCGCTCGGGCCCGTTGACCATCAGCACGGCCGACGCCCGCGCACTGGTCCAGCAGGCGACCGCGCGCTACGCCCGGCACACCTCCTTCGCCGGCTTCAGCCTCTACGACGAGCCGGACCTGTGGGGCTCCCGCAACGTCTCACTGGGCAAGGCCAGCCAGATCGTGCACGAGATGGCGCCGAGCGCGATGGCGTACACCAATCTCTCGTACGCGCTGGAGGTCGACTACGCCAAGACGCTGAGCAACTTCGTCAGCCAGGTCGCGCCGCCGCTGATCTCCTTCGACTACTACCCGTTGCGCCACGACGGCGAGGCGACGAACTTCTTCCAGTGCTGGGCCCAGGTCCGGCAGGCCGGCCTGGACAGCGGGCTGCCGACCTGGACCTACATCCAGACACTGTCCAGCAACCTGCTCAAGGAGCCGACCGCGGCCGACCTGGCCTGGCAGGTCAACGTCAGCCTGGCCTACGGCTGCAAGGGCATCCAGTACTTCACCTACTGGACGCCGGATCCGGGGCGCGGCGAGGACTTCGGCCCGGCGCTGATCGACCTGACCGGCGCCAAGACCGCCCGCTACGGCTACAGCCAGACGCTCAACACCAGCTGGCTGGCCCCGGTGGGCAAGGAGTTGCTGCCGCTGGTGTCGGAGTCGGTGGTGCACGCCAACGAGAGCGCGCAGACGCCCGGCACCACGCCGTTCAGCCCGGACGGCTATCTCACGTCGGTGTCGGGAACCGTTGTGGTGGGCCGATTCCGCAGCCCCAACAGCGCGGTCAAGGACCGCTGGGTGTTCGTGGCCAACCGGTCCAACACCGCGGCCGCCAACGTCACCCTGAACACGAACACCTCGACCGTGCACGGCATCGGCAAGTTCGACCCGAGCAAGGGCTCGTACACCGCGCAGTCCGGTTCACAGATCACCGTGTCGCTGCCCGCCGGCGGCGCCGCCCTGTACCAGCTGAGCGCGTCATGACCGGGGGGAACACCGTGAACCGTCGCAAAACCCTTGCGCCACTTGTGGTTCTGGTCGCGGTCGTGGCCGTGGTCATCGGCGCCGCCTTCTCCTTCGGGGCCCGCCACGACAACCAGCCGGTCGCCCTGACCGCGGCGGCCGGCGGCGCGTCCGACGCGCAGCTCGTGCTGCGCACCACCGGCAACGACCTGCTGCACACCATCCGCTCCAACGCCAACCGGACCTGGTCCGCCGCCGGCAGTCTGCTCGGCGAGACCAGCCGGCCGTCGAGCACGATCACCCACATCGCCAGCACGTACGTCAACGGCGACCTGGACATCGTGCTCAGCGACGCGACCGGCGTCTACCTCGCGGTTCGGCACTCCGACGGCCGCTGGGAGGGCATGCAGCGGATCGCCACCTGCGCCAACGTCACCTCGCTGGCCGCGGCCGCGGTCAACACCGACCTTCAGGTCGTGGTGGCGACCGACGGCGGCGCCAACCTCTTCCACGCCGTTCGGCACAGCGACGGCACCTGGACCTCGCTCGGCGACGTGAAGAGCGTGGCCGGTGGTCTGACCGGCACGATCAGCCAGGTCGCGGCGGCCGGCGTGAACGGGCAGCTCCAGCTGGTCGCGCTGGCCGGCGGCAAGGTCATGCACGCCGTGCGGGACGCCGGTGGGAACTGGTCGGGCTTCGGCGACGTGCTCGCCGCCTACGACAAGAACAACGTCGTCGGCACACCATCGGGCGTCACGGTGGGCGCGGTGGGCGCCGGGCTCCAGATGCTGGTGCAAGGTGGCAACGGAACCTCGTTGTGGCACATGGTCCGCGGCTCGGACGGCAACTGGAGCGCACCCGGTGACGCGTTGGCCGCCATGCACCATCCGGGGACCTTCGTGTCCGTCGCGGCGGCAGGCGTCAACGGTGATCTCCAGATCGCGTTGGTGGACAACGCCGGCGGCGTGTGGCACACGATCCGGCACAGTGCCGACGGGTCATGGGACGCGGCGGCGCAGCTGACGTCGCCTGGCGTGCCAGGCATGCCGTCGTCGGGCGTGGTGGAGGCGGCGATCGCCGGCAGCTGACTTTCAGTCCACAAAGGACGCTCGTCGGGCCGAAAAGGCCTGGCGGGCGTCCTTTTTCGTGAGCGGTGTGTGGCCGGATCCGGCCACCCCAAAGCCTTTCCCGGGGTGCGCACGGCTTGTAGCGTTGTTCTTGGTTGAAGCGATTCAAACGCTTCCCGCTCAGAACGTGCGTCTCTCCTGACAGATCAAGGTGAAGGTGGCATTCCCATGTTCTCTTCCGCTGTTCGGACCGGCTCGGCCCCGTCCGGTCTGCGCCGGCTGATGACGGCCGGCCTGCTCACCGCCGTGGCCGCGACCGGCTTCGCCACGCTGGCCCCGGCACAGGCCAGCGCCGCCTCGTCGGTCGACGGCCCGATCACCCGCAGCGAGGTGCTGGCCAGAGCGCAGTACTGGGTCGACAAGCACGTGCCCTACAGCCAGAGCGTGTACTCCCCCGACCCGCAGGGCCGCGGCTACCGCTCCGACTGCTCGGGCTACGTCTCGATGGCCTGGCACCTGGGCACCAGCCTGGTCACCCAGACCCTGCCGCAGGTCTCGACCCAGATCTCCTACGACGACCTGCTGCCGGGCGACGCGCTGGACAAGGAGTCGGAGCACGTCGTGCTGTTCGACCACTGGGTCGACGGGGCGCACACCCTGGCCCAGGTCTACACCGAGCCGGACTTCGGCCAGTTCGCCATGCACGAGAACTGGACGCGGGCCACGCTGCTGGCCGACGGCTACCACGCCTACCGCTACAACAAGATCGTCAACGACGTGGCCCAGCCGCAGCCGCTGCAGATCGGCGCGATCACCGGCAACGGCGGCCTGTTCCACACCATCCGCAACACCGACGGCACCTGGGCCGGCGGCTTCGGCGACGTCGACACCGAGGCCGGCCCGCTCGACATCGTCGCCGCCGACGGCGCGCTGACCGGTGGCGACATGCAGATCGTCGCGGTCTCGCGGGACGGCAAGCTGCACCACACCGCCCGCCTGGCCAACGGCCACTGGCTGCCCTGGGGCGACGTGAACGCCCAGACCGGCGCGGGCTTCACCGCCGCCGACGTGGCCGTCGCCGCGGTGGACAACGAGCTCAATGTCGTGGTCACCGACACCGACGGCAACGTCTGGCACGCCATCCGGCACCTCGACGAGACCTGGACCCACTTCGGCAACGTCAACGTCGAGGCCGGCACCGCCGATGGCAAGGCCGTCAAGGTCTCCGCCGCCGCCGTGCACTCGCCCTCGGGCTCCGACACCGACCTGCACGTGGCCGTCACCAACGCCGACGGCAAGGTCTGGCACACCGGCCGCAAGCACCAGGACGGCACCTGGCTGCCCTTCGGCGACGTCGAGGTGCAGGCCGGCCCGCTGGCCAAGGTGGCCGACATCGCCATCGCCGGCACGGGCGTCGACCTGCAGATGCTGGCCGTGACCACCGACGGCAAGGTCTTCCACACCGGCCGCAAGTCCGACGGCACCTGGCTGCCGTTCGGCGACGTGATCGCCGCGACCGGCACCCCGTTGTCCAGCAACGCCGTCACGATCGACGCCGCCGGCGAGCCCAACGGCGATCTGCACGTGGTCATCGGCACCGCCGACGGCAAGGTCGTGCACACCGCCCGCAAGACCGACGCCACCTGGCTGCCCTTCGGCGATGTCGAGTCGCAGACCAGCAACCCCGGCGCCATCGTCAACGTCACTGCGGCCTGAGAGGCATTCCCATGCGTAGCAACGCTTTACGCGCCGCTGTCGCGGGCGCCGGCATGGTCGCCGCACTGGCCACCGGCCCGCTCGCCTCGGCCGCCACCGACAACGCACTGACCGGCAGCCCCCGCGTCCCGCTCGCCACCCTGGCCGCCGCCGGCACCGCCGACTGCGAGGCCGGCGGGCCCACCGCCGGCGACAACGCCATCGCCAACCAGCTCCGCCCGAACCTGAACGGCCCCCGGCTCGGCGCCAGCGTCGACGGTTATCGGGTGTCCTGCGCCCGCGTCATCATCGAGACCGTCCAGGGCCGGGGCCTGCCCAGCCGGGCCGCCGTGCTCGCGGTCACCACCGCCATCACCGAAAGCAATCTGCGCAACCTGACCCAGGCCGTCGACCACGACAGCCTCGGCCTGTTCCAGCAGCGGCCGTCGCAGGGCTGGGGCACGGCGGCCCAGATCGAGAACCCGGTCTTCGCCACCAACAGCTTCCTCACCCACCTGCTCGGCATCCCGGGCTGGCAGACGGCCGACATCGGCTCGACCTGCGACGCCGTCCAGCGCTCCGGCGACCCCGGCGCCTACACCCCCGAGGTGCACGACGCGCAGATGCTGGTCGACGCCCTGTGGGGCGGCACCTCGTCCGGCCCGCAGCCGCTCCAGGTGCTGGCCGCGACCAGCAACGGCGGCCTGTTCCACACCATCCGCAACACCGACGGCACGTGGACCGGCGGCTTCGGTGACGTCGAGGCGCAGACCAGCAAGCTCGATGTCGTGGCCGCCGACGCCGCCCGTACCGGCGGGGACACGCAGATCGTCGCGGTGACCCGGGACGGCCGCCTGTTCCACACCGCGCGGCTGTCCAACGGCAGCTGGCTGCCGTGGGGCGACGTGCTGGCCGCCACCAACGCCACCTTCAAGGTCGCCGATGTCGGTGTGGCGTCGGTGAACAACGAGCTCAACGTGGTGGTCACCGACACCGACGGCAATGTCTGGCACGCCATCCGGCACGTCGACGAGACCTGGACGTCGTTCGGCAACATCAAGGTCGAGGCCGGTGACTACCTCGGCAAGGCGGTCAAGGTCTCGGCCGCCGCGGTGAAGTCGCCCAACGGCAGCATCTCCGACCTGCACGTGGCCGTGGTCAGCGACACCGGCAAGGTCTGGCACACCGCCCGCAAGACCGCGGACGGCACCTGGCTGGCCTTCGGCGACGTCGAGACGCAGGCCGGCACGCTGGCCCCGGTGGCCGACATCGCCGTCGCCGGCACCGGCGTCGACCTGCAGCTGGTCGCCGTCACGACCGACGGCAAGGTCTGGCACACCGGCCGCAAGTCCGACGGCACCTGGCTGGCCTTCGGCGACGTCATCGCCGCCACCGGCACTCCCCTGTCCGGCGCCGCCACCATCGACGCCGCCGGCGAGCCCAACGGCGACCTGCACGTGGTCATCGGCACCGCCGACGGCAAGGTCTGGCACACCGCCCGCAAGACCGACGGCACCTGGCTGGGCATCGGCGATGTCGAGTCCCAGACCAGCAACCCCGGGGCGATCGTCAACCTGACGGCCGCCTGAGCCCCCTCCCCCGGGGAAAACAGCCGCCCGGCATGTCCACTGTGGACGTGCCGGGCGGCTGCCTCGTGCTCAGGTGGTGACGGTCAGCGCGAAGTTGATCCGGTCCGGCGTCGGATACGTGATCGTTCCTTCGCCTTTCGCGTTGGCGTACTGGCCGGTGCCGCCGACCACGGCCAGCGGGTTCTGCACCGGCGACGGCAGCACCATGGGGTGCATGGAGCTCAGGTGCAGCTCGCCCTTGCCGCCGGCGGTCAGCCGCAGCACGATCTTCATCTGCACGATCAGCTTGGCCGGGTTGTCCGCGGTCACGTTGACCACGGCGCCGATCATCGAGCCGTCACCAGCGGTGGCTCCGGACGAGTCGAACACCGCCAGCAGCGCCGCGAAGGTCGTGCCGACCACGGCCTGGTCCAGCGGGGAACTGGCGGTCCTGCTGGCGACGAAGGTCAACTGGTCGTTCGTCGTCGCCGACGCGGCCCGGGCGCCGGCGACGACCAGCCCACCGGCGGCCATCGCCGGCGCGGCCAGCAATGCGGATCTCCGCGACCACAGCGCCATCGGATCACGGTACGCACCGAGAGCCCGTTCGCGCTGGTCAGCAACCCGAACGAGTGAGTCAGCCGAGCCAGACGTTGCGACGCTGGGTGAGCAGCCGGTAGAGGGTCTGCTGGATGGTCTCCCGGACCTGGTCGGTCAGGTTGAACACCAGCATCGGGTCCTCGGCCGCGCCGGGCTCGTACTGGTCGGTCCGGATCGGCTCGCCGAACTCGATGTACCACTTGGACGGCAGCGGCACCGCGCCCAGCGGCCCCAGCAGCGGGAAGGTCGGCGTGACCGGGAAGTACGGCAGCCCGAACAGCCGGGCGATCAGCTTGATCTCGCCGATCTTCGGGTAGATCTCCTCGGCGCCGACGATGGACACCGGGATGATCGGCGTGCGGGTGCGCAGCGCCGCCGACACGAAGCCGCCGCGGCCGAACCGCTGCAGCTTGTACCGGTCCTTGTACGGCTTGCCGACGCCCTTGAAGCCCTCCGGCCACACGCCGACCAGCTCGCCGCCGCGCAGCAGCCGCTCCGCGTCCGGGTTGCAGGCCAGGGTCTGGCCGGTCTTGCGGGCGATGGAGCTGATCATCGGCAGCCGGAACACCAGGTCGGCGCCGAGCATCCGCAGGTGCCGGTTGGCCGGGTGGTGCTCGTGCACCGCGACCGCGGTCATCACCGAGTCCATCGGCAGCGTGCCCGAGTGGTTGGCCACCAGCAGCGCGCCGCTGTCGGCCGGCACGTTGTGCAGGCCGATGGTCTCCACCCGGAACCACTTCTCGTACAGCGGCCGCAGCAGCGGCATCATCACGTTGTCGGTCAGCTCGCGGTCGAAGCCGAACTCGTCGACCTGGTAGTCGCCGGTGATCCGGCGGCGCAGGAAGGCCAGCGTGTCGGCCAGCCGGCGCTCCCACTCGGGACCGGTCTCGACCTTGTCGCCGGCGGTGTCCGCGGGCGGCGGCACCTGCTCCATCCGGGGCCGGGCGGGCGGCGCCGTGCGGGGCGCGGGCCGGTCGGTCGTGTTGTGCAACGGGATCACACGTGCGTCGGGCATGGGTTCCACCTCCTCACTCACCTGATCGGGATGCGGGCGGCGAAGTCGAGAATGCCCCGCTCCGCCGCCGCCAGGGTGTCCACGTCGATGGCCGGGCGCAGCGCCCGGCCGCTCACGTAGTCGTCGAACGCCTGTGTTGTCGTCCAGCGCGGCGTGAAGCCGAAGTCGCGCTGGAGCAGGGTCGTGTCCACGACGCGGCCGAAGTTCAGGAACCGCATCTGGTCGGGCGAGAAGTCGACCAGCCGCGCGCTGCGCACCAGCCGGCCGACGGTGGGCACCGCCATGCTCGGCACCGGCAGCGCGATCCGGCCGGCGCGGCGGATCGCCTGGGACAGCATCAGCACGCCGTCACCGCCGACGTTGAACACGCCGGGCAGGTCGTGCTGGGTGGCCCGCTCCATCACGGCCAGCGCGTCCTCGGAGTGCAGCAGCTGCATCCTGGCGTCGTAGCCGAGCACCGTCGGGACGATCGGCAGGGCGAAGTACCTGGTCAGCACGGTGTCGATGCGCGGGCCGATGAAGTTGGTGAAGCGCAGCGTGGTCACCGCGACGTCCGGGCGGCGCCGGGAGAAGCCGCGGACATAGCCCTCGACCTCCACGGCGTCCTTGGCGTAGCCGCTGGACGGCAGCGCCTTGGGGGCCATGTCCTCGGTGAACATCGCCGGGTCGCGGGAGCTGGCGCCGTAGACCGCGCTGGTCGACTTGACCACCAGTCGGCGCACCACCGGCGAGCGCTGGCAGGCCGCCAGCAGCTGCATGGTGCCGATGACGTTCATCTCCTTCATCGCCGTGCGGCCGGTGGGTCCGGCCGGGTTGGCGGTGACGGAGGCGTGCACCACGGTGTC
>DATJJB010000793.1:0-24992 GCA_035492655.1 Kutzneria sp. | reverse complement strand
TTTCACCCGCCGCATCCGGCTCGGGTGGGTGCGCGCGTCGGGTGGCGGCGGGCGAAAATCCGGCAACCGGGCGAAGCAGGGGCGGGGCCTCGCCAGTGTGCGAGCTCCAGCGCGCTCGAGGTCAAGGCCGTTGTGGCTGGTCACACGGCTCGACGGCACGTGGGAATTCGGCGCATGATGCAGGCATGACGCGACCCGAGTCCGTGCACTACCTGCGCACGGAGCCGACGATGGCGTTTCCGGACGGGCGGCTGTTGGCCCGTAAGCAGCGCGAGCTCTATCTGCTGGCGCCGGACGGTTGGACGCGGCTCGGCGTCGACCGGCCGGTCGACGCCAAGCCGCTGACCCGCCAGGAGGCGGAGGACTGGTGTGAACGCGAAGGCATCGACTGGCAGGCCTTCGAAAAGCTCTGACCTAACGCTGCGAGCGGACCCCGAGCAGCACGTCCTCCCAGGACGGCACGATCGGGTGGTTCTTCTTGCCGCGTCGCGGCGGGGCCTCCGCCTTGCGGGCGGCGGGCTGCGCGTCGGGCTGGGACTGCGCCGCCGGCTGCTGCGGCACCGGCTGCTGCTTCGGCGCCTGCGCCGCGGGCGGCTCCTCCACCGGCTCCGGATCGTTGATCGCGGGGGCCGGCGCCGGCTGGGGCGGCTCGACCCGCGCGGCCTCCGGCTCCGGGGCAGGAGCCGGCGCCGGCTCCGCCTTGCGGGCGACCGGCGCCTCCGGCTGCTCGGGCACCACCGGCGCGGGCGTCGGGGTGGCCGGGGCCGGCGGCTGGACCTGGGCGTGCGCCGCGGTCTGGTGCTCCAGCTCCAGGGCCTGCCGGGCCAGCTCGGTGACCGGCCGCACGGTGCGCAGCGGCCGGTTCGGCGACGGGTCCAGCAGGTCGATGGCGTGGTCGTCGATCGGCGACACGGTGCCGCCGTGCGCGCCGGGGTGGAACGTCCAGTGCGCCCGGTTCTCCGACCTACCGGCCTGCCAGTGCGCCTGGATGATCCACTTGCCGTCCTCGCCGCGCCACGAGTCCCAGTTGACCGCGGCGTAGTCCTGGCCGCGCAGGCCGAAGGAGTGCGCGATCACCTCGCCGAGGGTCTGCACGTCCGGCCCGTCCTCGCGGATCGGGTGGGCGCGCTGGGCCAGCTCGGCGGTGCGGGACCGCTCCAGCAGCACGGGGTAGGCGAAGCGCTCGATACGGTGCGTCGGCATGTTGGCCGCCGCGGCGACCTGGTCCACCGACTCGCCGGCCCGGATCCGGGCCTGGATCTCGCGGGGCCGCATCTGGACGTCGTTCTCCGCGGCGATCTGGCCGAGGCGGGCCACGTCGCCCCGCGCGGCGGCGCGCAGCCGCTCGTCGCAGGGGATGGTGTACCGCTCACCGCGAACGGGGTCTTCGCAGATGACAGATGTGCCGTCGTCGTCGAGTCCGACGACTCGCAGCGCTCGCATCACGGCCTCCCCGATCTGTCACCTCACCACATACCGACGATAGATCGGCGCGCCTACTTGACGCCGTAGGCGCGCCGAGTCTAACGACATCCGACCACGATCCTGCCGGATTTACTAGGTAAGACGCATGATCGGGCCGTGAGGTTCACCGTTACGGACCGTGATTTGGATCTGTGACGGGCTTCACAGTTGACCGACGACCCACTCCACGCACTTGGTCAACGCCGTCACGTCGTCCGGGTCGATGGCCGGGAACATGGCCACCCGCAGCTGGTTCTTGCCCAGCTTCCGGTACGGCTCCACGTCCACGACGCCGTTGGCCCGCAGCACCTTCGCCACGACGGCGGCGTCCACCTCGTCGGAGAAGTTGATCGTACCCACGACCTGCGAGCGATTGGCCGGATTCGCCACGTACGGCGTCGTGTAGTCGGTGGCCTCGGCCCAGGAGTACAGCCGCGACGACGAGTCGGCCGTGCGGGCGGTGGTCCACTCCAGGCCGCCGTTGCCCAGCATCCACTCGATCTGGTCGGCCAGCAGGAACAGCGTGGCCACCGACGGCGTGTTGTAGGTCTGGTCCTTGGTCGAGTTGTCCAGCGCCGTGGTCAGCGACAGGAACTCCGGCACCCAGCGGTCCGACCCGCCGATCTCGGCCACCCGCTCCAGGGCGGCCGGGCTCATCAGGGAGATCCACAGGCCGCCGTCCGAGGCGAACGACTTCTGCGGGGCGAAGTAGTAGACGTCGAAGTCCTCGGCCTTGACCGGCAGGCCGCCGGCGCCCGAGGTGGCGTCGATGGCCACCAGCGCGCCCTCCGAGCCGGCCGGCCGGCTCACCGGCACCGCGACACCGGTCGAGGTCTCGTTGTGGGCCCAGCCGACCAGGTCGATGCCCTCGCCGGCGGCGAAGGCGATCTCCGGGGCGTCGCCCGGCTCGGCCTTGACCACCAGCGGGTCCTTGAGGAACGGCGCGCCCTTGGTCACGGTGGCGAACTTCGAGGAGAACTCGCCGTAGGTGAAGTGCTGCGCGCGCTCACGGACCAGGCCGAACGCCGCGGCGTCCCAGAAGGCCGTGGTGCCGCCGTTGCCCAGCACCACCTCGTAGCCCTCGGGCAGCGCGAACAGCTCGCGCAGGCCCGCGCGGACCCGGCCGACCAGCGACTTCACCGGCTTCTGCCGGTGCGAGGTGCCCAGGTAGGTCGCGCCGGACTCGGCCAGCTTGGCCAGCTGCTCGGGCCGGACCTTGGACGGGCCGCAGCCGAAGCGACCGTCGGACGGGCGCAGCTCGGCGGGCAGGATGAGGGTGGCGGGATCTGCGGTCTGCGTCATGCCGGCGCCTCCGGGACGTGTCAGCAAGTGCAAGGAATGCCGGCGCCGTTGCCGGGAGGGGCCCAGTGTTGCAAACCGGTGTCCGCCAGGTGACGCCCGGGTGTTCCGCGCCACACTTTGCGTCTCACGGATCGGTCAGATCGGCCAGCAGGACCGCCTGGGCGTCGCTGGCGATGTCGTCCCAGCTGTCCGGGGGCAGCTCCAGCAGGCGGCGGACCCGCTGCCGGTTGGTCAGCAGCTGCATCAGCGTCGGGTCGTCCACCGCGGCCATCGGGTCGAAGTGCCGGTAGAAGCGCCGCAGGCCGTCGGTGAACCAGCTCAGCGCCCCGTCCAGGTCCGCCGCTTCCTCCATCACCTCGCCCGCGCTCGCGAAGGCGAACGGGTCGTCGGAGCCGCGCACCTCGGCCAGCGTGTGCAGGGCCCGCGCCGGGCAGCCCGTGTCGAACAGGAAGCCCGCGTAGTACGTCCTGGCATCGCCCACCACCGGGCCGCCGTCGGCGAGCGCCGCCTCGAACAGCGCGCCCGCCCGCTCCGGGCAGCCCGCCGCCGCCCAGCTCTCCGCGGCCTCCACCAGATACTGGGCGCGTTCCTCCGGGATCAGCGCCGCCAGCCGCTCGGCTTCCACCGCCTCCGCTGCCCTGGCGGCGGCCCTCCCCTCCCGCATCCCGGCAGGCTAACTGGTGAGAGCGCATACAAACTCCACCTCAGAGAGTGGTTCCGCCCGCACCCGTTCACTCGAACGGCGCACCTCATTTTCGCCACATGCGCTTCCCATGTGGCATCTGATGCCACATGGGAAGCGCATGTGAAAAAAGGTGGGGTGTCAGGCGTGGGCGATCGTGTTCCAGCCTTCGACGTCCTCGGGCTGGCGTGGGGCGGGGCCGATGTACTGGGCGGACGGGCGGACGAGGCGGCCGGTGCGTTTCTGCTCGAGGATGTGGGCGCACCAGCCGGCGGTGCGGGCGCAGGTGAACATGGCCGGCATCATGTGCGGCGGCACCTCGGCGAAGTCGAGGATGACGGCGGCCCAGAACTCGACGTTGGTCTCGATGGCGCGGTCGGGGCGGCGGGAGCGGAGCTCGGCCAGGGCGGCCTGTTCGAGCGCGTTGGCGACCTCGTAGCGGGCGGCGCCGAGTTCACGGCAGGTGCGGCGGAGCACCCGGGCGCGAGGGTCCTCGGCGCGGTAGACGCGGTGGCCGAAGCCCATGAGCCGGTCGCCACGGTCGAGGATGCCGGCGACGACGGCATGGGCGTCGCCGACGCGTTCGACCTCCTCGATCATGGGCAGCACACGGGCGGGGGCGCCGCCGTGCAGCGGCCCGGACATGGCGCCGATGGCCCCGGACATGGACGCGGCGACGTCGGCGCCGGTGGAGGCGATGACCCGGGCGGTGAAGGTGGAGGCGTTCATGCCGTGCTCGGCGGCGGACACGAAGTAGGCGTCGATGGCCTTGACGTGTGCGGGATCGGGATCGCCGCGCCACCGGGTCATGAACCGCTCGGTGACGGTGGCGGACTCGTCGATCCGCCGCTGCGACACGGCGGGTCGGCCGATGCCGCGGGCCGACTGGGCCACGTAGGACAGCGCCATCACGGAGGCACGGGCGAGCTGGTCGCGGGCCTGCTCGTCGGTGATGTCCAACAACGGCTGATAGCCCCAGATCGGCGCGAGCATGGCCAGCGCGGCCTGCACGTCGACCCGGACGTCCCCGGTGTGCACGGGGATCGGGAACGGCTCGGCCGGCGGCAGCCCGGGCCCGAACCGGCCGTCCACCAGCAGCGCCCACACATTGCCGAACGTCACCCGTCCGGCGAGATCCTCGATGTCCACGCCGCGGTAGCGCAGTGCGCCGCCGTCGCGGTCGGGCTCGGCGATCTCGGTACGAAAAGCGACAACACCTTCGAGCCCTGGCCGGAATCCGTCCTCCATGCGGGCAACCCTGCACCTCGCGCGGCTGATCGGCAATCGCAGGTAAACATCATGTTGCGGTCGGCGCGCGGCGGTCACCTCGTGTTAGACCTTCTGCCATGCACCTGACGCCGCACGAGCGGGACAAGTTGCTGGTCCATGTGGCGGCGGATGTGGCTCGCCGCCGGCTGGACCGTGGCGTGCTGCTGAACTACCCGGAGGCGGTCGCGCTGATCACCGATCACGTGCTCGAGGGCGCGCGGGACGGCGAGACGGTGTCGGCGCTGATGGCCAGCGGCCGCCAGGTGCTGCGCCGCGACCAGGTCCAGTCGGGCATTCCGGAGATGTTGGATTCCGTGCAGGTGGAAGCCACTTTCCCGGACGGCACCAAGCTGGTCACCGTGCACGATCCGATCGCGTGAGGCGGGCATGATTCCAGGCGAGATCGTTCCCGGCGACGAGCCGGTGGAGCTGAATCCCGGCCGCGAGCGGACCGTGCTGACCGTGGTCAACGCGGCCGACCGGCCGGTGCAGGTCGGTTCGCACTATCACTTCGCGGCGGCCAACCCGGGGCTGGAGTTCGACCGGAAAGCGGCCTGGGGCAAGCGGTTGGACGTGCCGGCCGGCACCTCCGTCCGGTTCGAGCCGGGCGTGGAGCGCGAGGTGACGCTGGTGCCCATCGCCGGCCGACGGGTGGTTCCGGGACTGCGCAAGGAATGGTCGGGGGAACTGTGACGAGCATCGACCGGCACCGCTACGCCGAGCTGTTCGGCCCGACCACGGGCGACCGGATCCGGTTGGCCGACACCAACCTGTTCATCCAGGTCACCGAGGACCGCAGCATGGGCGCGGGCTCCGGGGACGAGGTGGTCTTCGGCGGCGGCAAGGTGATCCGCGAGTCCATGGGCCAGGGCATGGCCACCCGGGCCGACGGCGCGCCGGACGTGGTGATCACCGGCGCGGTGATCCTTGACCACTGGGGCGTGATCAAGGCCGACGTCGGCATCCGCGACGGGCGGATCGTCGGCATCGGCAAGGCCGGCAACCCGGACACCATGGACGGCGTGCATCCCGCGCTGGTCATCGGCCCGTCCACGGAGATCGTGGCCGGCAACGGCAAGATCCTCACCGCCGGCGGCATCGACTGCCACGTGCACTTCATCTGCCCGCAGCTGGTCGACCAGGCGCTGGCCGCCGGCCTGACCACGCTGATCGGCGGCGGCACCGGCCCGGCCGAGGGCACGAAGGCCACCACGGTGACGCCGGGCTCCTGGAACCTGGCAAGGATGCTGGCCTCGATGGACTACCAGCCGGTGAACGTGTTGTTGCTGGGCAAGGGAAACACCGTCAGCGAGGAAGGGCTCTGGGAGCAGCTGCGCGGCGGGGCCGGCGGTTTCAAGCTGCACGAGGACTGGGGCACGACCCCGGCGGTGATCGACTCCGCGCTGCGGGTGGCCGACCGGTCCGGCGTGCAGGTGGCCATCCACACGGACACGTTGAACGAGGCCGGTTTCGTCGAGTCCACTGTGGACGCCATCGGCGGGCGGTCGATCAACGCCTACCACACCGAAGGCGCCGGCGGCGGGCACGCGCCGGACATCATCAAGGTGGTCGGCGAGCCGAACGTGCTGCCCTCGTCGACCAATCCGACCCGGCCGCACACCGTCAACACCCTCGACGAGCACCTGGACATGCTGGTGGTCTGCCACCACCTCAACCCGTCGGTGCCGGAGGACCTGGCCTTCGCGGAGAGCCGGATCCGGCCGACCACCATCGCCGCCGAGGACCTGCTGCACGACATCGGGGCCATCTCGATGATCAGCTCCGACTCGCAGGCCATGGGCCGGATCGGCGAGGTGATCATCCGAACCTGGCAGACCGCGCACGTGATGAAGGAGCGCCGGGGCATCCTGGGCGACAACGAGCGGGCGCAACGTTACGTGGCCAAGTACACGATCAACCCGGCCATCGCGCACGGCATCGACCACGAGGTCGGGTCGGTGGAGGTCGGCAAGCTGGCCGATCTGGTGTTGTGGGAGCCCAAGTTCTTCGGCGTGCGGCCGCACATGGTGCTCAAGGGCGGGTTCGCGGCGTGGGCGGCGATGGGCGACGCCAACGCGTCCATCCCGACGCCGCAACCGGTGCTGGCCCGGCCGATGTTCGGTGCGGCGCCGCGGGTTGCGGCGGCGAGCAGTGTGCATTTCGTGTCACAGGCGGCGATCGACGACGGTCTGACCGAAAGGTTGGGGCTGTCACGGCCGTTGCTGCCGGTCGCTGACACCCGGCGACGCGGTAAGGCGGACATGATCCTCAACGACACGTTGCCGCGGGTGACGGTCGATCCGGACAGCTTCGCCGTGCACGTGGACGGCGAGCTGGTCGAACCGCACCCGGTGACGGAACTGCCCATGTCCCAACGCTATTTCCTGTTCTGATGTCGGCCGTGCTGCTCGTGCTGGCCGATTCCCGGTTCCCGGGCGGCGGACACGCGCACTCCGGCGGCGTCGAGGAGGCGGCCGCGCGCGGGCTGATCACCGACGAGGCCGGCCTGGAGTCTTTCCTCCACGGTCGGCTGCGCACGAACGGCCTGGTGTCGGCGGCCTTCGCCGCCGCGGCGGTCGACGGCGAATGGTCCACTTTGGACGCTGAGCTGGACGCCCGGACGCCGTCGCCGGCGCAACGAGCGGCCTCGCGGGCGCAGGGCAAGAGCACACTCAGGGCGGGGCGGGTGGCCTGGCCGTCGCCGCTGCTGAAGACGCTTTCCCAGCCCCACCAAGCCATCGCCATCGGCGCGCTGGTCCAAGTCGCTCAAGGCACGCCCCGTGAGGCGGCGGAGTGCGCCGCCTATCTGTCGGTCAGCGGCCCGGCCAGTGCGGCGGTGCGACTGCTCGGGCTCGATCCCTTCCAGGTCAACGCGATCGTGGCCCGGATGAACCTCGAAGCCGTCGTGGCCGAGGCGCTCAAGGGCCTGCCCATGGTGAGCGCGCCCGCGCTGGACCTGTTCGCCGACAACCACGCCCGGATCCACCAGCAGGAGGTGCGTCTCTTTGTCAGCTGACCACGAGCACCCGGTGTCGTTCGACCCCACGTTCACCGTGCACGACCACCACGCCCAAGCCTCGATGGCCGGCCGCGCCGTCCGGATCGGCATCGGCGGGCCGGTCGGCAGCGGCAAGACCGCGCTGGTCGCGGCCCTGTGCCGGGCGCTGGGCGAGGAGATCGAACTCGCCGTGGTGACCAACGACATCTACACCACCGAGGACGCCGACTTCCTGCGGCGGGCCGGCGTGCTCGACCCGGCCCGTATCGAGGCGGTGCAGACCGGCTGCTGTCCGCACACCGCGATCCGTGACGACATCAGCGCCAATCTTGACGCCGTCGAGACGTTGGAAGAGCGGTTCCCCGGGCTGGACCTGGTGATCATCGAGAGCGGTGGGGACAACCTGACCGCCACCTTCAGCCGCGGCCTGGTCGACCGGCAGGATTTTGTGGTGGACGTGGCCGGCGGCGACAAGGTGCCGCGCAAGGGCGGCCCGGGCGTCACCACCGCCGACCTGTTGGTGATCAACAAGATCGACCTGGCCGAGCTGGTCGGCGCCGACCTGGCCGTGATGACCAGCGACGCGCACCGGATGCGCAACCACCGGCTGCCGGTGATCACGCAGTCGCTCACCCGCACCCCGGACGCGCCCGAGGTGGCCGACTGGGTGCGCAAGCAGCTGGCCTGATGCGCGCCCGGGCCTGGCTCACGGTCGAGTGCCGCGGCGGCCGCACCATCCTGTCGGAACTGCGCTCGGCCGCGCCGCTCACCATGCTGCCGCAACGAAGTCTGCTGCGACGCGGTGCCGACACCGCCGTCGTGCACCTGGTGAGCTCAGCCACCGCGCCGCTCGGCGGCGACGACCTCGCGCTGGAGGTGCGCGTCGGTGCCGGTGCACACCTCCAACTTCGCGGCATCGCGGCAACGCTTGCGTTGCCCGGGCACCGTGGCGAGCGAAGCCACGCTTCGATCACGTTCGACATCGATGTCAACGCGACGGTCGAGTTCCTGCCCGAACCGACGGTGGTGACATCGCGGGCGTCACACAGTTCGGTGATCGCCGCGCGACTGGCCGACACGGCCCGGCTGCGTCTGCGCGAGGTGCTGGTGCTCGGTCGGGTCGGGGAACAACCCGGCAGCCTGGACAGCACGGTCGAGGTCGTTCGGGGTGAAACGCCGCTGCTGCGGCAGCGCGTCGACATCGGCGATCCGGCCCTGACGGCCAGCGCCGCCTACCTGGCCGGGCATCGCGTGCTGGCCACCGAGCTGCTGGTCTGGGGCGAGGACCCGGCCGTCGCGCACAGTGACGAATGGTGGTCGCTGGCCCCGTTGGCCCGGGGCGGTTCACTCGCCACGGCGATGGCCGGCGACGCCGTCACCGCGCAGCGGCGGTTGGCCGCGGCGGTGGCCGCTCATCCCGGGCTCGCTGCCCCCATGACCGGCAGCTCAGCGGCGTCTTTCCACAGTGGACGGCGCTTCTGAATTGATCACTTTTACGATGCAGAACCGCTGCGTGGCCAATTCCCGTTCGTGATCACTTCGCCGGGTGTTCACCGTCACCTCGCGAGCGGTTCCGGTTTGCCGACAAACCCCGTACCTTCCGACGAACACGGTTGGTACCACGAGTGCTCTTCCGCGCGGAGGCCCCTATGCCGGAAACCCAGTCCGAGACCAACATCGCGCTTCCCGCGATGCGCGTGTCCTACGAGCAGGGCTCGCTGAGTCAGAACGACCTAGCCGGCACCTGGCACGAGCAGCTGGGGCTGTGGCTGGACGAGGCCACGCGGGCCGGTCTGGCCGAGCCGAACGCGATGGTGCTGGCCACCGCCGACCCCGAGGGCCGGCCGTCGTCACGGACCGTGTTGGCCAAGGGTCTCGACGCCCGCGGACTGGTCTTCTACACCAACTACACCTCCAACAAGAGCCACGACCTGCGGGCCACCCGCTACGCGTCGGCCACCTTCCCGTGGCTGGCCATGCAGCGGCAGGCGACCGTGCGCGGCACCGTGGAGAAGGTGGACCCGGCCGAGACCGCCGCGTACTGGCGCAGCCGGCCGCGCGGATCGCAGCTGGGCTCGTGGGCCTCGCCGCAGTCCCGGGTGGTGCGCGACCGGACCGTGCTGGACAGCGCGCTGGCCAACATCAACCGGCAGTTCGCCGAGGCCGAGCGAGTACCGGTGCCGCCGCACTGGGGCGGCTGGCGGATCCGGCCGGAGATGGTCGAGTTCTGGCAGGGCCGGCAGGACCGGATGCACGACCGGCTGCGGTTCCACCTGGTCGGCGACAAGTGGCAGGTCGAGCGTCTCGCTCCGTGACAGTGTGATTTTCGTTCGGCACACCGTCACAGGTCGTTAGTTAAACTAAACTAACGACCTGTGACGGCTGCTGACACCACTCCTGCGCGCTCCAAACGGGCGCTGTTGTCCAAGCTGGTCCTGGACACGCGGCCGCTCAAGGTGGTGGCCTACCGCCGGCTGTGGCTGTCCACCGTGGTCACCGCCATCGGCAGCCAGCTGACCGCGGTCGCCGTGCCCAAGCAGGTCTACGACCTCACCGGCTCGTCCGCCTACGTCGGCGTGGCCGGCGCGGTGGCGCTCGTGCCGCTGCTGGTGTTCGGCCTGTGGGGCGGGGCCATCGCCGACGTGATGGATCGGCGCAAACTGCTGCTGATCACCAACGCCGGCATCTCCGTGGTGTCGATCCTGCTGTGGCTGCAAGCGCTTTCCGGCATGGGCTCGGTGACCGTCGTGCTCGTGCTGCTCGGTCTCCAGCAGGCGTTCTTCGCCGTCAACATGCCGGCCCGCAGCGCTTCCATCGCCCGGCTGGTGCCCATCGAGCTGCTGCCGTCGGCCAACGCGTTGGGCTCCACCGTGCAGTCCTTCGGCGCGGTGCTCGGGCCGATGCTGGCCGGCTCGCTGATTCCCGTGCTGGGACTGTCCACGCTGTACCTGATCGACGCCATCGGCCTCACCGCCACCCTGTGGGCCGTGTTCCGGCTGCCCGCGTTGCCGCCGCTCGACGGCGTCCGCCGCACCGCCGGCCTGCGCTCCGTGATCGACGGATTCCGTTACCTGGCAACGAAGGGCGTGCTGCTGGCCTCGTTCCTGGCCGACATCATCGCCATGGTGTTCGGCATGCCGCGGGCGTTGTTCCCGGAGCTGGCCGAGCGCACCTTCCAGGACCCGCCCGGCGGCGGGCCCGCGTTGGGTTGGCTGTTCGCCGCCATCCCGCTCGGGGCCCTGCTGTTCGGGCTCGTCTCCGGCTGGCTGTCCCGGATCACCCGGCACGGCGTCGCCGTGTGGGTGGCCGTCGCCGTCTGGGGCGTGGCGATCATCGGGCTCGGGCTGTCGTCCTCGCTGTGGGTCGCCGTGGCCTTCTTGGCCCTGGCCGGCGCCGCCGACATGGTCAGCATGGTGTTCCGCGGGGCCATCCTGCAGTCCGCCGCCACCGACGAGATGCGCGGCCGCATGCAGGGCGTCTTCACCGTCGTCGTCGCCGGCGGCCCCCGCTTGGCCGACGTCCTGCACGGCACCGTCGGCGCTGCGGTCGGCACCACCGTGGCCATCTCGGGCGGCGGTGTCGCGGTGCTGATCGGCATTGCCATCGCGGCGGTCCTGCTGCCGGCGATGTGGCGTTACCGGGCGGCCGTGGGCTGACCAGGGATTCAACCTTTTCTCAATACACTGATTTAACACCTACCTTACCTTGCCTTTGTCGTACGCCTGTGCGACGAAGATGAGGGGGATTCGGTGAAACCTGTTCGTTCCAGCGCGCCCAGACGCGTCTGGACCCGAGCGCGGGTGGGCGGCGTGGTAGTCGCCACCGTCGCCGCGCTCGGCATCACGTCGGCGGAGGCGGTGCTCCCGTCGGCGGCTGCCGCGGCCGCCGCTTCGTCGGCCGTCGATCCGAGGTCGGTACCGGTGCTGCCGGCCGCACCGGTGGCGCCGACGGCGGCCAAGCCCGCGCCGAAGGCGGACTTCACGCCGCTGGCCAAGGCCGGCGAGAGCCACTTCGACCCGAAGCGGTCGAAGATCATCTCGCGCTCCATGTACGCCGAGGAGTACCTCAATCCGGACGGCACGCACAGCGTGCGGCAGTCCACCAAGCCGCTGAACATCAAGCTGGCCGACGGCACCTGGACGCCGGTGAACACCGCGCTGACCGTGGACAACGCCAGCAAGCGGGCCACTGCTGCCCGCAACCCGCTCACCCCGTCGATGGCCGGCAACGCGACCGACCCCGCCGTGCTGCGGGTGCAGGCTGACGGCCACGCGGTGTCCCTCGGCCTCGACCGGGCCGCGCCGGCCGCCGCCAAGGTCGCCGGCGACGGCGTCAGCTACGCGGACGTGGCGCCCAGCACCGACCTCGGCTACGAGGTGACGTCCGGCCAGGTCAAGGAGACCATCAAGCTGAAGAAGCCGCCGGCCACCTCGTCCTGGCGGTTCCGCCTCGACGCCGGCGACCTCACCCCCGCGGTGGACTCCTCCGGCGAGGTGCGGCTGACCGATGCGCACGGCGACGTCAAGCTGGTCATCCCGCCGGTGGAGACGTGGGACTCGTCGGGTGGCGGCGACAAGGCGCCGGCGGTCACCGGCGGCAGCTATGCCCTCGAGCGCACCGGCAACGCGTGGTGGCTGACCGTCTCCGTCGACGAGAAGTGGCTGCACGACGCCAAGCGCGTCTACCCGGTGACCGTGGACCCCACCTTCACCTTCGGTGTCGGGGAGTCGCACGCCTACCGCAGCGACGGCTACACCTGCGACAACTGCGGCCTGCGTATCGGCAACAGCCTCAACGGCGGCGACTCCTACAACCGGAGCTGGTTCTACATCGACTACTCGTCGCTGTGGGGCAAGACCGTGGTCGGCGCGAAGCTGGACGTGGACCGCCAGAGCGACACGACCGGCTCCATCAAGACGTGGAGCAGCGGCCTGTGGCACGCCACCGACCGCAACTTCAACGCGCTCGGCGAGTACCTGGGCAGCGCGCTGGTCGGCGACGTGGGCAGCTTCAACAACCCGAATCTGACCAACTTCCTGCGGGGCCGCGTCGACGCCAGGGACAACAACGTGGCGTTCATCCTCACCGGCGGCGAGGACCCGGGCGTGTGGAGCTACAAGCACCTCAACGCCACGCTCACCGTGGACACCGGCACCGCCCCGCCCGCGCCGACGCTCGCCGCACCCGCGGACGGCAGCGTGCTCACCTCGCTGACTCCGACGCTGTCGGTGAACCCGGTCAGCGACCCCGACGGGGACAAGGTGACGTACTGCTTCCGGGTCGCCACCGGCGCGGATGCCGAGTCGGGCGTCGTGGTGGACTCCGGCTGCCTGGACACGCCGACCTGGACGGTGCCGTCGGGCGTGCTGCAGGACGGCGTGGCCTACACCTGGCACGCCGCCGCCTACTCCGGCATCACCAAGGTGACGCCGTCGTGGATCGGGCACCTCAAGGTCGACCAGCGCATCGGCGCGCACGGACCGTCCCCGGTGGACAACTACGGCGGCGCGACGGTGAACCTGGCCAACGGCAACCTGTCCGTCACCGAGGGCACGCCGTCGTTCACCACCGTCGGCGGCAGCGCCGGGCTGACCTTCACGTACAACTCGCAGCAGGTCGACCCGAAGGGGCTGCGCGCCTCGTACTTCAACGACCTGAGCCACAACGGCATCATCAACCCGAGCCAGCAGCCGGTGCTCGTGCGCACCGAGCCGCAGGTGAACGTGGACTGGGGCACCAACTCCCCGTTCCCGCCCGCGCTCGCGGCGGACTACTTCGTGGTCCGTTGGGAGGGCTACTTCCAGGCGCCGGTCACCGGCACCTACCAGTTCGCCGGCGTGCACGACGACGCGGCGCAGATCTGGGTCAACAACAACCAGGTCTACACCACGACCGGCGTCAGTGACCTGAACTGGGCGGCGGCGACCGGGGTCTCGCTCACCGCCGGGCAGCGCGTGCCGATCAAGGTGGAACTGCAGGAGATCACCAGCAATGCGATGATGCGGCTGTTCGCCCGCACCACGGACGGCACCACGGTGCCGGCGCAGATCGTGCCGGCGGACTGGCTGTACTCCAACGACGTGCCGGCCCTGCCGCCGGGCTGGACGCTGTCCGCGGACCTGGACGGCTCCGGCGTCACCTACGCCACCGCGCAGGTGACCGACCAGAACGTGGTGCTGACCGACTCGACCGGCGCCAAGCACACGTGGACCAAGAAGACGACCGGCGGCTACACCGCGCCCGCCGGCGAGGACGGCCTGCTCACGTTGGACGCCAACGGTCTGGTCGTGCTGACCGAGGGGGCGGAGGTGTTCTCCTTCCGGCCGGACGGCAAGCTCGGCTCGCAGACCGCGAGCGCCGACTCGCGCAAGCCGGCCGCGCTGCAGAACGTCTACGACGGCGCCACGCCGCCTCGGCTGGTCCAGATCAAGGACCCGGTCAGCGGTCGTGCTCAGGTGTTGCACTACAACCGCGCCGGCGACGACTGCTACGGCGGCGCCACGCCGCCGCAGGGTGCGGACGCCACACCGCCGGCGCAGATGCTGTGCCGAGTGTCCTATTGGGACGGTACGGAGACCCGGCTGTGGTACACCGGCGGCCGGCTGTCCCGGATCGAGGACCCGGGCGCTGAGGTCAGCGACTACGGCTACAACGCGACGGGGCAGCTGTCCATGATGCGGCAGCCGCTGGTCAACGACTGGATCGCGCAGGATCCGACGCACCGCCGGTGGCCGGACTACCTGACCGACATCGCGTACGACACCCCGACCGGCAAGGCGAAGGCCACCTCCATCACCGGTCCGTCGCCGAAGACGGGCGCGGCGCGGGGAGCGCACGCTTACCGCTATGACCAGGCCAACCGGCAGACCTTCACCGACGTCACCGGTCTGTCGCCGGCCACCGGCTTCGCCGGCAAGGTCACGTACGACGACGCCGACCGGGCGCTGACCTCGACCGACGCCACCGGCAAGGTCACCGCGCAGACGTGGAGCCCCAAGGACCAGGTGCTCACCAGCACCGACGCCGCGGGCCGGGTGTCGACCACGGTGTACGACCGCGCCGACCGCGAGACCGACACCTACGGTCCCGCGCCGGGCAACTGCTTCACCGGACAGCTGCCGACGACGTGCCAGTGGGGCATTCCGCACAAGCACACCGACTACGACCAGGGCCTCAACGGCCTGGCGGTGGCCTGGTACGACAACGACAGCCTGACCGGCGCGCCGAAGGTGTTCACCACCGGCATCGGCACCGCCGACGGCAGCCTGGTCCAGAACTGGGGCACGGCCGCGCCGACCACCGGCATCCCCGCGGACCACTACTCGCTGCGGGCCACCGGTGAGATCACCTTCCCGCAGGCCGGCGACTACACGCTCCGGTTGCAGGCGGATGACGGCGTCCGGGTGTGGGTGGACGACCAGATCGTCATCGACGACTGGCGCAACACCTCGGCCCTGCGTACCGCCACCGTGCACAGCGACGCGGCGAACACGGTGAAGCGGATCCGGATCGAGTACTACGAGTTCGACGCGGGCGCGCAGCTGGAGCTGGACTGGACGACGCCGTCCGGTGTGCAGCAGGCCGTGCCGGGCGCGGCGCTCAGCCCGCGCTACGACCTGCCGACCGGCAGCGTCGAGTCGGACGACCGCGGCGTGCCGGAGCACCGCACCGCCACCAGCTACGGCGACGGCAACGTGGAGGCCATGTACGGGCTGGCGACGAAGACGGCGGTCGACCCGACCGGGCTCAACCTGGGCGGCGTCGACGGCTATGAGCCGCTCGGCAGCGGTTATCTGCGGCGCACCAGCAAGACCATGCCGACCGGGGCGAAGACGACCTACGCGTACTACGGCGACACCGAGACCAGGGCGAACCCCTGCGTCGCCGGCAGCGCCGCGGTGAACCAGGGCGGCATGGCCAAGCTCACCACGTCGGCGACCCCGGCGACCGGTGGCGCCCGCACCGACGAGCAGGTGTACGACGCGTCCGGCCGGGTGGTGGCCAAGGCGACCAGCGGCGACTGGATCTGCACGAGCTATGACGCCCGTGGGCGCACCACGCAGCAGACGTTCCCGGCCAACCCGACCGTCGGCGCGCGGACCGTCACGTACAACTACGCGGTCAACGGCGATCCGCTGACGTCGTCGGTGTCGGACTACACCGGCACCGTCACGACAACGGTGGACCTGCTGGGGCGCACGGTGTCCTACACCGACGTGAACGGCGTGAAGACCGAGACGGTCTACGACGCGGCGGGTCGTCCGTCGACCAGCACCGTCACGCCGCCCAACTCGGCCGACCAGCCGCAGGTCACCACCGTGACCTACGACGACGCCGGCCGGGTGCTCACCACCCAGCTGGGGTCCACGGTGCTGGCCACCAGCCACTACGACAACGCCGGCGAACTGTCCTCAGTGGACTATGCCAACGGTGCGAAGCTGGCCGCCATCAACAAGAACGGCGCGGGCGAGACCACCTCGTTGCAGTGGCACACCTCGGACGGGAAGGACGTCGTCTCGGCGGTGACCCGGTCGACCGCCGGCACCATCGTCGACGAGGGGCTCAACGGTGACCCCCGGCCGGACGGCGCGAACTACAGCTACGACGCGGCGGGGCGGCTCACCGAGGCGTACGTGACCGGGCACCACTACACGTATGACTTCACCTCGGCGGCATCGTCGGCGTGCCCGACCGGTACGCAGGCCAACGCCGGTCTCAACACCAACCGGATGCGGTTGCTGGACCAGACCAGCAGCGGCACCGCGGAGACCGACTACTGCTACGACGCCGCCGACCGGCTGCTGGCCACCGTCGGAGCCAACGCGATGACCGGCTTCCAGTACGACAGCCACGGCAACACCACGCAGTTCGTTTCTGGCGGCGCCACCACGTACCTCGGCTACGACGCCGCGGACCGGCACCTGACCGCCAGCACGAAGAGCAGCGACCCCAACCAGGTCGCGGATATCAGCTATGTGCGGGACGCCACCAACCGAATCGTCCGCCGGGACGCCAAGACCGGCGACACCAACGGTGTCGCGCTGTACGGCTACACCGGTGACGGGGACAGTGCCGACCTGACCATGGACGGCGCCAAGAAGGTGCTCAGCACCTCGATCGGGCTGCCCGGCGGCGTGCTGTACACCGTGCAGGGCGGTTCGAACACGTGGGACGCCCCGTCGGTGCGTGGCGACCTGGTGCTGACGCTGGACTCCGCCGGCAAGCAGAGCGGGGACCTGCGGTACTACACCCCGTTCGGCGAGGCGCTCAGCACGGCGGGGGCCGTCGATCCGCAGGCCGTGCCGGACAACCAGCCCGGCAAGATGGACTACGGGTGGTTGGGCCAGCACCAGCGGCCGTACGAGCATGCCGGCGCGTTGGCCTTGGTGGAGATGGGCGCTCGGCCCTATCTGCCCGGGGTGGGCCGATTCCTGTCGGTCGACCCGGTCGAGGGTGGCTCGGCGAATGACTACGACTACGTCAACGCCAACCCGATCAACGCGACGGACCTCGACGGCACGCGGGTTCGCTACCGGGCCCGGCGGCACTACGTGCGACACCGCGTGGTGCACCGGCGCACCGTGTACCGGTCACGGCACCGGGTGGTGCACCGCACCAGCTATCGGGTTGTCCACCACGCCAGCTACCGCCCGATGGGCGGCGGTGGCGGCGCCTCAGGTGGCGGCGGCTGCTACTACGCCATGGGCGCAGGCGTTTGCGGCGGTGACAGCGGCGGAAGCACCCCCGACTACAACCCGAACTGCTACTGGGCGATGGGTGCCGGCGGCTGTGCTCCCCGGGGCGTCCATGCGACCTTGGCCGACCTGTGGAACTTCATCACCGGCGTCATCGGCTGCATTATGGGCGGCGGCGGAGCTGGCAACTGGAAGACGCGCGTACTCAAGTGCGTCGGCGGCGTCATCACCAGCGGGTCGCTAGGCTGATCAAGGGTCCTGGCCGGCGCTTCGGCGCCGGCCAGGACCGTCAGGAAACCCTGGGCGCCAAGCCCCTCGCGAGGGTGTCGACCAACGCCTTGGCGTACGCGCCGGCCGGGTCCAGGTCCGGGTCGAACACCGTCACCTCAACACCAAGACAGCCCGGGGCGACCGTCAGCCCGGCCAGCAGTTCCGCCAACTCGGCGTGTTCCAGTCCATCAGGGTCGGGGGAGTCGACGCACGGCATCACGGCGGGGTCGAGCACGTCGACGTCGAGGTGGACCCAGAAGCCGTCCAGCTCGTCCAGCCGCCGCCGGGCCCACTCGGCGGACTCCGCCGCGCCGGCCTTGCGGATCTCCAGGGCGGTGCGGTGGCCGATGCCGGCGGAGGTCAGCTCGGACCGGGCCTCGTCGTCCTCACGGATGCCGAGCACCACCACGTCAGCGTCTTCGAACAGCCGGGCGGCGACGTCGGCCTGGCCGCGACCGGTGGCCAACGCGAGGTCCTCGCCGGCGGCGGCGCCGATGGCGGTGGAGTTGCCGGGGTGGCGGAAGTCGCTGTGCCCGTCGATGAAGGCCAGGCCGTACCGACGGCCCTCGGCCATGGCCCGCTCCCGCAGCGCGAGGCCGGTGCCGAGCAGCACGGAGCAGTCGCCGCCGAGCACGAGCGGGAAGGTGTGGCTTCCGATCAGGCCGGCGACCCGGTCGGCGATGCGGCGGGAGTACGAGGCGATCTGCGACGCGTGGAAGACACCGTCCCCGGGCTGCCAGCCGCCCAGGTCGTAGCGCGGGGCGACGATCCCGCCGGCGTCGGCGGCGGCGAGCCGGTTGAGCAGCCCGGCCTCGCGCAGCGCCGCGGGCGCCTTCGCGCAGCCGGGCACGACTCCGGGCGCAGGTGGGCGCAGGCCCAGGTTCGTCGGTGCGTCCACGATGCTGATCGCCACGAGCACAACCCTAGATACGCCGGTCGGGTGAAGCCGAACCGTGTTGAGTTCGGCTCCGATCGGTGAGCCGATCGTTACGACATCCCGCGTCGGACCTCTAAGCTCGCACGGGTGAGCGGTCCCACTGGCGCCCAGTTCGAGATCACCTACGGCCACGCCCGCGCGGTCGTCACCGAGATAGGCGCGAGCCTGCGGGCCTACGCCGTCGGCGGTGTCGACTACGTCGAGAGCTACCCCGACGACACACACCCGCCGATGGGCTCGGGGGCGGTGCTCGTGCCCTGGCCGAACCGGGTCCGCGGCGGCCAGTGGCCGTTCGAGGGTGGCGTCGAGCAGCTGGAGCTGACCGAGCCCGAGCGCGGCAACGCCATCCACGGCTTCGTGCGCAAGCTGCCGTGGCAGGTGATCAGCCACACCGGCTCGCTGATCTCGCTCGGCGTCGATGTGCCGGCCCAGCAGGGCTGGCCGGTGCCGCTGCGGGTGACGATCAGCTACGCGCTGGACGCGCACGGCCTGACCGTCACGCACGGCGTCACCAACGTGGGCGACCGCCCGGTGCCGTTCGGCGTCGGCATGCACCCGTACCCGCGGGCCGGCCGGTCCGCGACCGACGACTGCACGCTCCAGCTGGCCGCGACGACGAGCCAGCCGCTGAGCGCCGAGACCATGACCCCGGACGGTCCGCAGACGCCGCTGGCCGGTTCCGTTCTGGACCTCAGCAAGCCGACCTCGCTGCGCGGCGTCAACCTGGACGACGCGTTCGGCGGCTGCGAGCCCGACGCGGACGGCCTGATCCGGCACCGCCTGATCGGCCCGGACGGCGGCGTCGAGGTGTGGGCCGATCCGGCGTTCCGCTGGGTGCAGGTGTACACGCCGAACGACTTCCTCGGCCGTGGCCGGGCGGTGGCGATCGAACCGATGACCTGCCCGCCGGACGCGCTCAACTCGGGCATCGACCTGATCACGATCGCCCCAGGTGAGGCTTGGTCGGCTCGATGGGGACTGCTACCTAGGTAAACCCTGGCGTCGCCGCCGGAGACCGTTAGCATTGCGAACCATGAACGTGGCGATCACAGGCGGATACGTGGTGCCGGTCGACGGTGAACCCATCGACGGCGGAACAGTCCTGATCATCGACGGGCGGATCGCCGCCGTCGGCCCCGATGCCGACGTCGACGTGCCCGACGAGGTCGAGGTGGTCGACGCGGCCGGCGCCTGGGTGCTGCCCGGCTTCGTCGAGGCGCACGGCCACCTCGGCGTGTCCGAGGAGGCCGAGGGCTGGGCCGGCGAGGACACCAACGAGATGACCGACCCGGTCGGTGCCCGGTTCCGTGCGCTGGACGGCATCAACCCGGCCGACCTGGCCTTCGCCGACGCGCTGTCCGGCGGCGTCACCACCGCGGTGATCAAGCCGGGCTCCGGCAACCCGATCGGCGGTCAGACCGTCGCGGTGAAGTGCTGGGGCCGCACCGTGGACGAGATGGTGCTGCGCGAGCCGGTCAGCGTGAAGAGCGCGCTGGGCGAGAACCCCAAGCGGGTCTACGGCGACAAGAACGTCACCCCGAGCACGCGGCTCGGCGTGGCCGCGGTGATCCGCCAGGCGCTGACCAAGGCCCAGGACTACAAGGCCCGGCGCGACCACGCCGAGGCCGAGCACAAGCCGTTCGAGCGGGACGCCGACAACGAGATCCTGGTCAAGGTGCTGGACCGCGAGCTGCCGTGGTGCCAGCACACGCACCGGGCCGACGACGTGGCCACCGCGATCCGGCTGGCCGAGGAGTTCGGCTACCGGCTGGTCATCAACCACGGCACCGAGGCCCACCTGATCGCCGACCTGGTGGCGGAGAAGAACATCCCGGTGATCATCGGCCCGCTGTTCACCAGCCGGTCCAAGGTGGAGCTGCGCAACCGCTCGCTGCGCAACCCCGGCATCCTGGCCAGGGCCGGGGTGGAACTGGCGATCATGACCGACCACCCGGTGGTGCCCATCCACTTCCTGGTGCACCAGGCGACGCTGGCCGTGAAGGAGGGCCTGGACAGCGACACCGCGCTGCGCGCGATCACCGCCAACCCGGCCCGCATCCTCGGCCTCGACGACCGGGTCGGCTCCTTGAAGCCGGGCCTCGACGGCGATGTGGTGATCTGGAGCGGCGACCCGCTGGACGTGATGTCCCGGGCGTTGCAGGTGTTCATCCAGGGGCGCAAGGTCTACCGCTTCGACGAGAACACCGGGGAAGGCGTCACCGAGAACCCGTACTACCAAGAGGCGTAACGGAAAACGCGGGTCCACCGCCCGGTGGGCCCGCGTGTTTCTCAGCCGCGGGCCAGATGCCGGCCGATCACCATGCGCTGGATCTGGTTGGTGCCCTCGAAGATCTGCAACACCTTGGCCTCGCGCATGTACCGCTCGGCCGGGAAGTCCCGGGTGTAGCCGGCCCCGCCGAGCACCTGCACGGCATCGGTGGTGACCTTCATGGCGGCGTCGGTGGCGACCAGCTTGGCGATCGAGGCCTGCCGGCTGAACGGCAGCCCGCGGTCCCGCCGCCGCGCCGCCTCCAGGTAGGTGGCGCGGGCCGATTCGACCGCGGCGGCCATGTCGGCCAGCAGGAACTCCATGCCCTGGAACTCGATGATCGGGCGGCCGAACTGCTTGCGCTCACGGGCGTAGCGCACGGCCTCGTCCAACGCGCCCTGGGCCAGACCCACGGCGCAGGCGGCGATCCCGAGCCGTCCGGAGTCCAAAGCGGACAGTGCGAACTTGAGTCCGTTGCCCTCCTGGCCGATCAGGCGCTCGGCCGGCACCCGCACGTCGTCGAACCGCAGCTGCGCCACCGGCGACCCGGTCAGGCCCATGGTCCGCTCGCGCTCGGCCGCCGACAGGCCCTCGCTCTTGCCGTCCACGAGGAAGCACGACACCTCGCCGGTACGGGCCATCACGGTGTAGAAATCGGCCACACCGGCGTGGGTGATCCACGCCTTGGTGCCGTTGAGCACGTACTCGTCGCCCTGTCGGACGGCCTTGGTGGTCATGCCGGCCGGATCCGAGCCGGCCTGCGGCTCGGACAGCGCGTACGCGCCGAGCAGCTCGCCGCCGATCATGTCCGGCAGCCAGCGCTCGCGCTGCTCGTCGCTGCCGAAGTTGGCCAGCGGGTAGCAGGACATCACGTGCACGGAGATCGCCTCGGCCACCGTCAGCCAGTTGGCCGCGATCTCCTCCAGCACCTGGAGGTACACCTCGTAGGGCTGCCCGCCGCCGCCCAGATCCTCGGCGTACGGCAACCCGAGCAGCCCGGTCTTGCCGAGCAGCCGAATCGTCTCGCGCGGGAACCGGCCCGCCTCTTCCTCGGCACTCGCGTGTGGCGCGAGTTCGTCCCGGCAGATCTCCCTGACCAGCGCGATCAGGTCCTCGGCCTCCGTGGTGGGCAGCAGGCGCTCGGCGGGCATGGCTACGCTCCCAGGTCGTGGGTGTGTACTGGAAACAGTACTCTGGGACGTACTGGAGTACTACTGGAGAGTTTGTGGCAGTCTCCACACCATGACCCGGTCCGAAGTCACCGCGCTGCCCCGGCGGCGCACGCTGACCGCTCGCCAGGCCGACCTGCTCAACCGCCTGGAGCAGCTGTTCCTGGCCGAGGGCTTCGGCGATTTCACCCTGGACGACCTCGCCGCCCGGATGCGCTGCTCCAAGTCCACCCTGTACGCGCTGGCCCCCAGCAAGGAACAGCTGTCGGTGCTGGTCGTGAGCCATTTCTTCAAGAAGGCCACCACCCGCATCGAGGCCCGCATCGCCGAGGTCGTCGACGTGCGGGCCCGCATCGGCGACTACCTCTCGGCCGCCGCCGACGAGCTGCGCCCGGCCGGCCGCGAGTTCATCGCCGACATCGCCGCCTTCCCGCCGGCCCGCGCCGTCTACGAGCTCAACGCCCGCGCCGCCGCCGCCCGCATCCGCTCGTTGATCCACGAAGGCGTCGAGCAGGGCCAGTTCCGTGACGTGCACGCCGCCCTGGTGTCGGAGATGGTCGGGCTGACCATCGAGAACATCCACCTCGGCGTCATCGCCAAACGCACCGGCCTCTCGGACGCCGAAGCCTTCGAGGCCCTGGCCGAGTTCCTGCTCGGCGGCCTCTCCCCGAGCGCCTGACCGGCTCGGAAGGGACCATTCCTCTACTCGGAGTGTAGGAAGGACGCCTTCACGCCGTTAGCATGAGCGCGCTTGTGACAACGTTGACAAGGGAGCGCGCGTGATCGTCGTTGCTGGTGAGGCGCTGGTCGACCTGGTTCCGACGGCCGGCGGCGCGCTGCTGCCGCAGCTCGGCGGCGGTCCGTACAACGTGGCGATCGCGGCCGGTCGGCTGGACGCCCCGACGGCCTTCCTGTCCCGGGTCTCCACCGACACGTTCGGCGACGCCCTGGTGGCCCGGCTCAAGGACGCGCAGGTGGACGTGAGCCTGGTGCAGCGCGGCGTCGAGCCGACCACGCTGGCGGTCGTCGGCCTCGCGGAGGACGGCTCGGCCCGCTACGGCTTCTACGTCGAGGGCACCGCAGACCGCCTGGTCGTCGATCCCGGCCCGCTGCCCGCCGACGCCCAGGCGGTCTCCTTCGGCACCCTGTCCATGGTGTTGGAGCCGGGTGCCTCGGTCTACGAATCCTTGCTGCACCAGGAATCCGCGCTCGGTCGGCTGACCGCGCTGGACCCGAACGTGCGCCCGGTGCTGATCCCGGACGCTGACGCCTACCGCGCCCGGTTCCGGTCCTGGCTGCCCGATGTCGGCCTGCTGAAGGTGTCGATCGAGGACGCGCAGTGGCTGGCCGGCGACCACGACGCGATGGACGAAATCCGTGCCTGGCAACGGATCGGGCCGGCCGCGGTGGTGATCACGCGCGGCGGCGACGGGCTGGCCGTGCTGTCGGGCGCCGGCCAGCTCGTCGAGGTGCCGCCGGTCCGGGTGTCGGTGGTGGACACGATCGGCGCGGGTGACACGGTGCAGGGCGCGCTACTGGCGTGGCTGCACCGGCACGACAAGCTGTCGAAGGACGCGGTCGGCGCGCTGACCGACCAGGAATGGCGAGCGGCCCTGGCCTTCGCCGGAGCCGCCGCCGCGATCACGGTCTCCCGCGCCGGGGCCGAGCCGCCCCGCAGCGCGGAAATGAATCACCAGCAGTGGTGATGCCACCACCAGGTGCCCAGGGAAAGGCCAACGCCCACACCGATCACGATCATCGGAAAACCTCCGCCTCGTGTGCAGAAATTGATTTCCGGGAATTGCGGCCGCTGGGTACAAATTAACGCGATGACAACGGCTCGTGGCCACACGAATGTGTCGACCTGTCGTCACGCGACGTGTCGGTAACCCCCACAGGCGGTGCGCGCGGCCACCCGGGCGGCCCAGCGGGCTGGGCCGGACGGCGGAAACCGGCCCGGGTGCGGCCGGTGGAGTCGCCCCGACCGAGGGTGTCGTGCGCCACCGTCCGGGAGTGGATGTGTCCTTATCGTGACCCTGACACGTCAGGACATCGTGTGATGCCTGTCCCATCGCGCGCAAGCTCACGCCCGCCGCGCTGTGCGGGGGGCTCGAACGCTACTAGCGTGGCACTCGACAGGACCCCAACGGGGCGGTGCTGCGGTGCGGTCACCCCGGTTCCGTGCGCTCGCTCGACACCTTCGCTGTGAGCCCAGCGGCGCCCCGTCTGAGCGTGAGAGGGATTTTGATGCCCGACGCGACGACTGCGCCGAATACCGAACTCCGTACCGTCGCGCTGCACTATGCGGGCGGAGAGCACGAGATGTCCGTGTCGACCCCAACTGAGGGCGCACCCGGCATAGATCTCGGTAAACTCCTCGCGAAAACCGGGATGGTAACCCTCGATCCCGGTTTCGTGAACACCGCTTCATGCTCCTCCGAGATCACCTACATCGACGGTGACGCCGGCATTCTGCGTTACCGTGGTTATCCGATCGAGCAGTTGGCGCAGCGGTCCAACTTCATGGAAGTCAGCTACCTGCTCATCTACGGCGAGCTCCCGACGCAGGCACAGCTCGAGGAGTTCAGCCGCCAGATCAGCCGCCACACCCTGCTGCACGAGGACCTCAAGCGGTTCTTCGACGGCTTCCCGCGCGACGCGCACCCGATGCCGGTGCTGTCCTCGGCGGTGTCCGCGCTGTCCACGTTCTACCAGGACAGCCTCAACCCGTTCGACGACAACCAGGTCGAGATCTCCACCATAAGGCTGCTGGCCAAGCTGCCGACCATCGCCGCGTACGCCTACAAGAAGTCGGTCGGCCAGCCGTTCCTCTACCCGGACAACAGCCTCGGCCTGGTGGAGAACTTCCTCCGGATGACCTTCGGCCTGCCGGCCGAGGACTACGACGTGGACCCCGCCCTGGTCCGCGCGCTGGAC
>DATJJB010000792.1:0-11234 GCA_035492655.1 Kutzneria sp. | reverse complement strand
GCCGCCGCCACCGCGGCCGCGATCGCCGTGGACGCCGCCGTGGACAACGCCAAGGACTGCATCCAGGTGCTCGGCGGCATCGGTTTCACCTGGGAGCACGACGCCCACCGCTACCTGCGCCGCGCGATCTCCACCCGGCAGTTGCTGGGCGGCACGGCCCGCTGGCGTCGGCGCGTCGCCGAGCTGGCCAAGGCCGGCCACCGCCGCACGCTCACGCTCGCCATCGACGCCGACCGCACCGAGTTCAGGCAGACGGCCGAAGCCATCGCCGAGGCCGACGACCAGCGGAAACAGCTGGCGGACAGCGGTTTCCTGGCCCCGCACTGGCCCCGCCCGTACGGCCTGGACGCCGGCCCGACCGAGCAGCTGATCATCGACGAGGAACTCGACCGGGCCGGTGTGCGGCGGCCTGACCTGGTCATCGGCTGGTGGGCGGTGCCGACGATCCTGGCCCACGGCACGGACGAGCAGCGCGAGCGGTTCGCCGGCCCGACCCTGCGCGGCGAGATCACCTGGTGCCAGCTGTTCAGCGAGCCCGGCGCCGGTTCCGACCTGGCCTCGCTGCGAACGAAAGCCGAGCGGGTCGACGGCGGCTGGAAGATCACCGGACAGAAGGTGTGGACCTCGCTGGCCCGCCAGGCCGACTGGGCCATCTGCCTCGCCCGCACCAATCCTGACGTGCCCAAACACCGTGGCATCACGTACTTCCTGGTCGACATGCGCACGCCCGGCATCGACATCCGGCCGCTGCGGGAGATCACCGGCGACGCCGTGTTCAACGAGGTCTTCCTGGACGGCGTCTTCGTGCCCGACGAGTACGTGGTCGGCGCGGTCGACGGCGGCTGGAAGCTGGCCCGGACCACGCTGGCCAACGAGCGGGTGGCGATGAGCCGCGGCTCGTCCCTCGGCGAAGAAGTGGAACGTGTTCTTTCCGCGGCCGAGCCGAGCGAGCGGCTGGGCACGCTGGTCGCCGACGGGCTGGCCATGTCGCTGCTCGACCTGCGCGCCACGCTGCGCAAACTCGCCGACCTCGACCCCGGTGCGGCGTCCAGCGTGCGCAAGCTGGTCGGTGTCCGGCACCGCCAGCACGTGGCCGAGACGGCACTGGATCTCGAAGGGCCGCTGGGCGCGATCGCCGGCGAGCACAGCCACGAGTTCCTGCTGACCCGCTGCCTGAGCATCGCCGGCGGCACCGAACAGGTGCTGCTCACGCTGGCCGGCGAGCGGCTGCTGGGCTTGCCCAGGGCCTGAAGCTGCGCTAGAACTAGAACACGTTCCAGTTAGGGGGTGCGGGTGGACTTCACGCTCGACGACACACGGGTCACCCTCCGCGAGGTGGCCGCCGACGTGTTCCGCGACGCCACGGACGCCGCCTGGAACACGCTGGTCACGGCGGACATGGACGTGCTCAGCGCGATGGTCGTGCTCACCGAGGCCGGCCGGGCGGCGACGCCGCTGCCCGCGCTCGCCCTCGGGGTGCTGCCGCTGGCCAAGCACGGCATCGAGGTGCCCGAGGGCGCCCGGGTGACCGCCGCGCTGCACGAACCGTCCGACCCCATGACGTCACGGCCACGCACCAGGGCCGCCGGCGGCGTGATCAACGGAGTGAAGATCGGGGTGCCGGACGCCGCTGCGGCGCACCGGATCCTCGTGCCGGTGTCGACCGACGAGGGTGCCGCCGTCGCACTCGTCGACCCGGAAGCGTCCGGTGTCACGCTCAATCCCGCCCCCACTTCCAGCGGTCACCCCGAGTTCAGTGTGCACCTGGTCGACGTGCCGTATGAACGGACCTTCGACGGGCTGGCCGACCTGCGCCTGTTCGCCCTCGCCGGGGCCTGCGCGACGGCCGACGGCGTCCTCGCGGCGGCGTTGGAGCTGACGCGCAAGCATGTCGCCACCCGTCAGCAGTTCGGGCGGCCGCTGGCCACGTTCCAGGCTGTCGCGCAGCAGATCGCCGAGGTCTACATTTCCTCGCGGACCTTGCACTTGGCCACCTGGTCGGCATGTTGGCGGCTGGCCGAGGGCCTCGACGCCGAGTCCGATGTGGACATCGCAGCGCACTGGCTGGCCGAGGAGTTGGTGCCGGCCGTCAGAGCCTGCCATCACCTGCACGGCGGCCTCGGCCTCGACGTCACGTACCCGCTGCACCGCTACTACTCGCTTGCCAAGGACCTGGTGCGCTCGATCGGCGGCGCACGGCACCGGCTGGAGGCGCTGTGCACATCGAACTGACCGGCGAGCAACGGAAACTCCGCGACGAGCTGCGCGCCTACTTCGCCGGGCTGCTGTCGCCGTCCGAGCGCGAGGTGATGCTGACCGCCCGGCACGGCGGCATCTACCGCGAGGTCGTCAAGCGCATGGGCCGGGACGGCTGGCTCGGCGTCGGCTGGCCGGTCGAGTACGGCGGCCGCGGGTTCGGCGAGATCGAGCAGCAGATCTTCGTCAACGAGGCGGCACGGGCCGATGTGCCGCTGCCGTACGTGACGCTGCAGACCGTCGGCCCGACGCTGCAAGCCTTCGGCACCGACGAGCAGAAGTCCTTCTTCCTGCCCAGGATCCTGTCCGGCGACCTGCACTTCGCCATCGGCTACACCGAGCCCGACGCCGGCACCGACCTGGCTTCGCTGCGCACCAAGGCCGTTCGCGACGGCGACCACTACGTCGTCAACGGGCAGAAGATCTTCACCACCGGCGCCCACGACGCCGACTTCATCTGGCTGGCCTGCCGCACGGATCCCGCTGCCCCCAAGCACAAGGGCATCTCGATCCTGATCGTCGACACCACCGACCCCGGCTTCTCCTGGACGCCGATCATCACCTGCGACGGCGCGCACCATGTGAACGCCAGCTACTACAACGATGTTCGCGTGCCGGTGACGCGGCTGGTCGGCGCCGAGCACGCCGGCTGGCGGCTGATCACCACGCAACTCAATCATGAGCGTGTGATGCTCGGACCGGCCGGCCGGATGGCCGCGCTGCACGACCGCGTGCACGAGTGGGCGGCCAAGCACGACCTGCTGTCCCATGTGGACGTTGCCACCACGCTGGCCCGGGTGCGAGCGGTGGTCCGGGTCAACGAGCTGCTGAACTGGCAGGTCGCCGGCTCCTCGTCGACCGGGCTGGACCGCATCGCCGACGCCTCCGCGACCAAGGTGTTCGCCTCCGGCCGCACCCAGACGATCACCGCCGACTTGGAGGAGATCGTCGGCCGGCACGGCGATCCGGCCGACCGGGACACCGCGGACCTGGTGCGCTGGCTGGACATTCAGGCCAAGCGCAACCTGGTGCTGACCTTCGGCGGCGGCGTGGACGAGGTGCAGCGTGAACTGATCGCCACGGCTGGACTCGGCCTGCCGCGGGTGCCGCGATGACCGCACAGGAGATCATGTCCGCCGCGCAGGCGATGCGCGAAGCCGGTGAGTGCAAGCCGCGCGTCGCCCGTGACCCGGTCAACGAGCCGATGATCAACAACTGGACGGAGGCGTTGGGGGACCACAACCCCGCGTATCCGGCCGTGGCGCCGCCGGCCATGGTGCAGGTGTGGACCATGCGCGGACTCGACCCGCAACCGGACGAGGATCCGTTGGGGCGGATGAGCGAGGTCCTCGACGCCGCCGGCTACACCTCGGTCGTGGCCACCAACTGCGAGCAGACCTATCACCGGCTGCTCAAGCCGGGGGAGCGGCTCACGGTCAGCGGCCGACTCGAAGACGTGGTGGGGCCCAAGCAGACCGCGTTGGGCGAGGGCTGGTTCGTGACCACTCGCAGCATCTGGCGGGTCGGCGACGAGCCGGTGGCCGAGATGATGTTCCGGATCCTGAAGTTCAAGCCGAAGCCGGCGGCCGGCGGCTCGGTGCCGCCGATGGTCAGCCGTGACACGGCGTTCTTCTGGGAAGGCACTCGTGTCGGCGAGCTGCGGATCCAGAAGTGCGCGGCCTGCGGGGCTTTGCGGCACCCGCCGGGGCCGATGTGCCCGCGCTGCAACGCCCTCGACCCGACGCACGTCGTCGCCAGTGGACTGGGCGAGGTGTACAGCTATGTCGTGCACCACCATCCGCAGGTCCCGGGCAGGCGGACTCCGTTCGTGATCGCCCTGGTCGAGCTGGAGGAGGGTGTGCGCATGCTCGGCGAGCTGCACGACGTCGACCCCGAGCAGGTGAAGATCGGCCTGCCGGTGCGGGTGCGGTTCGTGCCATCGGGCGAGTTCACGTTGCCGGCGTGGGAGGTTCGATGACCGACTTGCCTGAGCTGACCATCGATGTCACACCCACGTTCGTGATCAGCACGGCGTTGGCCACGCGGGACTTCCAGGACGTGCACCACGACCGGGACAAGGCCGTGCGGCGCGGCTCGAAGGACATCTTCCTCAACATCCTCACCACCACCGGCCTGGTGCAGCGGTTCGTCACCGACTGGGCCGGCCCGGACGCCTTCGTGCGCAACGTCTCGATCAAGCTCGGGGTGCCCTGCTACGCCGGGGAGACGCTGACCTTCAGCGGTTCCGTTCTGGAGCGCGAAGGGGCCGAGGCGACCGTGCGGGTCGTCGGCCGCAACAGCCTCGGCGACCACGTCACCGGCACGGTCAAGGTGGTGCTGCCATGACCGCCGCGATCGCCGGCATCGGGGCCACCGAGTTCTCCAAGGACTCCGGCCGTAGCGAGCTCCGGCTGGCCGTGGAGGCCGTGTCGGCGGCGCTGCTCGACGCCGGTCTCAAGCCGTCCGATGTGGACGGACTGGTGTCGTTCACCATGGACAGCAACGCCGAGATCGCGGTGGCCCGCGAACTCGGTGTGCCCGAGCTGACGTTCTTCAGCCGTGTCAACTACGGCGGCGGGGCGGCCTGCGCCACCGTGCAGCACGCGGCGATGGCCGTCGCCACCGGCGTGGCCGAGGTTGTCGTGTGCTACCGGGCGTTCAACGAGCGCTCCGGACACCGGTTCGGGCAGTTCGCCACGGCCGCGGCCACCGTGCCGACCTCGTCCGGTGTGGACAACAGCTGGTCGTATCCCATGGGCCTGGGCACGCCGGCCTCGACCGTGGCCATGGTCGCGCGGCGCTACATGCACGAATTCGGGGCCACCAGTGAGGATTTCGGCCGCGTCGCCGTGACGATGCGCGAACACGCCGCCACCAATCCGCGCGCCTGGTTCCACGGTCGCCCGATCACCTTGGCCGAGCACCAGGCTTCCCGCTGGATCACCGAGCCGCTGCACCTGCTCGACTGCTGCCAGGAGAGCGACGGCGCCGTGGCCGTCGTCGTCACCTCGGCCGCCCGGGCTCGCGACCTCGCGCCGCCGTTGGCGCTGGTTTCCGCTGCCGCGCAAGGGAGTTCAGCCGACCAGTACGTCATGAGCAGCTACTACCGTGACGACATCGCGCAGCTGCCCGAGATGGGCCTGGTCGGTCGGCAGCTCTGGCGCCAGGCCGGTTTCGGGCCCGACGAGATCGACGTCGCCGTGCTGTACGACAACTTCACCCCGTACGTCCTGATCCAGCTGGAGGAGCTCGGCTTCTGCGGCCGTGGCGAGGCCAAGGAGTTCATCGCCGACGGCCGCATCGGGCTCACCGGCACCCTGCCGCTGAATCCCCATGGCGGTCAGCTCGGGGAGGCGTACATTCACGGCATGAACGGCATCGCCGAGGCTGTCCGCCAGATCCGCGGCACCTCCGTCAACCAGGTCCGCGGCGTCGAGAACGTCCTCGTCACCGCCGGCACCGGCGTCCCCACCAGCGGTCTCGTCCTGACCCGCGACCGTTGATGATCGAGCTGCCCACCGCCCTGGTCGTGCGCTACCGAGCCGTCGACCGCGAGTTCATCGGCGCACCCGCCTGGGTCGTCGACACCCCACGCCACCTGGACGAACTCACCGCCGACATCGGCGTGCACGGCATCAGGACGCCCCTCGACCTGGCCTTCAACGAGGAGTTCGCCACCCTCGACGGCAACCACCGTATCGCCGTGGCCATCCGCCTCGGCCTGGAGTCCGTGCCGGTCGCGCTGCGCCGGCTGCCGCTCGTCCCACGTCCGGCGCACGCCAAGGACATGCTGCCGGCCGACCTCGAGGTGCTGACCGCGGCCGGTTAACGTTTCGCGTTGTTCGGGCGATTTTCGGACATGCCCGACCGTCGGCACGCACTGATCATCGCGACCGGTTCGTACGAGCACGACGGCCTGCGCCGGCTCCGCTCCGCCCCGGCCGACGCCGAGGCGTTGGGCGGGGTGCTGGGGGATCCGGCGATCGGCGGATTCGCCGTCGACGTGCTGCGGGACGGCAGCGCCCAGCAGGTGCGGTCCCGGATCGAGGACTTCTTCGCCGACCGCCGCCCCGACGACGTGCTGCTGCTCCATCTGTCCTGCCACGGCCTGAAGAGCGAGTCCGGCGACCTGTACTTCACCGCTCGCGACACCCGGCCGCAGCGGCTGGCGTCCACGGCGATCTCCGCCGACTTCGTCCAGCACTGCCTGCGGATGAGCCGATCCCGGTCCGTCGTCGTGCTGTTGGACTGCTGCTACGGCGGCGCGTTCGCCCGGGGCGTCCGGGTCCGCGCGGCCGGCGACGTGCCGGTGATGGACAGCTTCCCGCCCGGACGCGGCCGGGCGGTGATCACCGCGTCCAGCGCGATGGAGTACGCCTTCGAGGGCGACGAACTGGCCGACGCGGCGGCGACGCCGTCGGTCTTCACGTCGGCGCTGGTCGAGGGCTTGCGGACCGGCGAGGCCGACCTCGACGGCGACGGCCTGGTGTCGTTGGACGAGCTGTACGACTACGTCTACGACCGGGTTCGCGAGCGCAACCCGGCGCAGACGCCGACCAAGTCCATCGAGATGTCCGGCGACCTCTACCTGGCCCGCAGCCGCCGCCGCGCCCAGTTGCCGGCCGAACTGACCGCCGCGCTGGCCGCGCCGAACGTGTTCACCCGCGTCGGCGCGGTCAGCGGTCTCCGGGAACTGCTGCTGGGTCCGGATGTTCCGCTGGCCACCGCGGCCGACAAGGAGCTCGACCGGATCGCTCGCAGCGAGGTTCCGCCGGTCGCCGAGGCTGCGCGGGCGGCGTTGCGCGAGCTGGTGCTGGTCCCGTCGACCACGGTGATCGAGTTGTCCGAGCGGAGCCCGAGCTGCCTGCTCCGGCTGGACGGGCCGCCGATCGCCCGCGCCGGGTCGTGGCGGAGCACCGACCCGCGGATCCAGGTGCGGTCGACGCACGACGGCCTGGAGGTCTCGGTGCCGCCCGGCGTCGCACTGCGGGGCGAGCTGCGGCTGACCAGCATCGCCGGTGACGTCGTGATCCCGGTGATCGCCGGCCGGACGGCGGCGCGACCCGCGTCGACGCCGGCCCCGCCGCGGCCTCGTCCGGACCCGGTGCGGAAAGTCGTCACCACCGAGAAGGGCCGGCTGTGGCCCGGACAGGCGCCGGTGGCGGTCCTGTACGCGATCGTCGGCCTGGTGCTGGGGCTCATCCTGATCATCGGGGCGAGGCCGACCGGCTCGTGGTTCGGCTACGTGCTTTTTTCCTACACCGCGGTCCGTCTGATCGAGTCCTTCCGAGCCGACACCGGCGCGACGCGGCGGCGCTGGGTGTGGGGACTGTGCGGGCTCGGCCTACTGGCCGGGATCTGGATCTTCACGCTGCACGTGACCGGCCCGGTCCTGGTGGTCTGGCTGGTCATGGCCGTGGTGGAGTTCTTCGGCCGGCCCATCGACCGGGTTCGCGCCGGGGCCATGGCCGTGGTCTCGGGCGTGACGCTCGCCATCGTCCTCGGCGGCGCCACCTCCGCGATCGACACCTTCCTCAATGTGCTGAACGGAATGCTGCCGATCGCGCTGGGCCTGATCACGCTGGCGCCGGTGCTGATCCCACGCTTCCGGTGAGCACCAGGCGCTCCGCCACGTACGTCGCGAACCGCGAGCCCCACAGCTTGGTGGTCAGCGTGTCGCCGGGGACCACGACCCCGGCGAACCGGGCCTGGTAACTCGGGACCGTCGAGCCGACATGGTCCACAATGGACTTGTACACCATGCCGTACGTGCACAGGCCGTGCAGGATCGGCCGGGGGAAGCCGGCGCGGGCGGCGAACTCGGGATCGACGTGCAACGGGTTCCGGTCGCCGCACAGCTGGTACCACAACGCCTGCTGCGGAAGCGTTTGCGTGACCAGGACGGCGTCCGGTGGGCCGTCGGGGAGCGGGGACTTGGCCGAGGGGCCCCGGTTGCCGCCGAAGCCGCCGTGGCCGCGGGCGAAGATCTCCGACCGGGTGGTGTAGAGCGGGGTGCCGTCGAGGTCGGCGACCTCGTTCTCGGTGACGATCACGGCCGCCGAGCCCTTGTCGTACACGTCGGCGATCCGGCCGGTGGCCCGGGCTTTGCCGCTGGTGGGCAACGGGGCGTGCACGGTGATCTGTTGGGAGCCGTGCAGGGTGTCGGCCAGGTCGATGTCGATGCCGGGGAAGACCACGGCCGGCGGCTCGGACATGTGGAACGTCGGGGCGACGATGCCGAACGTCGGTAGCACGGTGAGCTGTGGCTCGAAGGCGTACTTCAGCTCGGTGGCGCCGAGGGCGAGGTGGTAGAGGATGACGTCGGACGCCGACCACTCGAACTCGCGGGCGCCGAGCGAGGCGCCGACGGCGATCTCGGGATCAATGGACACCGGGCTGCTCCTTCACCGCCGCCATGGCAAGCGCCGCAAGGTAACCGAACGTCATGGCCGGGCCGATGGTGGCGCCGGGACCGGCGTACGTGTGACCCATCACGGACGCGCTGGCGTTGCCGGCGGCGTACAGGCCGGGGATCGTGGAACCGTCCGGCCGCAGCACGCGACCGTCGACGTCGGTGCACAGGCCGCCCTTGGTGCCGAGGTCGCCGGGCACGATGCGGACCGCGTAGAACGGCGGCTTGACCAGCTCGGCGAGGCTGGGATTGGGGCGGACGCGCGGATCACCGTAGTAGTGGTCGTACGCGCTGTCGCCGCGGCCGAAGGCCAGGTCCTTGCCCGTCCTGGCGTAGCCGTTGAAGGTGGCGACGGTGTCGCGCAGCGCCACCGGCGGCATGCCGATCGCGGATGCCAGTTCCGCCAACGACTCCGCCTTGTACACGGCCCCGTGCTTGTACCAGCGGCCCGGCAGCGGCCGCCGGGGCGGGACGCCGGCGAAGACGTAGCGATCACGGTAGCGCTGGTCGGAGATCAGCCACGCCGGCACGCTCCCGGTGTCCCGCATGGCATGCACGGCGTCCACGTACGGCGCGGCCTCGTTGACGAACCGCTGCCCCTCGCCGTTGACCAGGATGCAGCCGGGCAGGGTGCGTTCCGACAGGCAGAAGTACGGGCCGCGGTTGAGCGGGATCGACGGCCCCCACCACGCGTCGTCCATCAGGTCGACGTCCGCGCCGAGCTCCTGCCCGGCCAGGATGCCGTCGCCCTCGTTGGCGGCCGCGCCGACCGTCCACTCGGTACCGATGTCCTGCCACTTCGACCGCATGGCCGCGTTGTTCTCGAAGCCGCCACTGGCCAGCAGCACCCCGTAGCGCGCACGGTAGGTGCCCGACGGCGTCACGACGCCGACGACCCGGTCGTCCTCCGTCAGCAGCGACACCATCGGCGTGCCGAGCTCCACGGTCACGCCGGCCCGGCGGAGTCCCACCCACAACCCGGCCGCAAGCGCTTGCCCCATGGTCAACAGCCGTTGCCCGCGCAGGCGTCCGATCATCCCGCGCACGCCGACCCGGGCCGCGCGGACGGGCCCGCGCACGTTGCGGGCGATCAGCGTGAGCCACTTGTAGTCGGCCTGGGTGATCGGCAGCGGGCTCGGCAGGTACGGCTTCTCCAGCAGCCGGAGGTCCTCGCCGAGCTGGTTTCCGTCGAACGGGCGTGGCTCGACCGAGCGCCCGCGCGGCCGCCCGCCCGGGCGTTCGGGGTAGTAGTCGCTGTAGCCGGTCACCCAGCGCAGTCGCAGCGGGGAGTTGGCCAGCACGAACGACAGCATCGCCGGCCCGTGCTCAAGGTAGGCGTGCTGCCGCTCGGCCGACGAGTGGCCGCCGACGATCGACGCCAGGTAGGCGCGGGCGTCGTCGGCGTTGTCGCGCACGCCGTCGCGGGCGATCACCTCGTTGTTGGGGATCCAGATGCCGCCGCCGGAGCGGGCGGTCGAGCCGCCGAACGTGTCGGCCTTCTCCAGCACGACCGCGCTCAGGCCGCGGCGGGCGGCGGTCAGCGCGGCCGTCATGCCGGCGGCCCCGCTGCCGACGACAACGGTGTCGAACTCGGGCATGTAGAACAGGTTATAGACAAGGACGCGTGGAACGCTATGGTTGGAGGCGTAGAAACTGAAACACGTTCTACTCGGGAGGTCGGGTGCTCGCCGGGGTCGTGGTGGTCGGATTCGGGGCGGCCGGCGCGTGCGCCGCGATCGAGGCCGCGGAGGCCGGGGCGGACGTGCTGGTGCTCGACCGGTTCGACGGCGGCGGGGCCACCGCGCTGTCCGGCGGCGTCGTCTACGCCGGCGGCGGCACTGCCCAGCAGGCCGAGGCCGGCATCGCCGACACCGCCGACGCCATGCACGACTACCTCGCGCACGAGGTCGGCGACGCCGTCAGCGATCGGACCCTGCGCGCCTTCTGCGACGGCAGCCCCGCCATGCTGGCCTGGCTGGAGGAGCGCGGCGTGCCGTTCGCGTCCAGCGTCTGCCCGTACAAGACGTCCTACCCGACCGACCGGCACTACCTGTACTACTCCGGCAGCGAGACCCTGTACGACAACCCGGCGCCGCGCGGGCATCGCACCGCCGGCCGCGGCACGTCGGGAAAGCTGCTGTTCCAACGGCTGGAGCAGGCGGCGGTCGACCGGGGCGTGCGGATCCTGCGGCGTACCACCGCGCAGCGGTTGATCACCGACCCGAACGGCCGCGTGACCGGGGTGGTGTGCCGCCAGCTGACCGGGTTTCCGGCTCGACTGCACCGATTGCTGGGACGGCTCGCCGCCAAGCCCGGCCTGTACGTGCCCCAGCTGCGGCGGCGACTGCACCGGTCCATCCGGCGCATCGAGAGCAGGCACGGCGTCGAGATCACCGTCTCCGCTCGGGACGGCGTGATCTTGTGCGCCGGCGGGTTCGTCGCGAATCCCGTGATGATGAAGGAACATGCGCCGACCTACCGGCGTGGGCTCCCGCTCGGCACCCTGGGCGACGACGGCAGCGGCATCCGTCTCGGCGCCGATCTCGGCGCCGCCACGGCGAAGCTC
>DATJJB010000791.1:0-4071 GCA_035492655.1 Kutzneria sp. | reverse complement strand
CCGTGCAGCAGGAAAAGGCCGTCGGCGCCGAGCTGGTCGAAATCGACCGCCTGCCGGCCCGCGTAGGGGCCGAAGGCGCACAACTCCAAGCGGTGCAACCTCATTCCGTCTCCACCTCCCGGAAAGCCTGTTCCAGCAACGACGATTCCGACGCGGTCGGCACGCTGCCGCGGACGTCGTGCACGAAGCCCTCGGCGATCTGGTGATCGCTGCGGCCGCGCACGGCATCGGCGTAGCGCAGTTCGGCCGCGGCCCGGCCGCCGTCCGGACGCCATTCGGCGTGCACGGCGTGCGGGAACCGCACCTGCAACTTGCGTTGCAGGTCAAGGGGTCGAACCTGGTCGGTCACCGCGACCGACAGGAAGCACTCTTCCAGATCGGCGTGCCGAGGGTCCGAGAGAAGATCGTCGAGGCGGCCGGCAAGGGTGGCCAGCCGACGCGGAACAGGCAGCTCGACCTGGGAAACGTTGTGCAATCCGTAGCTGTCAAGCTCGACCAGCAGGACCTGCTTGCGGTGCCGCGCCTCGGAGAAGGAGTAGGCCAGCGGGCTGCCCGAGTAGCGCAGGTTCTCGGCCAGTTTCTGCGCGCCGTGCAGGTGGCCGAGGGCGATGTAGTCGACGCCGTCGAAGACCGCGCCGGGCACGTGGTCGATGCCGCCGACGCGGATGGAGCGTTCCGACTCGCAGGGCTCGCCGCCGGTCACGAAGGCGTGCGCGAGAACCATGGTGCCCAGTCCGCTTCTGTTGCGTAAATCGGCCCGAACCCGGCGCATCGCCTCACCCAGCACGGCGGCGTGGCCGCGGCCCTCGACGCCGAGGGTGTGGCGGGCGGGTTCCGGGTCCAGGTACGGCAGTCCGTAGAAGGCGACGTCGTCGATCACCACCGGCGTGTCCAGCGCGGACAGCTTGGTCTTGAGATGCAGGCCGCCGGCCGCGGCGAAGGTGCCGAACACCCCGATGCGCTGGGCCGAGTCGTGATTGCCCGGTGTGATCACGATCTTCGCGCCGGCCTCGCGGATCGCCGACAGCGCCCGGCCGCAGGTCTCGATCGACTCGGCCGACGGCATCGCCCGGTCGTACAGGTCGCCGGCCACCACGACCACGTCCACCCGCTCGCGCTCGACCAGTGACGCCAGTCCGGTCAGGACCGTCTCCTGGTCCGCCAGCAGGTCGCGGCCGTGGAAGGTGCGGCCGACGTGCCAGTCGGAGGTGTGCAGGACCCGCATGGCACCCCAAGCTAAGGCCAGGCACCGACAACCTCCGGTAGGCCGCTCGGCGAGTCTCGAAGGTGTGACCGAAGTCTTCGGGCCGCTCAAGGAGTGTCAGGGACTAGTGGCACTGTGGGGGTCGTGAGTGCGGAAGTGATCAGCACCGCGGCGATCGTGCTGGCCCTGTTGCTGGCCGGTGGCCTGGTGCTGCTGTGGCGGATGTACCAGGACAGCGTGCGTCGGACCGACGCGGCGTTCGCCGCGGTGGAGGCCGAACGGGCCCGGTTCGACCGGCAGCAGGCGACGCTGCGCCGGTACGAGGTGGCGTTCTCCTCCATCACCGGAAGGGGTGAACTCGGCGAGCAGGTGCTCGTGGAGACGGCCCGCACCCTTGGGCTGCGCGAGGGACTGCACTTCACGTTGCAGACGGACCTGGCCGGCGGCGGTGTGGTCCGCCCGGACATGGTGCTGGCGGTCGGCGGCGGCCGGCAGGTGCCGGTGGACTCCAAGATGAGCATGGTCGTCTGGGCCGAGGCGATGGAGACCGACGACGCCGACGAGCGGGCCGACGCGCTGCGCGTGCATGTGCGCAACATCCGGTCCAGGGCGGCGGAACTGGCCGGCAAGGGCTACTCACGCTGGGCCGACGCGATCTACGGCACGGTGATGTTCGTGCCGTCGGACGCGGCGGTGGTCGCGGCCATGGACACCGATCCCGAGCTGCTGCGCTGGCTGCTGGACCGGCGGGTCTTCCTGTGTGGCCCGACCGGGTTCGCGGTGCTGGCCTCGGCGGCGCTGTTCGCGGCGACGGAGCGGGCCATCGCGGCCGACGTGGAGCAGGTGCGCAGCCAGGCCGCGGCGGCGCACCGGGCGGCCAACACGGCGATCGACTCGGTCAACCTGTCCAGCACCCACCTCCAGCGCTTCCTGTCGGCCCGGCGGCGCGAGCTGGACGCGCTGGAGGGGTTCCGGGGCTCCGTGCAGCCGCTGACCGACGCGGCCGGCAGCCCGACACCGCTGACGACCGTGCGTCGTGCGGACGAGGTGACGGCCGGTCCGTTTACCCCGATGGCGGAGCCGCTTAACGCGGAGCAAACATCGGACGGAGGGTGATCAACTGAGGGTTTTGCCCGCTCATACGGGCACTGTCGGCAGCCCGTAGGGGTGACTGCCACTGCTTCTCACGGAGCGTTCACAAGCTTCGCGACACAAACGGGCTACCGTGTCGTCTCGTGACCGCCACGCGCGATCGCCGAAGCGATCTTGACACCGAGCCGGGGCCCGCCTCATGGGGGGACGCGCCGGCGTTCGGCTCACGGGCCATGCCCTGGTGGGGGGCGGTGTTGACGGCGCTCGCCCTGACCGCGGTCGGCGCGCTGTTCGACGAGCTGACGAGCAAGACACTGGGGCTGCCGTTCCAGGTGCTGTACACGATCGGCTGCGTGTTGGCCGTGACGTTCGTGCGACGGCGCAGCCTGTTCGGCCCCATGGTCCAGCCGCCACTGATCATGATCATCGTGGCCGGCGTGGTGCTGGCGCTGTTCGCCGCGGGCGCCAGCGGCGGGCTTGCCGCGAAAGCGCTTGCCGTCGGCCCGGCGCTGATCGGCAACTTCCCGGTGATGGCCATCGCCACCGTGCTCACCGTGGTGATCGGCGCGGTGCGCCTGATCCTGCAGCGCAAGCCCAGGCCGGGCGACGACGACTTCCCGCCGCCGGTGCGGTCGGTGCGCCGGGACACGGCCGGTCGTGACGACCGCGACCCGGTCGGCCGGGACCGCGAGCCGCCGCGCCGTGAGCCGGCCCCACGGCCGGCCGGCGCACGCTCGCGTCCGACGCCGCCGCCCGGGCGGGACCGTGAGCGGATGGACCGTGACCGGCAGCAGCCTCCGCCACCGCAGCGGCAGGTGCCGCCGGGCCGTGGTGGCGCTCCCGGTGGCCGTCCAGCTGCCCCGGGGGCCGGCGGTCAGCGCGGTGGCATGCCGCCGCGTCCGGCCGCGCCGGGCCGGGGTGGCAATGCCGGTGGTGGCCGTCCCGCGGGCGGTCAGGGCCGTCCGCCGCAGCCTCCGCCGCGTCGGCCCCGTCGCCCGGACGACGAGTACTGAGCCTCTGACACGAAAGCGCCGTTGGTTGCGTGAGATGCAACCAAAGGCGCTGTCGTGTCAGGCGGGTTCTCGGCGAGGCACCGGCCCCACAGGGGCCGAGCGCGCGACGCCGGAGGCGGCGCCAAAAACTCAGCGAACAAGATCCTTGCGAAGCTCGCGGGGCAGCGCGAAGGCGATCTTCTCGTTGGCCGTGGTGACCTCCTCGACCTCGCCCCAGCCGCGCTCGGCGAGGTAGGCCAGCACCTCGTGCACGAGGATGTCCGGCACGGAAGCGCCGCTGGTCACGCCGACCGTGCGGACGCCGTCCAGCCACTCCTCGTTGATCTCCTTGGCGTAGTCGATCAGGTAGGACGCCTCGGCACCGTGCTGGAGGGCGACCTCGACCAGCCGCTTGGAGTTGGACGAGTTCTGCGAGCCGACCACGATCACCAGGTCGCACTCCGGGGCCATCGCCTTCACCGCGACCTGGCGGTTCTGCGTGGCGTAGCAGATGTCGTCGCTCGGCGGCGCCTGCAGATCGGGGAAGCGCTGCTTGAGCTGCTCGACCCGGACCATGGTCTCGTCGACCGAGAGCGTGGTCTGGGACAGCCAGATGACCTTGGACGGGTCCCGCACCTCGACCTTGGCCACGTCCTCGGCGGTGTCCACGAGCTGCACGTGCTCGGGGGCCTCGCCGGCGGTGCCCTCGACCTCCTCGTGCCCCTCGTGGCCGATCAGCAGGATGTCGTAGTCGTCACGGGCGAAGCGCTTGGCCTCCTGGTG
>DATJJB010000790.1:0-20637 GCA_035492655.1 Kutzneria sp. | reverse complement strand
GGCAAGGCCACGGTCGGCCTGGCGGCGACCCGGGCCGACGCCGAGGTGATCGCCGCCCGGATGCTGGGCTTCGGGCTGCGGCCGGTGATCGAGAGGAACAGGGCATGAGCTGGTCGCACGGCTTCGACGTGGTCGTCGGCGAGAGCCAGGTGCTGCTCAACCTGACCGAGCACACGGTGTCGGCGCTGCGCGAGGGCGTCGGCACGCTGGCCCGGTATCTGGACGACCTGCCGGCGCAGGGCGGCTTCCGGGACCGGCTGATGTTCCGCCGGGACCGGCTGGAGCTGCTGGACCGGCTGCTGCCGCCGGTGTCGGAGTACTCGCCGTCGGCCCAGGAGTTCCTGGCCCGCTGGGGCAACGATCTGCGGGTGGAGCTGCGGGACGCGGCCCGCCGGGTGCTGGCCTCCATCCCGGACTCCGGCCCGGTCAGCTATCCGCTGGTCAACGTGGACGACTGGATCCGGGTGCTCGGCCAGGCCCGGCTGGTGTGGGTGCCGCGCGGCACGCCGGGTGACACCCGGTCGGGTGATGCCAAGCTGCGCAACGCCGGACTGTTCGCCGAGCTGCAGGGACAGCTGGTCCGGGCGCTGCGCCCGGAGCTGGCCGCCCAGCTGACCGGCTGATTCCCAAGCCTCGGGACAACCCCGGCCACCTACTAGGATGAGGGTGTGCTGGTGATCCGCCGTGACCTGGTCGAGGCCATTGTCGAACACGCCCGCCGGGACCATCCCGACGAGGCGTGCGGGGTGATCGCGGGCCCGTCCCCGGACCGGCCGGAGCGCTTCGTGCCGATGCTCAACGCCGCGCGCTCACCCACGTTCTACGAGTTCGAGTCGGGCGACCTGCTGCGGCTGTACCGGGAGATGGACGGCAACGACGAGGTGCCGGCGGTGGTCTACCACTCGCACACCGCGACCGAGGCCTACCCGTCGCGCACCGACGTGTCCTACGCGGGCGAGCCCGACGCGCACTACGTGCTGGTCTCCACCCGGGAGCCGGACACCCATGAGTTCCGGTCCTACCGGATCGTCGACGGCGAGGTCGCCGAGGAGCCGGTGAAGATCGTCGAGTCGTACGGGGAATAACCGGCCACTGCCGGGCGTCCCAGCCAACAGTCCAGGCCGATAGCGGAGGTTAGACAGCACATGGCCATCACCGTCTCGATTCCGACGATCCTGCGCACCCACACCGGCGGTGAGAAGTCCGTCGAGGCCGCCGGCGCCACCCTGAGCGAGGTCATCGACAACCTCGAGGCCAACCACGGCGGCCTCAAGTCCCGCCTGGTCAAGGACGGCGTGTTGCACCGCTTCGTCAACATCTACGTCAACGACGAGGACGTCCGCTTCGCCGGCGGCCTCGAGGCCAAGGTCGCCGACGGCGACAACGTGACCATTCTGCCGGCCGTCGCCGGCGGCAGCCGCTGACGTCGTGGCGCGGTACGACTCGCTGCTCGACGCGCTCGGCGACACGCCGCTGATCGGGCTGCCCCGGCTGTCGCCGTCGGACACGGTGCGGCTGTGGGCCAAGCTCGAGGACCGCAACCCGACCGGCTCGATCAAGGACCGGCCCGCGCTGGCCATGATCGAGGCGGCCGAGCGGGACGGCACGCTGTCGCCGGGCTGCACGATCCTGGAGCCCACCTCGGGCAACACCGGCATCTCGCTGGCCATGGCGGCCAAGCTCAAGGGCTACGGCCTGGTCTGCGTGATGCCGGAGAACACCTCCACCGAGCGCAAGCAGCTGCTGCAGGCCTACGGCGCCCGGATCGTGTTCTCGCCGGCCGCCGGCGGGTCCAACCAGGCCGTGGCCATGGCCAAGGACCTGGCCAAGCAGAACGCCGACTGGGTGATGCTCTACCAGTACGGCAACCCGGCCAACGCGCGGGCGCACTACGACGGCACCGGTCCGGAGATCCTGCGCGACCTGCCGTCGGTCACGCACTTCGTGGCCGGCCTGGGCACCACCGGCACGCTGGTCGGCGCCGGGCGGTTCCTGCGTGAGCACAAGCCCGACATCCAGATCATCGCCGCCGAGCCCCGGTACGGCGAGCTGGTCTACGGCCTGCGCAACCTCGACGAGGGCTTCGTGCCCGAGCTGTACGACCCCGAGGTGCTCACCGGCCGGTACTCCGTCGGTTCCTATGACGCCCTGCGCCGCACCCGGCAGCTGCTGGAGTCCGAGGGCATCTTCGCCGGCATCTCCACCGGGGCGATCCTGCACGCCGCCCTCGCCGCCGCCGAGAAGGCCGCCGCCGCCGGCAAGACCGCCGACGTGGTCTTCGTGGTCGCCGACGCCGGTTGGAAGTACCTGTCCACCGGCGCCTACTCCGGCACCCTCGACGAGGCCGCCCAACGCATGGACGGCCACCTCTGGGCCTGACCCCACCGGTTTTCACGTCACATGCGCTCCGCACTTGCCGCTGGAAGGCAAGTGCGGAGCGCATGTGACTTTCGGGGGTCAGCCGCTGGCGTAGTCGCGGGAGGAGACGATGAGGCCGTCCCGCACCCGGAGCACGAAGATCGCCGGCATGGTGATGTCCTTGTCGCCCAACGTGCCCCGGTACGTGAACTCGCCGACGACCACCTCCGGATCCGTCGTCTCGTGGACCACGACGTCGTCGGCCCGGAAGTCGACGCCCATCTCCGCGGCGCGGGCGAAGTGCGCACGCAGCGCGGCCCGCCCCTCCAACCGGGCCACGGCCGGGTCGGTGCTGAACGGGTGCTCGACCACGGCGTCCTCGGCGTACAGCAGCGGCAGCTGGTCCCACTGCTTGCCCACGACGCCGTCGACCAACTGGCGGAACACCTCGGCGGGTGCGGTCATCGTCACTACCCCCTAAAACGGAACGTTCACTCCGTATCCAACGCTAGCGTGAACGGCCGCCAGGTGCCAGGGGGTTTGGCCTCGGCAAGGGCGAAGGAGCGGAAGGCGTCGGCGGCGGCCGGCATGAACCGGTCGCACCAGGCCAGCCCGATCATGCGGTAGCACGGCGGATCGGACACCGGCAGCTCGACGACGTCGGGCAGGGGAGCGGGCCCCGGCCCCATCAGCCCGACGCCACAGCCGGCGCCGATCAGCCCCCGCAGCGTCGCGCCGTCCTCGCCCTCACAGGCGATCCGCGGCGCGAAGCCGGCCTCGGCGCACAGCCGCTCGGTCGTCGGCCGCATCCCGAAACCCCGGGAGAAGATCACGAACGGCTCGTCACGCACCTCGGCCAGCTCCACCGACGTCCGCCCGGCCAGCCGGTGATAGGTCGGCACGACCAACACCAGCGGCTCCCGCAGCAACGGCTGCCAGATGATCCCGGGGGAGCTCGGCGTCGAGATCAACAGCAGGTCGACCAGGCCGTCCAGCAGGTACTGCTCGATCCGCTCGGTCCCGCCCTGCCGCAGCCGGAACTGCACGTTGGGGCGGCGTGGCCGGTAGCCGCTCAGCAGCGTCGGCACGACCAACGGGCCCATGGTGTTGAGGAAAGCCAGGTTCACCGTCCCGCGATCGGGGTCGGCGAGCTCGCCGATGGACTGCCGCGCGCCGTCGACGGCCGACACCGCCCTCCGCGCGCCCTCCAGCAGCGCCTGGCCGTTGGCGTTGAGCCGCAAACCCCGCCCGACCCGGTCGAACAGCGGCGCGCCGACCTCCCGTTCCAGCCGGCCCAGGCCCCGCGACAGCGCCGGCTGGGACAGGTGCAGCGTCTCGGCCGCCTCCGTCACGGTCCGGCTCTCGGCGACCCGGATGAACCACCGCAGCTCGTCCATGTCCACGCATCGATGTCTAGCACGCATCGTTTCAATGGGGAACATTCATTGGACGCATGGATACCGTCGGGTCGACCCTCAAGGAGTGACTCCACTGGCACTCGGTCTCGTCGCCGCGACCGGACTGATCGTGGGCATGCTCAACGCCGTCGCCGGCGCCGGAGCCCTGCTCACCTTCCCGCTGATGGTCGGCCTCGGCCTGAGTCCGCTGGCCGCCAACGTGACCAACTGTGTCGGCGTCGTGCCCGGCTCGGTGGCCGCGATCATCGGCTTCCGCAAGGAACTGCGGGGCCAGGGCGGCGTCCTGCGCAAGCTGGTGCCGCCGGCGGCGATCGGCTCGGTGGTCGGCGCGGTGCTGCTGTTCATGTTGCCCGGCAAGGTCTTCGACTACGCCGCGCCGGCGCTGCTGGCCTTGGGCGCGCTGCTCGTGTTGACGCAACCGTTGCTGGCCAAGCGATTGCGAGATCGAGCACCGCACCGGAACAACAAGGCCCTGTCTGCCGGCATGTTCGCCAACGGCGCGTACGGCGGCTACTTCGGCGCCGGCGTCGGCATCATCTTCGCCGCGCTGCTGGGGCTCATGGTCACCGACGACGCGCACAAGATGAACGCCATCAAGAACGTGCTGCAGACCGCGGCCAACGGCGTGGCCGCCGTGATCTTCGCCTTCACCGCCCCGGTGAACTGGCCGGCGGCGATCGTGCTGGCCGCCACCACGGCGATCGGCGGACCGCTCGGGGCCCGCCTCTCCCGCCACCTCCCGGCCACCGCGCTGCGCTCGGTGATCGGCGTCCTCGGCCTCGTCACGGCATCCACGTTGCTGCTGCGCACCTTCTAGCCGGCGCTACCATCAAGCCATGGGGGATAAGCGGATATCGGTACTGGACGTTGCCCCGGTCTGGCGTGGCGGCTCCGCCAGCGGCGCACTGCGAGCGTCCCTCGACCTCGCCACGCAGGTCGAGGCGCTGGGATATCACCGGTACTGGACGGCCGAACACCACAACACGCCATGCCTGGCCGCCACCGCGCCCACGGTGATGGCGGCGCAGTTGGCCAACGCGACCAGCACCATCCGGATCGGCTCCGGCGGCGTGCTCCTGCCCAACCACGCGCCCTTGGTCGTGGCCGAACAGTTCGGCGTGCTGTCCGCGTTTCACCCGGGACGGATCGACCTCGGCATCGGCCGTGCGCCTGGCGGCGACGCGCGGATCGCGACAGTGCTGCGGCGGACGGGCGAGGGCGAAGACGAATTCGCCGCGCAGATCGCCGAACTGGCCGGGTATTTCGGGAGCGGCAGCCCCATCTCGGCCGGCGCCGCCACTGAGCACCGGCCGCCGATCTGGCTGCTGGGTTCGAGCCCGGCGAGCGCGAAGACGGCGGCCCGGCTCGGGCTCCGGTACGCCTACGCCCATCAGATCAAGCCGGCGACCACCGAGGAGTCGCTGCGCGCCTACCGCGACGGATTTCAACCGTCCGCCGACCTGGCCGAGCCGTACGCCATGGTGTGCGCGCTGGTCACCGTGGCGGAATCGGACGCGGCGGCCGACCGGATGATCCGCCCCTACCTGCTGTCGAGGCTGTCCATGCGCGCCGGCACCGGGTTCGACGCGTTCCCCGGCCAGGCCGAGGCCGACGCCTACTCCTTCTCGCCGGAGGAGCGCGAACACGTCCAGAACTTCGCGGACGCGCAGCTCGTCGGCGGCCGCGACACGGTGCGGCACAAGGTGTCCGAGCTGTTCGCCGCGACCGGCGCGGATGAGCTGATGGCGCTCACCCTCGTGCCCGGCCGCGACGATCGGGTCAACTCCTACCGCCTGCTCGCCGAAGTCGTGCCTTAGCCGGCGAACAACGTCGACGGCAGCCCGACGCCGAAATCGGGCAGCACCAACAAGGAACCGGCGAGCTCCTCGGGATTCCGCAACCCTTCGCGTGCGGTCGTCACGTACAGGTCGGTGAAATCGGGGCCACCAAAGGCACACGCGGTCGGCTGCGAGACCGGCACGGGCACCTCGCGGTCCAGCTTGCCGTCCGGCGTGTAGCGGCGGATCGCGCTGCCGCCCCACACCGCCACCCACAGGCACCCGTCGGCGTCCACGCACATGCCGTCCGGCGAGCCCTCGACCGTGCACAGTGGACGACGATCAGTGGCGGAACCCGTTGCCAGGTCGTAGTCGAACACGTCGACCCGGCTGGTCGGCGTGTCGATGTAGTACATCAGCGTGTTGTCCGGGCTCCACGCGATCCCGTTGCTGATGGTCACGTCGTCCAGCAGCACCTTGGCCGCGCCGTCCGGCTCCACACGGGCCAGCCAGCCGCCGCCCTCGGCCGTGTCGTAGCGCATGGTGCCGGCCCACAGCCGCCCCGCGCCGTCCACCGCCGCGTCATTGCCGCGCACGCCCTCGCGCTCCCAGTACACCAGCCAGCGCTGGCCCCCGTCGGCGTCGAGCAGCGCCACGCCGTCGCGCAGGTTGGCGACGAGTCCACCGGCTGCGCGGGGCTTGGCCGCCCCGATGTGCTGCGGCGTCGGCAGCACGCTGTCCGTGCCGCGTCCCGGGTCGTACCGGTGCACCGCGCTGCCCAGGATGTCCACCCACAGCAGCGTGGACGTCGACGTGTCCCACGTGGGGCCCTCACCGAGCGTTGCGTCGCCGCGTACTGCCACTTCGATCACTAGCTGCACCTTAGGGGTTGTTCCTGATGCCCTGGACCGCTACCGGGCCTTACGCTCGGTCACGTGGCTACCCTTCCCGTACCGTCGGCGCCTGGCAAGCCCGTCAACCGGGTCCTGCCGCCAAGACCGCTGCAGGCCGCCGTGGTGATCGTCGCGTTCACCGCGCTGCTGTACGTGGTGGAGCTGGTCAACCTGACCATCTTCCACAGCTCGCTCAACGACTACGGCATCGTGTCGCACCGGGTGACCGGGCTGCTCGGCGTGCTCTGGGCGCCGCTGCTGCACGTCGGCTGGGGCCACCTGATCTCCAACACGCTGCCGGTGCTGCTGTTCGGCTTCCTGGCGATGGCGGTCGGGATCCGGCAGTGGGTGGCCGTCACCGTGGTGATCTGGCTGATCAGCGGCCTTGGCGTGTGGCTGACCGAGGACACCGGGGTGTCCACCGTCGGCGCGTCCGGCATCGCGTTCGGCTGGCTGATGTTCCTGCTGGTGCGGGGCATCTTCAACCGCAGCTTCAAGCAGCTCGTGGTGGCCGCGGTGCTGCTGTTCTACTGGGGCAGCGCGCTGTGGGGCCTGCTGCCCAACGTGAACCCGGAGATCTCGTGGCAGGCGCACGCGTTCGGCGCGCTGGGCGGCCTGCTGTCGGCCTGGCTGGTCGCGATGGCCAACCGGCCGGCCCGCACCGCCGGTAGTCTCGCAGCGTGAGCCCTGCCGCCGACGCCCCGATCGGAATCTTCGACTCCGGCGTGGGTGGCCTCACCGTCGCCCGCGCGATCATGGACCAGCTGCCCGGCGAGCGGGTCCGCTACCTCGGCGACACCGCCAACTGCCCGTACGGCCCGCTGCCCATCGCCGAGGCCCGCCGGCACGCTCTCGCGGCGTTCGACCAGCTCGTCGCCAGCGGGGTGAAGATGCTGGTCATCGCCTGCAACACGGCGTCGGCCGCCTGTTTGCGGGACGCCCGCGAGCGCTACGACATCCCGGTCGTCGAGGTGGTGCTGCCGGCCGTGCGCCGGGCCGTGGCCACCAGCCGCTCCGGCCGGATCGGCCTGATCGGCACCCAGGGCACCGTGCAGTCCCGGGCCTACGACGACGCCTTCGCCGCCGCCCCGCAGGTCACGCTGACCAGCGCCGCCTGCCCCCGGTTCGTGGACTTCGTGGAGCGGGGCATCACCTCGGGCCGGCAGGTGCTGGGCCTGACCGAGATGTACCTGGAGCCGCTGCACCGGGCCGACGTGGACACGCTCATCCTCGGCTGCACCCACTATCCGCTGCTCACGGGCGTGATCCAGATCGTGATGGGGGACCAGGTGACGCTGGTGTCCAGCGCCGAGGAGACCGCCAAGGACGTGGTCCGGGTGCTGACCGAGCGCGACCTCTTCCGGGAACCAGGCGAGGACTATCCCGAGCACGAGTTCCTGGCCACCGGCCCGGCCGAGCCGTTCCGGCGATTGGCCCGCCGATTCCTGGGTCCGCAGGTAGGAGCGGTCGGCGCTGTCATGTCACCCTCTACGCCGTGAAGCTGACCATCATCGGGTGCTCGGGCAGCGTGCCCGGGCCGGCCGCGCCCGCCCCGTGCTACCTGGTCGAGGCGGACGGCTTCCGGCTGGTCTTGGACCTGGGCAACGGTGCCCTGGCCGCGTTGCAGGCCCGGATCAGCGCGTTCGACATCGACGCGCTGGCCTTCTCACACCTGCACCCCGATCACTGCGCCGACTTCAGCGCGCTGGCCGTGCTGCGCCGCTACCACCCGCAGCCGCCGTACCCGCCGGAGCAGCGCCGACTGCCGGTGTACGGCCCGTCCGACACGGCCCGGCGGTTCGCCGCCCAGTACGCGCCGAACGACGAGGAGCGGCAGACCACCGACTTCTCGACGGTGTTCGACTTCTATCCGTTGACCGGCGAGACCGTGCAGATCGGCCCGCTGAAGGTGACGTCCGCGCTGGTCACGCACCCGTGCGAGGCCTACGGCTTCCGGATCGAGCACGACGGCCAGTCACTGGTCTACTCCGGCGACACCGCGGCCTGCCCCGCCCTGGACGCCCTGTCCGCCGGCGTCGACCTGCTGCTGGCCGAGGCCACCTGGACCGACCTGCCCACCCGCCCCGCGGACATGCACATGTCCGGCCGGCAGGCGGGGCAGACCGCGTGCCGGGCCGGTGCGGGCAGGCTCATGCTGACCCACGTCGCGCCGTGGACGGACCCGCAGGTCGTGCTGGCCGAGGCGCGCGGTGAGTTCGACGGCGAGGTCCTGCTCGCCGAGCAGGGCCGGTCCTACGAGGTGTGACTCACCCGCCGACGCCCTTCCAGACGGACGAGGCGCCGCTGTCACCGATCAGGTAGATCTCGTACGTCACCGCGACCGCGCTGGCGATCAGCGCGAGCGCGACGATGATCGTGATCACGCCCCAGAACTTCGACGAGGACGGCGCCTCTTCGACCAGGCCCGGAGTGCCGGCGGCCTCCTCCTCCAGCTCCTCGAGGCTGTGCACACCCGGTGCGACCGGCTGCTGACGCGGCGCGGGCGAGGACGCCCGGACCGCGCGCACGCCGCCGGTGGCCCGCTCACGGTCGGCGATCCGACCGACGACCAGCAGCAGGAGCAGCATCACGCCGAAGGCGATGGCGTACGGCAGCAGGGCGTTGCCGAGGTCGCGGTGGTGGGCCAGCCCGGGCGGGGACCCCTTGATGCTGTTGTACAGGGCCTCCCCGGCCTGCTGGGTGATCGGCACCGCGCCGATGCCCAGCACGGCCAGCGCCAGCACCGGCAGCCAGTAGCGGCGTCGCCACTTGGGGACCACGGCGATGATGATGCTGCCGACCGCGGCCAAGGGCAGCAGCACGACGACGGCATGCACCAGCAGCGGGTGGAGCGGCAGCCCGTTGATGGTGAACGAGTTGTCGGCAAGGGTCATGACAACCTCACGTTGGGAGCGGCCGGGCGGTTCAATCGGGTGCCCGTAGGCTAGCCGCGTGGTTAGAGCAGATGGTCGAGGCGACGAGTCCCTCCGCGAGATCAAGATCACCCGTGGCTACCAGCAGTGGCCGGCCGGGTCCGTGCTGGTCGAGTTCGGCAACACCCGTGTGCTGTGCGCGGCCAGCGTCAACGACGGCGTGCCGCGCTGGCGGGCCGGGTCCGGGCTGGGCTGGGTCACCGCCGAGTACGCGATGCTGCCCTCGGCCACCCACACCCGGGGCGACCGGGAGTCGGTCAAGGGCAAGATCGGCGGCCGCACCCACGAGATCAGCCGGCTGATCGGGCGGGCCCTGCGGGCCTGCATCGACCTGTCCGCGCTCGGCGAGAACACCATCGTCATCGACTGCGACGTGATCCAGGCCGACGGCGGCACCCGCACCGCGGCCATCACCGGCGCGTACGTGGCGCTGGCCGACGCCATCACGTGGTTGGACGCGGCCGGCCGGCTGGCCGACCCCAAGCCGCTGTCCTGCTCGGTGTCGGCGGTCAGCGTCGGCGTGATCGACGGCCGGGTCCGGTTGGACCTGCCGTACGAGGAGGACTCCCGGGCCGAGGTCGACATGAACGTGGTCGCCACCGACGCCGGCACGCTGGTCGAGGTGCAGGGCACCGGCGAGGGCGCCACCTTCGCCCGCTCCACCCTGGACCAGATGCTGGACCTGGCGCTGGCCGGCTGCGCCGAGCTGACCCGCCTGCAGGCCGAGGCGCTGGCGCTGCCCTACCCGGGCCAGCTGCCGGAGCCGTCGCCGAAGGGCCGGCGCAAGTCGTGACCAAGCTGCTGCTGGCCACCCGCAACGCCAAGAAGCTGGTGGAGCTGGACCGCATCATGGTCGCCGCGGACGTGCACGGCGTCGAGGTCATCGGCCTCGACGCCGTGTCCCCGTTCCCGGAGGCGCCCGAGACCGCACCCGACTTCGAGGGCAACGCCCTGGCCAAGGCCCGGGACGCCGTCGCCGCCACCGGCCTGCCCGCCGTCGCCGACGACTCCGGCCTGGCCGTCGACGCGCTGAACGGCATGCCCGGCGTGCTGTCGGCCCGCTGGTCCGGCCGCCATGGCGACGACCTGGCCAACCTGGAGCTCGTGCTCGCCCAGCTCGGCGACGTCCCCGACGAGCGCCGCGGCGCCGCCTTCGTCAGCGCCGCCGCCCTGGTCCTGCCCGGCGGCGCCGAGGTCGTCGTGCGCGGCGAGTGGCGTGGCACCTTGATCCGGGAATCCCGTGGCGCCAACGGTTTCGGCTACGACCCGATCTTCGTGCCGGAGGGCGAGACCCGCACCTCCGCCGAGATGGCCCCGGCCGAGAAGGACGCCCAGTCCCACCGCGGTCGCGCCCTACGCCTGCTGCTGCCCCACATCACCGCCGCCCTCACCTGATCCTCCCCAATGCAGGGAAGGACGCCTTACCTGCGTCCAATGCAGGTAAGGCGTCCTTCCCTGCATCAGGGGGTCACCTCATCGGTGGCGCGACTCCCCAGCCCCAATGGGGCACGGGTGCCTGCCGCACCGGGGCGGCGTCCGGCTGCGAGTTGGCCAGCGCGATCCGCGTGCCCCACTCCAGGTAGCCGGTGAACGCCGCCCGGAACTCCGGGTCGGCCGGCAGGCCGACCTCGTCGGCGGCGTCCTGGAGCAGGCTCACCCAGCGGCGGCGCTGGCGCTCGGTGATCGCCTTGCCCAGGTGCATCCCGACCATCGTCGAATAGCCGCCGCGCTCCGCGGTGTACGCGGCCGGCCCGCCGAACACCTCGCCCAGCCAGAGCGCCACCCGCCGCGGATGCTCGGCCGACATGCCCCGGAACAACGGCTCCAGCAGATCGTCCTTCAGCACCTCGCGGTAGAACGCCTCGGTCAGCTCGGTCAGCGCCTTCTCCCCGCCGGCCCAGTCGTACAGCGTCGGCTCGTTCTCAGCCACGCGCGGCTCCTCCCCAATTACCCTGGCCCTTGATCACCCGCCAGACGCAACCACCGCGTCGCGAGGCCGACAAGTACGCACTTTCTGGTAGGTAGCCAATGGAGCGGCGTTACCACTGCCCGGTCGAGCTGACCCTCGATGTCGTCGGCGGCCGCTGGCGGGTGCTCATCCTGGCCCGTCTCAAGCAGGGCCCGCTGCGCTACGGCCAGCTGCGCCGGCTCATCCCGGACATCAGCGAGAAGATGCTCATCCAGCGCCTGCGCGAGCTGGAGGCGGACGGCCTCGTGCTGCGCGACGCCGGCGAGGGACCGGAGCTGCGCACCGACTACCGGCTCAGCCCGGAGGGCGAGACCCTGGCCCCGGTGTTGCAGAGCCTGTACGACTGGGGTCTCGCCCGAGCCGAGCGCACCGGCGCGGATGTCACGCCGGCTGGTGAGTGACCGACATCTGCACCACCAGCACGCCGGCCAGGATCAGCACCATGCCGCCGATCGTCAGCGCCGACACGGGTTCCGAGAACAGCACGCGGTTGGCCACGACGACCAGCGCGATGCCGCCGCCGGCCCACACCGCGTAGGTGACCGGCATCGGCATGCCCAGCCGAATCACCTGCGACTCCAGGTAGAACGCGAGCGCGTAGCCGGCTATCAGGCCCAGCACGGGCACCGGCTGGGTCAGGCCGTCGGACAGTTTCAACATGATCGTCGCGAACACCTCGGCGACGATGGCGAGGGCGAGCAGGATCCACATCAGCATTGCTGGTTCCAAGTTCGGGCGCGCACCAACGGCCGATGCCGTCTCGTGACGGATCGGGGGTACGCGAAAGGGACCGCTGGCCCGAGGAACGAGCGCTAGCGGCAAGCGGGAACGGGGCCGATCAGGCCGGACTCAACCGCCGCGGGTCGGGAAGTGGACCCGCAGGACGAACTTGGAAGGACGCTCAGGACCGCTTGGTGTGGAGGAACCACACACGGCGTATCACCCTCACGTTGCACCGGGGCGGCCAGTCGCCTGCCCTCGGCTTCAGCTTACCCCATTCGGGCGCTCACAGGCCGGGCGCGAGCGCCGTGACCTCGTCGTTCACCGCCGCGGCGGCGGTGTCCCAGTCGGTGCCGACCGGGAAGGAAGCCAGCACTACTACGACAAATCGCCAGTCGACGCCGACCAGACCGCTGGTGTGCAACACCACGTCGCGCGGGCTGGTCGACCAGCCCTGCTTGATCGCCCACGGCCGCGGCAGCGTGGGAATGCCGAAGTACTGGTCGAACCCGTCCGCGCCGTGCTGGGGCGCGGCTTTCAGCGCGTTCACGATCAGGTCGTTGTGCAGCACGTGCTGGTAGATCGCGACCATGTCGGCGATGCCCAGCATGGTGTCGCCCCAGCGGCCCACGATCTCCGGCGGCCGGGTCGACGGCAGCGCCAGCCGCCGGGCCGTGCGCGTGACGATCTCCGGGCCGCCGTCGGCGTCCCACAGGTCGTTGGCCACGTCGTCGTCGCTGGCCGACAGCATGCGCCACAACGCATCCCGCAGCGGCGGCTCGGCCGGCCGCCGGTCGAGCACGTCCAGCGCGATCAGCAACTTCACCAGCGAGGCCGACCGGAAACTCAGTTCCGCGCCCCGCCAGTGCAGTGCCCGATCGGCGACCCGGTCGTATACCGCTACCGCGCGGCTCAGATGCCGAGATCCTTGCGCAGCTTGGCCACGTGGCCAGTGGCCCGCACGTTGTACGAAGCCTTGGCGATCTTGCCGTCGGCGTCGACGATGAACGTGGACCGGATCACGCCCATCACCGTGCGGCCGTAGTTCTGCTTCTCGCCGAAGACGCCCCAGCGCTGCATCACCGACTTGTCGGCGTCGGACAGCAGCGGGAAGGTCAGGCCCTCGGTGTCGCGGAACTTGGCCAGCTTCTCCACCTTGTCCGGGGAGACGCCCAGCACGGCGAAGCCGGCGTCGTTGAACTCGGCCAGGTTGTCCCGGAAGTCGCAGGCCTGCTTGGTGCAGCCCGGCGTCATCGCGGCCGGGTAGAAGTACACGACGACCTGCCGCCCGCGGTAGTCGGACAGCGCGACCTTGTTGCCGTCGCTGTCCAGGAGCGTGAAGTCCGGCGCCGTGTCGCCGACGGCCAGCCGCGTCTGCTCAGTCATACCGGCGAACGTAGCGTGCCGGTCTGACAATCGGCCTAGGCGGTCCCCGCGAAGGCCGTCGCCGGCGCCCCGTCCACCACGTCCGGGCGAACCAGGATCCGCAGGTCGGTCGGCTGTTGCGGGACCGCGAAGGCCACCGTCAACTGCACCGTCCGGCCCGGCGGCAGGTCGTCCTGCGCCGCCACGTAGCCGCCGAGGCCCTGCGCCGGGTCCACCACCTCCTGCGCCGGCAGGCCGCCGATCGTCGCCTTGATCGCCAGCTGCGACGGCTTGTACGTCGAGGTCGTGCCGTTCTCCACCGTCAGCGCGAACACCGCCGCCCGGGCCGCCTGCGGGTAGGCCGTGCTGCTCGGTCGCTGCGAGCGAGGCTGCGAGATCGTGATGGCCAGGCCGTTCGGCCAGGTCCGGCGGTCCCCGAAGGCCGCGTCCATGGTCTTCGTCACCTGGCCCGCCGTCGGGTTCGCGCTGCTCTCCACCGCCGACAGCTGGGGGCCGCCCGCCGTGCCACACCCGGCCAGCAGCGCCGCGAGGCACGCCGCCCCGACCAGCCTGACGATCCGCACAGTCACTCCCCTCCAGGAAACCTCTCCACCTTGGCCGCCGGCCGGGTGTCCGGGCCAACCGGTTACGACAGTCGCTGCACACCTGGTGCCGGGACGTGGCCAAGCCGTAACCGACTGACGACGGAGTGTGGGCGGCCCCACAGTCTCGTGTCGTATTTCGCCGGTGCGGCAATGGCCGGGTTGGTCCACATTGGTGACTCGGCGCTCCCCGGCGGTCCCAGCAGGCGACCTGGGGCTATCCGGCGTCATACAGTCGGGGGCGTGACTTCAGCCGACTCCACGGTCGCCGGCAGGCCGTTGCGCGCCGACGCCCGGCGCAACCGCGCCCGGGTGCTGGAAGTGGCCCAGCAGGTGTTCGCCGAGGAGGGCCTGGCCGTGCCGATCGACGAGATCGCGCGGCGGGCCGGCGTCGGGGTCGGCACCGTCTACCGGCACTTCCCGACCAAGGAAGCGCTGTTCGTGGCGATCATCGTGGAGCGGCTGCGCGGGGTCGGCGAGGTCGCGAGGGAACTGGCCCAGGGACCGGACGCGGGCAAGGGGTTCTTCGCCTTCTTCGAGCACATGGTCCGCGACGCCAGCCTGAACAAGGCCCTGTTCGACGCGCTGGCGGCCAGCGGCGGCTTCAACCAGGAGCTGACCGCGGAGGCACGGCAGGTGATGATGACCGGCCTCGGCGACCTGCTGGACAAGGCCCAGGCGGCCGGCGAGGTGCGGGCCGACCTGACCGCCGCCGACGTCAAGACGCTCATGGTCGGCTGCCTGACCATGGCCCGGCAGGGCACCACCGACCCCGGCCTGATCGTCGGCGTCGTGTGCGACGGCATGCGGCCGGTCAGTCCAGTCCGGACACCCGAAGGGTGATGTTGAGGCGGCCGGCGGTCAGCCCGGTCGCCGGATCACCGCTGCCCGGCACGGTTTTCGTCACGCCGTGATAGGCGAACCGCGACGGTCCGCCGAACACGAACAGGTCCCCGCCGCGCAGCTCCACGTCCGTCCACGGCCGGTTGCGGTTCTCGGTGTTGCCGAACCGGAACACGCAGCTGTCGCCCACGCTCAACGACACCACCGGGGCGTCGCTGCGCTCGTCCTTGTCCTGGTGCATGCCCATTTTCGCGGCACCGTCATAGAAGTTGACCAGCGCCACGTCCGGCCGGTAGCCAGGATCGCCCACCGCCCTCGCGCCCAGCTCCGCGAGCCAGTCCGGCAGCGGCTTCACCGGCGACCCGTCCTCCGTCGTCCGGCTGTAGCGGTACGGCGTCCAGTGCCACCCCAGACACACCGTCCGCACCGACATCACCCCACCACTGGGCAGCCGCGTGTGCCGCATGCCGGCCGGGGGAGCGGCCCACTCCCGACACGCGGTCACGATGTGCCGCTGCTCGTCGAGGCTCAGCCAGTCGGGTGTATGCACAGCGCCAGGTGCGATCTCCACCGGCGGCCGTTCGAACATCGACTCCACGGCAACCTCATCCGCCGTCTGGAGGAAACCCCCAGGTCCGCGGGGCGGTGCCGCCTCGGGGGGCCGGAGGAACCCGCGATCGGCGGGGCGCAGCCCCGCTCCGGGGGGTGTGGGGGGTCGTCCCACCACAACAACACCGGAGCGACCAGGCGAGCGCCCTCCGCGAGCATGGGTCCCCCATCGCGTAGGACCGGTCGGACTCGAACCGACACTGGCACGGACCTAAACCGTGTGCCTCTGCCAATTGGGCTACGGTCCCCTTGGCTGTAAGCCTAGCGGGCCTCCTCCGGCGGGCCTGTCGAACCGGTCCTAACGTGGTCAACTACGGTGGTTCAGGCACGCACGGCGAGGAGGACAAGTGGCTCGCGATCCCGACACCATCCAGCGCGAGATCGAACAGGCGCGGGACGCGCTGGCCGCCACCCTGGACGAGTTGGTCGTCAAGGCCAACCCCAAGCAGTACGTGGACCAGGGCAAGGACGCGGTCCGGGCCCGGCTGTCCGATCCGCGGGTCAAGTACGCGTTGATCGGCGTCGGGGTGCTGGTCGGCGTCCTGGTGGTGCGCAAGCTCTTCCGCTGACCTTCAGCGGCATCGAAACCCCCGCCGCGGCGGGGGTTTTCGTGCGTCAGGGTCGCAGCAGCGGCAGCAGCACCTGGTCGACGAGCCGGTCGACGAAGGTGTCGTCGAGCGGGTCGCCGGTGAGCATCAGCCGGTACGTCAGCGCCGCGCCGGCCAGCTCGACCGCCATGCCGCGGGGCGCGTCCAGGCGGACCTCGCCGCGGGCGGTGCCGCGGTCGATGATGCCGCGCAGCACGTCCCGCTGCGCAACCAGGAACGTCTCACGGAACGCGGTCGCCAGCTCGGGCTCGTGCGGCAGCTCGCCGACCAACGCCTGCGCCGCCTTGCCGGTCGGGCCGGACAGGAACGCGGCGAAGGCGCTGAGGAACTCCCGCAGGTCGCCGGTCAGCGACCCGGTGTCGGGCTCCGGGATCTCCTGGTGCACGAGCTGGTTCACGGTGTCGATGACCAGGTCGAGCTTGGATTCCCAGCGCCGGTAGATGGTCGCCTTGCCGGCACGGGCCTTGGCCGCCACGGCGTCCATGGTCAGCGCGCGGTAGCCGACCTCGGCCATCACCTCGAGCGCCGCTTTGCGCAGCGCCTCGTCACGGGTCGCGTCTCTCGGCCGACCGCGGGCAGCCGCGTTTGCCTGCTCCGCGTACGACGTTGTGGCCAAGACCAGCCTCCCGATACGGCAACGGGTCGCCCTTCGCCGATCATCCTAGGTGCAATCAGCCGGTCGGGTGGCTCAGGTTCTCGTCGTCCTCGGTCTCGTCCGCCAGTTCGGACAGATCCATCTCCTGGGTGTTCTCGCCGACCCGCGGCGGATCGCCGGCCGGCGTGTCGGCCTTGGGCTCGGGCGGAGCCGGCGTGCTCAGGCCGTGCCGGGCGTGCAGGTACGCGGTGGTGAACGCGAAGGCGTCGCCCTCGAGCAGGTGCACGACGGTCGGCTTGCGCTCGGTGTCCGTGCCGGTCAGCTGCTCGACCATCTGGTCGGCCCGGTCCCGCGCGGCGATCAGGCCGGGCGCCTGCTCGGTCAGCACGGTGTCCGCGGACCGGACGTTGACCGTCCAGTCCTCGCCCTGCGGCTGGTAGTTCACCAAGATCGGTGTCGCGCCCATTCCTCGGTCACCCTCCCCGTCATGCGGCCTCCCCGGTCGATGGGGCCGCTCAGGTGAAACGCGGCACCATCGGACGCATGACGACGCTACACCGATCGGGTGACCGCCAACCGTGTCTTACACCAAAGCGTGCCTACCTTGTCGCTGTTCATCGCCCGCTTGTTCGATCATTCGGGCGGCCACCCGGTCGATCGCCGCGTCCAGGTCCTCCCGGCTCTCCGGCCGCCAGTCGGCCAGCCGCTCGACGATCCAGCCCCGCCAGGCGTCGGTCAGCCGGCCGAACTCGGCCCGCCCGCGTTCGGTCAGGTCCAGCTCGTCGCCGTGCCGCTCCAGGTAGCCGCTGAACTCCAGCGCGAAGAACGCCGGCTCCAGCACCTTGCCCGGCATCCGGTGCTTCTCCGCGATCGCCGCGACGGTGGCCGGGCGGTGCAGCTTGTGCTGGAACTTGACCCGCATCAGGCACCAGACGCCGCCTTCGTCCAGGCTGGTGCCGGACCGGCCGAGGATCTCCGGCGCGGCCTTGCGGCGTTCCCGGTACAGCAGCGTGGAGATGGCCCGCTCCAGCTCACGGTCCGAATCCCGCGCCTCGGGCATCGCGAACGCCTCGCCGAGCTCGGGCGCGCTGGCCCGGGACGTGTCCCGCAGCGGCATCTCCTTGAGGAAGAACGACACCAGCAGCGCCAGCACGCCGACCGGCACGGCGTACAGGAACACCGTGTGCAACGAATCGGCGTATGCCTGCACGACGGGCCGCGAAACGACGTCTGGTAGCGCGTGCAGCAGCGACGGCACGGCCGTCACGTGCGGATCGACGCCCTGGGGGAGCGGGTTGCGGGCCAGCGTGGCGCCCAGGTTGTCGGTCAGCTGGCTGGAGTAGATGGAGCCGAAGATGGCGGCGCCGAACGAGCTGCCGATGGAACGCAGGAACGTCACGCCCGAGGTCGCCACGCCCAGGTCGGCGTAGTCGACGGTGTTCTGCACGGCGATCGTCAGCACCTGCATCGCCAGGCCGATGCCCACGCCGAGGACCAGCATGTACAGCGAGGACAGCACGATGCCGGTGTCCGGCGTGAGCAGCGACAGCAGGTACAGGCCGGCGCTGATGCCGAAGCTGCCGAGGATCGGGAAGATCTTGTACCGGCCGGTCTTGCTGACGATGTTGCCGGACACGATCGAGGCCACCAGCAGACCGAGCACCATCGGCAGCAGCCGGATGCCCGAGGTGGTGGCCGACGTGCCCTCCACGTACTGCATGTACGTCGGCAGGAAGGACAGCGCGCCCAGCATGGCGAAGCCGACGATGAAGCTCAGGATGCCGGCCACCGTGAAGACCGGGTTGCGGAACAGTCGCATCGGCAGCATCGGTTCCTTGGCCCGCAGCTCGACCGCGACGAACAGGCCGAGCAGCACGACCGAGCCGACCGACATCCAGATGATCTCCGGCGAGTTCCACGCATAGGTGGTGCCGCCCCAGCTGGTGACCAGGGTCAGGCCGGTCACGGCCAGGCCGATCAGCAGGATGCCGAGGTAGTCGACGACCGGCTTGAGGGCCGACTTGACCGACGGCATGGCCGCCGCTGCGACGACCAGCACCACCACGACCAGCGGGATGTTCACGTAGAAGGCCCAGCGCCAGGACAGGTGGTCGACGAAGAAGCCGCCGAGCATCGGTCCGGCCACCGTGACCACGCCGAACACCGAGCCGAGGATGCCCTGGTACTTGCCGCGTTCGCGGAGCGGGATGAAGTCGGCGATCAGGGCGGTGGCGGTGACCATCAGGCCGCCGCCGCCGATGCCCTGCACCGCGCGCCAGATGATCAGCCAGGTCATGGAGTCGGCGAAGCCGCTGAAGAACGAGCCGAGGCCGAAGATCACCACCGACAGCTGGAACATGCGCTTGCGGCCGAACAGGTCGCCGAACTTGCCGACGATCACCGTCATGATCGTCTCGGCCAGCAGGTAGGCCGTGACCACCCAGGACAGGTGGCCCGCGCCGCCGAGGTCGCCGACGATCGTCGGCAGCGCGGTGCCCACGATGGTCTGGTCGAGCGCCGCCAGCAGCACGCCGAGCAGCACCACTGCGAAGATCGCGTTCGTCCGGCCGCGGCTCACGCTCGCGGTGTCCGGCTCGACTGCGGTGGTGGCAGCCATGTCGCCCCCTCGTCCCGGTCGGTTCCGACTTCACCGCACCGAGCCGTCCGCCGCAGCGGACGTCACCCGGAGAGGTGAGGTCCCGGGTTCGAGAGTACAGAACAGTTCTGTTCTATTGCCTGTGATCTCGCCGACCCAGCATGGGGGCCAGCAGCCCGTCCACGATCCGATCCACCAGCGCTTCGTCCATCGCTTGGTCCTTGAACAGCAGCGTCGTGATCGCCAGCGCCATCGGCAGCTCTCCCAGCAGCTCCAGATCCACGCCCGCCGGCAGCTCACCCCGTTTTTCGGCCGCTTCCAGCACCACCGTCATCGGGCTGACCCCACCCTGGCCCAGCTGCTCGCTCATCAGCCGTACCAGCTCCGGATCGCGCCGACCCCCCTCCAGCAACGCCAACAGCAGTCCCCGCCGATCGCCCGGCACCTCGGTTCGCAGCCACCGCTTCGCCAGCTCCCGCACGTCACTCAGGTACGCCCCCGTGTTCGGCGCCTCCACCTCCACCCGGTTCGCGTCCAGCGCCGCCACGATCAGATGCGCCTTCGACGGCCAGCGCTGGTACAGGCTGCCTTTGCTCACGTGCGCCCGTTGGGCCACCAGGTCCATGTTGAACCGCTCGTAGCCCACCTCCGCCACCACGTCGATCGCCGCGGCCAGCACCTCGGCCAGCCGCTCCGGGGTGTCGAGGGGAACGCGTCTGCGCGGTGGGGACGACATTCCGGGCACAGTACTGCCGCCCTCCGACGCTCGGCCCGCCCTCTCCCGGCCCTGACACCCAGCTCTCGGCCCGGCTTTCAAACCCGGCTCGCGCGCCTGGCTCTTGGACCCGGCTCTCGGCCCCGGGTCTCGCACCCGGCTCTTGGACCCGGCCCTCACACGCGGCTCGTGGCTGGGGCTCGTCGCCCCCCGCACTCGCCCCGCCTCACCCTCGCCTCACCCTCGCCTCGCCTCGCCTCACCCTCACCCTCGGCCCCGCCCCGCCCTCACCCTCGGCCCCGCCCCGCCCCGCCTCGCCCGCGCCCCTCGCCCTCGCCTTGGCCCTCGCGCCCGACTCACAGCCCGGCCTTCGCAAGCAGCCCCGGCCCCGGCTCGCCGCCCGGCCCACACGTCCGGCCCTCCGGCCTGGCCCTTGCACCCAGCCGACCGACCCTGCCCCCGCGCGCCCGGCCTGCCGTTCCGACCTCGTTCCTGCCGACCTCGCTGCTCCCACCCCTTCCTTCCCGGCCTGGCGGTTCTGGCCCGGCGTGGGGTGTCCCGTTCGGCGTAGCGTGGACGGCGGTCGGTCACCCGAACAGTTCAATTGCCACGACGGAGCCCATTGCCGCCATGTC
>DATJJB010000789.1:0-14275 GCA_035492655.1 Kutzneria sp. | reverse complement strand
GGGCGTGGTACAGGTACTGCTTGCGGCCGGCGTCGTCGGTGCCGGTGGCCTGGATGTGGCCGTTGGGCCACGGGCAGATCCACACCTCCCGCCAGGCCGGCGGAATCGCCAGCGCCCGGATGCGGTCCACGGTCTCGCGGTCGGTCACCGCCGAGCCGTCGGCGTGGTAGTAGCCGAAACCACGGCCGCGCCGGCGCCGGGTGATGCACTCGCCGGTCAGTCGGCTCCGTCTCAACCGCATACCGGCGGAATACCCGTTCTGGTCACACGGAACCGAGCGTGAGCCGGCGTTGCTGGTCGCCACGCCACTCCACCATCAGCGCGGTGGCGTCGTCCTGGAGCCGACCGTCCTGATGGGCCAGCACGGCCCGCATCAGCCGGCGCAGCGTCTCCGGCGCCGGGTAGCCGTCGGCGGCGGAGCGGACCACGAGATCGGTGAACCGTTGCAGGCCGAACTCGTGGCCCAGCTGATCCCGCGCCTCGGTGATGCCGTCGGTGTGGAACAGCACCCGGTCGCCCGGTTGCAGGTGATATCGGCACTGGGTGGTGGGAATCCCCAGGGCGAAGCCCATCGGCGGGGCCGGCCGGCAGCGCAGCGTGGTCAGCCACCGGCCCTGCCGGATCAGCAGCGGCGGCGGATGCCCGCGGTTGACCCACGTGAGCAGCCCGGTCGACGGTTGCAGGTGGGCCAGCACGCCGGTGGCGAACCGCTTGCGGTCGAACTGGCGCGCGATGGCCTCGTCGACGGCATCGCCGATCTCCGCCAGCGAGGCGCCGCGCCGGCGGTTGTTGCGGCATGCGCCGGTGGCGATGGCCACGGTCAGGCCGGCGGACTGGTCGTGCCCCATGGCGTCGAACAGCGACAGGTGCAGCCGGTCCGGCGACATCGCGTAGTCGATGGCGTCGCCGCCGATGTCGTACGCCGGTTCCAGCACCGCGGCGACGGCCAGGTCCGGGGTGGCGAAGGTGAGCGGCGGCATCAGCGGCCAGATCACCTCCGACGCCAGCGACATCGGCCGCGACCGGCGAACCGCCGCGTAACTGTCGCTCTGTCGCCGGTTGCTGACGACCAGCAGGGCCGCCAGCGACGCCAGCGCCCGCAGCGCCGGCCCGGACTCGATGCCGACGGCCGCACCCAGCACGCCGATCCGCTCCGTGCCGTCCAGCAGCGGCACCCACAGCGATGCCTGGGCGGCGACCATCTCCACGTTGCGATAGGCCCAGCCCGCGGTCGTGCTGTCGACGTCCAGCCGGTCGTCGACGTCGTCCAGGCGGACCAGCTGCTCCTCGCGCACGTCGATCACGTACAGCACGACATCGGCCAGACCCGCGCCCGCCCCGTGCCGTGCCACCAGGTCGGCCAGGTCGTCGAAGGTGGCCAGGTGGCTCGCCTCCAACAGCCCGGCCAGCATGTGGGCGACGGCGCTGGGCTCGGTCATGCCCTGACGGCTACCCGCGAGGCCCGGCCGGCAAAACCGTCCTCACGAGAGCAGGCTCTCCCGGCGCGGCACGACGGCGTCGGCCAGCATCGCGACGACGTCCTCCACCCGCCCGGCCTGGGCAAAGGCCGCGCGCTGCCGAGTCGCGCCGTCGCCGACCTCGGCCAGCCGGCCGGTGACCTGGTGGACGAAGGCCCGGTCCTCCTGGTCCAACACGGGCCGTACCTCGGCGAGCAGCCGGTCGAGGGGGTGGAGCTGGGGCGGGCTGCCGCTGGGGGCGGCGCAGCGCCCACGGAGCCCGTCCCGTCCGGACAGCCACAGGTCGGCCCGGATGACCTCCTGCGCCACGTCGGGTACGGCATCCCGCTGCAACGCCAAGGCGACCAGGCCCCGGATCAGCACGGCGACCAGCGCCGCCTCGTCGGCGGTGATCATCACGTCGCAGACCCGGATCTCCACCGTCGGGTACGTCGGCGACAGCCGGATGTCCCAGTACGCCATGGCCGGATCGAGCAACGCCCCGGACCGGGTCATGGCGTCCAGGGTCGCGTCGTACTCGGCCGGCGACCGCAGCAGCGGCGGCGGCCCGGCCGACGGCCAGTTGGACATCTGCATGTGTCGCCAGCTGGCGTACCCGGTGTCGGCCCCGTCGCTGAACGGGGAGTTGGCGCTGACCGCCAGCAGCGCCGGCAGCCACGGCCGCAGGTGGTTGAGCACGTGCAGCCCGGTCTCCCGGTCCGGCACGCCGACGTGCACGTGGCAGCCGCAGACGTTGGCCGACTTCATCAGGCTGCGGAAGTGGCCGGCGATCCGGTGGTAGCGGCGGTCCGGCGTCAGCGGCGGGGGAGAGGCCTCGGGCAGCGGCGGCGTCCCGCTGGCGATCAACCGCAGGCCCTGGTCACGGGCCGAGGCGGCCAGCGTCTCCCGCAGCCGGCGGAGCTGGCCGACGAGCTCGCCGGCCGAGGTGCAGACCGGCGTGGCCGACTCCACCTGACAGGCGATCATCTCGTGCTGGAGCTCGTCGTTCTCGCCGCCGGAGCCGCCGAGCACGGCGCGGGCCGCCGGCACGGGCCGGCCGGCCGCGTCGACCACGAGGAACTCCTCCTCCACGCCGAAGGTCAGGCCGGTACGGGCCACGAGCGCACCTCCCCGGCCAGCACGGCGCCGGCGATCGCGTCGGCGTCGCGGCGGAACGGGCTGTCCCGGCCCGGCCGGCCGGTGCCGACCTGCGTGAACCAGCGCGTGTTCTGGGTGACGACGCCGAGCGCGTGGACGTCCGGGTCGGGGACACCCTTGGCGTCGAGCACGTGGAACGGGGACGCGGTGATCGCCAACCCGCCGCTGGCGAACCGCCGCCCGGTCCGGGGATCCACGTTGACGTGGTCGCTGATCATCCCGTCGGCCAGTAGCTGGCGCAGCAGCGGATTGGTGTCCCGCCGCAGGTCCGCGCCGGGGGCGCGGGCGTCCAGCAGCACGTCGGCCAGTCGCCGGGAACCGGCGACCGCGGGCGACTCCACGGCGAACCGGCTGGGCTCGGCGTCGGCGTCAAAGCGGGCCTGCGGCCCGACCACGTCCAGCACACCGGCCTCGATCAGCGCGGTGAGCTGCTCGACGTGCTCGACCGGCGGGCCGGCCGACAGCAGAAAACTCATCGGGGCCCACCGCGTCAGGAAATCCTGCTGCGAATCCGGTAGCAGGCCGTCGAAGTCCACCACGTCCGGCATCAGCGGACGCAGCGAGCGCATGACCTCCAGCGCGGCCTTGACCGGGTCGACGGTCGACCCCGCCTTGGCCCGGGTGACGTCCTCGCGCAGCACGTCGAGCAGACGTGAGCGGAACTCGTCACTGCCGGCGAAGTGTTGGTCGGCAAAGGGTTTGGCCAGCACGTCGACGTCCAACGGCTCCTGTCCGTCACGACGGCGGTACGCGTGCTCCAGTTCGGCCACGATCAGCGGCTCCACCTCGCCCGCGAAGTCCAGTTTCGGTTGGCCGCGACGCGCGGCGGCGGCCTCTCGCAGCTCGGCCAGCCGGTCGTCGCTGAGGAACACCGGTCGCGGCGCGAGTTCGGCCGGCTCGTTGAGCTCGGCGCGGGCGCGAAACGGCAGGCCACTGCGCGATCCGGCGATCAGCCTCGGCTCCGCACCGCTGGGCCGGTAGCGCAATCGGTCGTCCACTCGGTCGAAGCGACCGCCCCGGCCGAGCGTCAGGGCGCGAGTGACGTCGTAGAACGTCAGGCCGAGGCCGCGGATCGCCACCGTAGAGCCAGGTTCGATGTCGTCCAACGGCATTGTCACCGCCATGCCGCCACCGATGTAGCGGCCGTGCGCGGACAGCGCGCGCTCCTCGTCGTCCGGCTCCAGTCCACTGTGGCCGGTGGTCAGAATCACCTTGTCCACCAGCAGATCCGGGTGTCCGTTGTCGACGCTCAGGTGCGGACGGCCGTCCACTCGGCGCAGTGCGGTCGCGGTGCCGGTCAGCGGGAACACCCGCACACCCGGCGGGGCCGACGCGCACAGCCGGACGAAAGTCTCCCGCAGGTAGCGGCCGTATTCGGCGCGGCTGGGATAGATCTGCCGCGCGGTGTCCTCGTCGAGACCGGCCCAGTCCGCGTAGGACTGCGGCCGGCCCGGGAAGTCGAACGACTGCGCGGTCAGCTCGGCCGCGGTGGCGTTGGTCGCGTACCAGTCGGGCTGGTCGGTCCGCCACACCTGGCCCGGGCCGTGCTCGACCGGGTCGATGGCCCAGATCACGACGTCCCGATCGGCCGGTCCACGCCGGAGCCGGACCAACAGCCGTTCCAACACGCCCAGCCCACGCGGCCCGCAGCCCACGATCGCCACGCGCAAGCGTCTTTTCTCTCGCACGGCGCTCTGGTACCCGTCGGCGGACCGGATCAACCTTTGTTTAACCAGCGGTGTTGTGGGCATGCCGGCACCATGGAGCAACCCCGTGTCTTCGATCGGATCGCCGACGACAAGCGACTTGACGCCGTCGGCGACGCCCTTCGCCAAGGCGTGCATGCCGTCCTGCGCCCGGGCGTGGTGAAGGACCTGCTGCACGGCGTGTTCCTCGGCCACCCGCTGCATCCGGCGCTGGTGCAGGTGCCGATCGGCTGCTTCGCCAGCGCCGCCGTGCTGGACGTCGGCGGCAGTTCGCGCGAAGCGACCAAGCTGATCGGACTCGGCGTGCTCAGCAGCGTGCCGGCGGCCGCAGCGGGCCTGGCCGACTACGGGGACAGCCAGCAGGACCACCGCCGGGTCGGCGTCGTTCACGCCGCGGCCAATTCGGCCGCCCTGGTCTGCTACGTGGCCTCGCTGGTGCTGCGGGCCCGTGGCCGGCAGCGGGCCGGCGTGTGGTCGGCGATGGCCGGCCTGACGTTCAGCATGGCCGGCGCCACCCTCGGCGGCGATCTGGCCTTCCGTCGCGCCGTCGGGGCCAACCACTCCGAGCACGCCGGCCGCGTCGGCCCGGCCGACTGGTGCGATCTCGGCCCCGTGGAACAGTTCTCCGAGGCGAAGCCGGTCCGGCAGATGGCGGGGGAGATCCCGGTGCTGGTGGTCCGCCGTGGCGAGGAGTTCTCGGTGTTGCACGACCAGTGCAGCCACATGTCCGGGCCGCTGTCCGAAGGCGAGCTGACCGAGGTCGACGGGGCCGGCTGCGTGCGGTGTCCCTGGCACGGCAGCGTGTTCCGGCTCGACGACGGCCGCCCGGTGCACGGGCCGGCCACCGCGCCGCAGCAGCGGCTGGACCGCCGGGTGCGGGCCGGCCGGCTCGAAGTCAAGACGGCGTAGGGGAAGCGGTGCCCGGCGACGTGATCACCTACCGCGAGGGCGGCGTCTGGAAGACCCGCGTCGAGGGCAACAGCCGGGCCTCCCGGATCAGCGTCGACCGGGGCGACGCGGTGGCGTTCGGGCGGCGGGTGGCCCGGGAACGCGGGGTCCGGCACATTGTTCTGGACCCTGAGGTGGCGGACCCCGACAAGCCCGAGTAGGACTCGGGGCCCGGGCGGCACGCCCGGGCCCCGTGGTACTCAGTTCCGTCCGACTCGCTGCTGCAGTTCGTCGATCCGGCGTGAGGCCTCCGCCTTGGTCAGGTTCTCCGGTGGCGGTTCCTCCCCGGCCTGCTGGGCCAGCGTGCCCAGATACGAGGCCTGCGGGCCGGTCATCGGCTCCTCGCCGGTCGTCCACTGCTCGACGGGCTTCTCCGGATTCAGCTCCGGCTCACTCATGGCGCACCTCCTGCGCTGCGAGTGCCCCTCGGCCCCGGTGTCGAAACCCTGTTCGACTTGTCAGTCGTGGGAGCGGCGCAGCAGCAGCCGGAGCAGCACGATCAGCCCGACCAGGCCGGCCAACACCATGGCCGGCCGCTGCCGGACAACGTTCATCGTGCGGTGCGCCGGCTCCCGAACCGCCTCGGGCAGCTCGTCGATCTTGCGCTCGGCCTGGTCCAGCGAGTGCATCGCGGTGTCCTTGGCCTGCGCCGCGACCTGCTGGGCCTTGTCGGCCGCGGTGGCGGCCACCTGCTGGGCCTTGGCCCCGACTTCGCCGGCACGGGCCTGGACGTCGAGCTTGTCGGACAGCTGCTGCACCGTCTCACCCAGCGCCTCCCGGGTGCGTTCGGCCTGCTCGCGCAGTTCCGTGGCCTGATCCTTGGCCTTCATCTCGCGCTCCTGTTCACGAAGGTGTGATGACCGCCGGATACCCAGCCGTGAATCGGACGACACGTGGGTTGGGCGGTGGCCACCAACCTGCCGGAGCTGGTGCCGCAGGCCCAGAACACTGACATCTGCCTGACCGCCCTCGGTGTGCTGCTCACCCTGGTCACTTGGCCCTCGGGTCGTTCTGGTCCGAGCCGGTGCCGGACTGCACGGCGCCGGCGCCGATCTCCGACGGCACGGGCACGTGGGTGGTGTGCGCCTCGTCCCGCAACCGGTCGACCATGTGTGGATAGTGCAGCTCGAACGCCGGGCGCTCGGAGCGGATCCGGGGCAGCGAGGTGAAGTTGTGCCGCGGCGGCGGGCAGGAGGTGGCCCACTCCAGGGAATTGCCGTAGCCCCAGGGATCGTCGGCCTCCACCCGCTCGCCGTAGCGGAAGCTGCGGAACACGTTCCAGATGAACGGCAGGGTGGACGCGCCGAGGATGTACGCGCCGATGGTGGAGATGGTGTTCAGCGTGGTGAAGCCGTCGCTGGCCAGGTAGTCGGCGTAGCGGCGTGGCATTCCCATGTCGCCGAGCCAGTGTTGGACCAGGAACGTGGTGTGGAAGCCGATGAACGTGGTCCAGAAGTGCAGTTTGCCCAGTGGCTCGTCGAGCAGCCGGCCGGTGATCTTGGGGAACCAGAAGTAGATGCCGCCGAAGGTGGCGAACACGATGGTGCCGAACAGCACGTAGTGGAAGTGCGCCACCACGAAGTACGTGTCGGAGACGTGGAAGTCCAGCGGCGGCGAGGCCAGCAGCACCCCGGTCAGGCCGCCGAACAGGAAGGTGACCAGGAAGCCGACACTCCACAGCATCGGCGTCTCGAACGTGAGCTGGCCGCGCCACATGGTGCCGATCCAGTTGAAGAACTTCACGCCGGTCGGCACGGCGATCAGGAAGGTCATGAACGAGAAGAACGGCAGCAGCACGGCCCCGGTGGCGAACATGTGGTGCGCCCACACCGAGATCGACAGGGCGGCGATGGCCAACGTGGCGAACACCAGGCCCTTGTAGCCGAACAGCGGTTTGCGGCTGAACACCGGGAAGATCTCGGACACGATGCCGAAGTAGGGCAGGGCGACGATGTAGACCTCGGGGTGGCCGAAGAACCAGAACAGGTGCTGCCACAGGATGACGCCGCCGTTGGCCGGGTCGTAGACGTGCGCGCCGAGCTGCCGGTCGGCCAGCAGCCCGAACAGCGCGGCGGTGAGGATCGGGAAGGCCAGCAGCACCAGGATGGAGGTGATCATGATGTTCCAGGTGAAGATCGGCATCCGGAACATCACCATGCCGGGACAGCGCAGGCAGACCACGGTGGTGATCATGTTGACGGCGCCGAGGATGGTGCCGAGCCCGGCCAGGATCAGGCCGGTGATCCACAGGTCGGCGCCGATGCCGGGGGAGTGCACGATGTCGGACAGCGGGGTGTAGGCGAACCAGCCGAAGTCGGCGGCCCCGCCGGGCGTGATGACACTCCCCAGCACGATCAGGCCGCCGAACAGGTAGGCCCAGTAGGCGAACGCGTTGAGCCGGGGAAAGGCCACGTCCGGCGAGCCGATCTGCAGCGGCAGGATGAAGTTGGCGAAGCCGAAGACGTTCGGGGTGGCGTACAGCAGCAGCATGATCGTGCCGTGCATGGTGAACAGCTGGTTGTACTGCTCCTGCGAGAGGAACTGGAGTCCCGGCCGGGCCAGCTCGGTGCGCATCAGCAGCGCCATCGCCCCGCCGACCACGAAGAACGCGAACGAGGTGACCAGGTACATGATCCCGATCTGCTTGTGATCGGTCGTGTGCAGCAGCCTGAGCAGCACCGACCCCTTCGGCTGGCGCATCGCCGGGGCCAGCGGCACCGGGGTCTGCTCGATCGTGGCCGCCATGGCCGCTCCTCACACCGGGGTCGGATGCCCGCTTGGGCTACCTGTCCGGGATCGGACCAAACCTGCCGGCTTGTCGTCCGATCGGGTGAGGTTCGGATTGAGCCGGCGCCAGCCGGGTATAGCCCGCGGGATGCCCGAGCCGGAGGCGCGACCATGACCGTGCACGAGATCCCCGCTGTGACGACCGATCGGCTCCAGGCGGTCGGACGGCGGCTGGCCGAGCTGGACGAGTTGGCGCGCGCCGAGCAGGCGATGGCCGACGGCTGCCCGACCGCCGACCAGGAACTGCTGCTCATGTCCGTGGGCAGCCTGGCTCATCGCGCCCGCCGGCACCGGTCGATCGCCGTGCCGAGACGAGACGGCCGACACGAGCGGTGACGGTGGTGGCCGGGGCGCATCACCGTCACGCCGGGCCGGTGGACGAGTCACCGGTGGTCGCGTGGGCGATGGTGGACGGACCGCCGTAGTAGAAAGCGCGCACCCGGTAGGCGGCCCGCTTCTCGTCCGGCAGCGTGGCGACACCACAGGAGTTGACGCGCGGATCCATCACCTGCACCACCTGGAAGTCCTCGGCGTCGGCGGCCTTGATCTCCATCAGATAGCCGTCCTCGTCCCGTGCGTTGTCGACCCAGGTGAGGCGGACGCCGTTGTCGTTCATGACGATCGCCGTGAGATCGGTGGGGGCGCCCGAGGTCGCGGTGGCGGGCCGCCGGATCGCTTGGGTGGCCCGGGTTCGGGCGGGGTCGGTGGTCGGCGCGGCCCAGGCCTGGTCGTCGGCGTGGGCCGCGTCGTCGTAGGCGCCGGGCGGCAGGGTGACGTCGACCGAGTCGGACGCGGGACCGTAGTACGGCCGCACGCGGTAGTAGAACGTGGTGTGGGGCATGAGGTTCTGGTGCCGGTAGCTGGTCTGTGCCGCGGGCAGGAAGCCCAGAGTGGTGAACGGGCCGTCCTGGTGCGTTGCGTATTCCACCACGTGACCCGCGGGCGCGGGCCCGTCGTCGTGCCAGGTCAGCGTGACGTCCACCGGTGTGACGAGAGCGGCGTCGAGGTGGATTCCCACGGCGGAAGGTGTTGTGCCGCAGGCGGTCAACGCCGCCAGCAGGAGGAAGGTCGCCAGCAGCCGCTTGATCATCGTGGTCACCTCGCTGCCGGGGATGTGCCGGTGCCCGGCGCAAGCGATCACTGGTGCCAGAAGTGGATGTCGCTCCACTGGACCGTGATCGGCCCCTTGCCGCTGGCCGTGCGGTAGGCGCCGAACTTGTCGTAGAACGTGCCGCCGGGGCTGGACTCCGTGTACTTCAACGCTCCGTTGATGTACACCTGGATCGTCTTGCCGGCGGTGTGCACGGTGTCCACAGTGACCGGCGTCCCGATGGTCGCGCCGGTGGCGATGGTCTGCTGGTTCTCCACCGAGTACAGCCGGCCGCCGTTCTCCACGGCCAGCAGGAAGTACGGGCCCTGCGTGCCGTGGAACGTCTGCTTGAGACTGATGCGCGAGCCACCCTGACTGGTGATCTTGAACGTGCCCTCGAACTTGTGTGCCCCGGCGGTGTAATCGACGTAGCGGCGCTCCGCGCGGTCGTGTGACGCGCCGGATTTCGCACAGGTCAGCTGGAACGTCAGATCGCTGACCTTGCCGCAGCCCTCCTGTTGCACCTTGAAACTCGGCGAGTACTCGACCCAGGTCGCGGCCGGTGTGCCGGCCGACGCCGCCGGAGCGACCATCGTCGTCACCCCGCAGACGGCGACGCACAGGGCGGCCGCACGGCGCTTCAGAGACATGTGCACCCCAAGTGTTCGTCCGGCTGAACCGGATTCGGCCGGGAATTGGAAGCGAAGCTAGTGAGGGCAAGGAAAAGCGTCAACGTGGAAAGCGCCTTCCAACGCCGCTTCGCCGTGCTCAGCGCGGGTGTGTTCACTGTTGACTGTAAACGTTTTCAGGCGGGCGCGTTCATCGACCATGCCGATGCCGTCAGCGGTCGGGGCGGTGACGGCGACCATGCCGCGCAGCGCGTCGGATCAAGCGCGGCCCGGATTAATCACAACCTAGCGGGGTATCGCCTTCGGAGCGGCCCACCGAAGGAGGAGACGTGACCACACCCCTCAATCCGCTCGCCGTGGTGACCGGGGCGTCCAGCGGCATCGGGCTCGAACTGGCCCATCAGCTCGCGGCCCACGGCTTCGACATCGTGGCCTGCGCGGAGGACGACGAACTGGTCATCGCGGCCGATGCCTTAAGGGCCAACAACGTCGCCGTCGATGCCGTGCGGGTCGACCTGACCCAGCCGGATGCGGTCGAGCAGTTGGTCAAGGTGGTGACGACGACCGGCCGCCCGGTGGAGGCGCTGGTGATCAACGCCGGTGTCGGTGTCTCCGGCGCCTTTGTCGGCGACTCGACGCTGGAGGACCAGCTCCACGTCGTCGACCTGAACGTGCGGTCGGCGGTGCACCTGGCCAAGCGCCTGCTGCCGGCGATGGCGGCCCGGGGGAGCGGCCGAGTGCTGTTCACCTCCTCGATCGCCGCCGTGATGCCGGGGCCGTTCCAGACGGTCTACAACGCCTCCAAGGCGTTCCTGCTGTCGTTCTCCGAGGCGCTGCGCGAGGAGCTCAAGGACAGCGGCGTCACGGTGACGGCCTTGATGCCGGGCCTGACGGAGACGGAGTTCTTCGACCGCGCGGACATGCGCGACACCAAGCTGGGCGCGTCCGAGGACAAGGACGACGCCGCGGTCGTGGCCAAGCAGGGCTTCGAGGCGATGATGGCCGGCAAGGACCGCGTGGTCGCCGGGTCGATGAAGAACAAGGCCCAGGTGGCGGCGGCGAAGGTGTTGCCGGACAAGGCAATGGCCGCGCAGCACCGCAAGATGAGCGAGCCGGGCAGCGCGGAGAGCTGATGGACAACTCGTTGCAGCTGTTGACCGAGGGCTACGCGTGGCTGCCTGACCGGCGCCGCCGGTCGCCGACGTTCCGGACCCGGCTGATGGGCCAACGGGCGATCTGCGTCGGCGGCGTCGACGCCGCGAAGTTCTTCTACGACGAGCGGCACATCCGCCGGCACTGCATATGTCGTCATAGCGATGACGAACCACTTGTCATCGTTTGGATGACATGCTAGAAAAGAGGTGCGCGTTGACAGCCGACGAGGGACATGGAGGTGGAACGATGTTGATGCGCACCGACCCGTTCCGGGAGTTCGACCGGCTGACCCAGCAGGTCTTCGGCGCCCAGGGGACGTGGTCCCGCCCGACGGCGATGCCGATGGACGCCTACCGCGACGGCGACCAGTACGTCGTGCACTTCGACCTGCCGGGCATCGACCCCGAGGCGATCGACCTCGACGTCGAGCGCAACGTGCTGACCGTGAAGGCGGAGCGCCGCCCGGTCGAGCGCGGCGACGGCGTGGAGATGCAGGTGGCCGAGCGCCCGCTGGGCGTGTTCTCCCGCCAGCTGTTCCTGGGCGACGCGTTGGATGCCGAGCGCATCGCCGCCCAGTACGAGCAGGGCGTGCTCACCATCCGCATCCCGGTCGCCGAGAAGGCCAAGCCCCGCAAGATCGCCATCGACAGCGGCGCCGCGGAACCCCGGCAGATCAACGCCTGAGCGGTCGTCCCGTCGGTGAGAGGCAGGTGGTGCCTGATCGACATCCCCCAGCGGTACGAGTGAACATTCCCCCTGACGAAACCCCGCCGGTGCGCCGGCGGGGTTTCGGCTGTCGGTGGTTGTCCGGCGTCCCAAGGGGTAGCCGACGGTCGTCGGCCTCCTGCGGATGGGGCAGGCCAACGTGCACCGCTGGATCCCCGACTTCCTGCCGCTGGTGGTCGACGGCGACCCGCTGGTCACCCGTCGGGTGCGGATGGGGCAGGCGCCGGCGGCCTACCAGATGTTCCAGCAGAAGCGGGACGGGGCGGTGAAGGTGTTGCTCCAACCCTGAGGTTTGAACTCCGGCGTTACTGGTCACCCCCGGATGCGCGGCACTCATGCCCCCGGCTGCGGCTGGGGGCATGATGTCGGTGTGAGCGGTTTCAGTGCGGAAGTACCAGACAATTCGGAGGTAGGGTTGGCGACCGTCGCCGTCGAGCGTCCGGCCGACGACATCGCTGTGGTCCAGGTGGACGGCGAAGTCGACATGGTCACCGCGCCGGCGTTGGAGAGCCAGGTCGTCGCGCTGCTCCGGGAGAAGCCGAAGGTGCTGATCATCGACCTGACCGGCGTCCGGTTCTTCTCCTCGGCCGGCCTTGCCGTGCTGGCTCTTGCCCACCGCGAGGCCGACGAGGCGACCGAGCTGCGCGTGGTGGCCAACGACCCGGCGGTGCTGCGGCCGATGGAGTTGACCGGCCTGACCGAGGACCTGTTCATCCGACCCAGCCTGAAATCCGCGATGGACGCATGAGCGGCGTCGAACCGCTGCGCTGGCACGGTCTGGCCAAGGCCGAGCAGCTCAGCGGCATCCGACGCTCGATCGAGGAGTGGACCGAGCGGGCGGGGCTCGGCGTGGACCTGTCGCAGATGGTGGCGCTGGCCGTGTACGAGGCGATGGCCAACGTGGTCGAGCACGCCTACCGCGAAGACGGCATCGGCACCCTCGACGTGGAGGTCCGGCACGACGGCGACGCGGTCATCGCGGTGATCGCCGACGAGGGCCACTGGCACATCAGCACACCCGAGGAGCAGCGCCACCGCGGCCGCGGCCTGGCGCTGATCGAGCGACTCGCGGCCCAGGTCACGGTGCTGCCGGGCAACAACGGCACTCGGGTCCGCATGCGCTGGCCGCTCGTGCGCCCGGACGCGCGCGGGCGGTTCCTCGACGCAGTCACCGACGCCGGCCTGGCCCGACTCGGCACCGAGGCGGTGCTGCGGGCGCTGCTGACCAGCATCGACGACCTGCTGGCGGTGGACACCGCGTCCGTGCTCGTCTACGACCGGTCCGGCGACCACCTCGTCGCCACCGCCTGCGTCGGCCTCGAACAGCAGGCTCGCCGGCCGACCCGGATCCCGGTGGGGGCCGGCCTGGCCGGTCGGGTGGCCGAGAGCCAGCAGGCGATGGTGGCGGACCGGGTCGACGAGACCACCGTCGAGACCCCGCTGCTGCTGGAGAACGGCGTCACCGCCTTGGTCGGCGTGCCCATGATGGCCGGCGGGGCGCTGGTCGGTGTGCTGCGCGTCGGCGCCATCGGCGGTCGGCGGTTCACCGCCGAGGACGTCCTCCTGCTCCAGATCGCCGCCGACCGACTGGCGCTGGCCGTGCAGGCGCAGGCGTCCAACGCGGAGAGCAGCGCGACCACGGCGTTGCAGCGCAGCCTGCTGCCCAGCCGCCTGCCGTCCGTCGCCGGGCTCGACTTCGCCGGCCGCTATGCCCCCGGCGCCGACCTCGGCGTCGGCGGCGACTGGTACGACGTGTTCTCGTTGTCCGGCGGTCGAATCGGCATCGTCATCGGCGACGTCGCCGGGCACGGTTTCCCGGCCGCCGTCGTGATGGGCCGGCTGCGCAGCGCGCTGCGGGCGTACGCGCTCGACAACGACGAGCCCGAGGTCGTGATGGACAAGCTCGACCGCAAGGCCAGCCACTTCGAGGCCGGTGTGATGGCCACCGTGGCCTACGCCGTGGTCGAGCCGGAGGCCGGGCGGCTGACGCTGTGCCTGGCCGGCCACCTACGGCCAGTGCTGGCTCGGCCCGGCCAGGCCAGCCGGTTCGTGGACGCCGTCGTCGACCCGCCGATCGGCTTCTCGCTCAAGGGCCGTCGCCGTCGCAGCCAGATCGTCGAGGTGCCGCCGGGGGCGACCCTGTGCTTCTACACCGACGGCCTGGTGGAGCGGCGGGACCGGCCGATCGACGCCGGGCTGGCGGAGCTGCTGACGGCCGTCGCGGCGGTGCCCTCGGAGACGGTGTGCTCGGAGCTGATGGCCGAGTTCGTCGAGGGCCAGGCCACCGCTGATGACGTGGCGTTGCTGGTGATGCACCGGACGGAAGCCGTGTAGTCACCTCGGGTCCGTCGTGCCGGGGACGCCAGCCCAGCCAGGCCAGGCCGCTGGCCGGGAGGCGAGGCATCGGGATCCGGTTCGGCGGCGAGGGTGAACGCCCCACGCGCGCCGCGCACCACGATCGCCCGCAGCGCCACCGCCGCGTCGTCGGCGTGCACCACCTGGGCCCGCAGTCCCGTCCACCACGGCAACGGCAGCCAGCGTTGCCCCAGCAGGCTTTCCGGCAGCAACGGGCTCAGCGTCCACCGGGCGAATTCGCCGCCGGCGGCGTGCTGGAGGATC
>DATJJB010000788.1:0-18665 GCA_035492655.1 Kutzneria sp. | reverse complement strand
CAGTGAGCTGACCGTGCCGGTGTGGCCGCTCATCATGGGCGCGATGACCGTGCGCTGCGCGACGTCCCTGATTCGAATGTTGCCGTTCTGGTCGCCGACGGCCAACGTCCGCTTATCCGGGCTGAACGCCAGCGACGAGACGCCGTGCTGCTTGTTGACCACGGTGTCGCCGAACGGGCCGCCGATCGGCTGGTGGCTGGTCGTGTCGAACAGCCGGACGCCGTCGCTGCTGGCCACGGCCAGGGTCGCGCCATCGAGGCTGAAGGCGAGGTCGGTCACCGAGTCGTAGCCGACCGGGATCTTGGTGAGCTGCCAGTTGGCCGTGTTCCACAGTCGGACGGATTGGTTCCCGGCCTCGGAGCCGCCGGCGGCCAGCAGTTTGCCGTCCGGGCTGTAGGCGACCGCGGACATCGAGGGCGGCGAAGGTGGCGAGGACGTGGTGGTTTTCGGCTGTAGCGCCAGCACGAGCGTGACCGTGATCGCGATGACCACTGCCACGGCGATGCCGGCCAGCAGCGGGACGTTCCGGCGAAACGGGACCCTGGCCGCTGGTGGCGCGGGCGGCGGAGTCGGCGGTTTCGGGGGCACGAGCAGGGCTTTGGCGGCGATGGCGACGTCGGGCACGTCCTTCGCGGCGATGGCGGCCAGGGTTTCCCGGGCCTGAGCGGCCAATGTGGCGTCGTCGAGCAGCTGACCCAGTTCCTGCACGCCGGCCAGCCGTACGGACGGCAGCGGGCTGTCCAGGGCGCTGCGGAGGTGCTCGGGCAAGGGCGTGGTGTCGACGGGCACGCCTGCGGGGGAGCGGGCCAGCAGAATCTGGCCCTCGGCCTGGTACACCGACCGCTGCGGGGTCTGGGCCACGCCCGCCTCGCGCAGCCGGTCGAAGGCGTACTCGTAGGCGTCGTCGACGGAGATGTAGCCGTCATGGTCGCGATCGGCGTCGCCGGTGCGGATGCCGCTGACCAACGCGCTCGTGAACACCGAGCCGGGCTGCACGGCGTCGGCCAGCGGCTCGCCCTCGAACGAGTACTCGCTGCCGCGGGAGGCCGTCAGGACCACCCGGCCGCGGCCCTGGCCGTGGAAGCGGCGGTCCAGGCCCAGGTCGTCGTCGCCCTTGGCCCGGTCGCCGAACGCGCCGCTGAAGCAGCAGTCCAGTATCACCACCTGCCGCCGGGCCCGGCAGTCCTCGAGCTGGTCCAGCAGCCACTCCGCCTCGACGCCCGTGGACGCCAAGCGGTTCTTCTGCGTGTCGGTCGCCGCGAAGTACAGCCTTCGGCGGGCGTCCACCAGGCCGTGACAGGACAGGTAGACGACCACCAGGTCCTCGGGCTTGCGGTCGCTGAGGAACTCCTCCACGGCCAGCCGGATCTCCTGCGCCGACCGGTCCAGCACGGTCGTCACGGCGAACCCGCCGACCGCGGGGTCGGCCAGCAACTCGCCCAGATCGGCCGCGTCCCTGGCCGGCGCCCGCAGCTGCCGCAACGACGCGTCGCGGTAGCCCGCCGTGGCCACCACCAGCGCCAACCGGCGCTCCGCCGGCAGGTCCGGCGAGGGTCTGCTGCCCTGCATGTCGGCCATCCAACCGTGTCGCGGCGGCCGAACGGCCGCCGCGTTATCGAACCTTTGTCAGCGGTACACGGTCAGCGCAGTGCGGCGGGCCTTGAAGGCGAAAACCGTGCCCTCGGGGTGGACCTCGCCGTCGGTGGCGATGGCCACCGCCCGGCCGTGCACCCGGATGTCGAACTCGGGGATGTCCAGCTGCCGGTAGGTGCGGCTGCGGTGCAGGGCGCCGGCGAGCGCGGCGAACACGAAACGGGTGCGGGAGAACGGGATGTCGGCACGGATGAAGCGCACGTCCAACAGGCCGGAGTCGAGGCGGGGGCGGGTGCCGGGGGCGAAGCCCTTGGGCAGGTAGGGGTTGTTGCCGACGAAGACCATCCACACGGTCTGCCGGCGGCCGTTGATCGTGACGGTGAGCGGCTCGGCCTCGTGCAGGATGCGGACCAGCGCGTAGGCGCCGGCTGGCCACTTGCCGAGGCGCTTGGCGTGCTTGTCCCGCAGCTGGACCAGGTCGGGGTAGCCGCCGAGGCTGGCGGTGTTCAGGAAGATCAGCGGCTCGCCGCCGTCGACGGCCACGGAGCCGATGCCGATGCCGATCCCAGTGCCGTTCGCGGTGGCGGTCCGGGCCTGCTCCAGGCTGGTGACGCCGATGTCACGGGCGAAGTGGTTGAGCGTGCCGGCGGGCACGACGGCCAGCGGCAGCTCGGCGTCGGCGGCGACCGAGGCGACGGCGGCGACGGTGCCGTCACCGCCGGCGGCGCCGAGGGCCCGGACCTCGGACAGGTCCTGCGCGGACAGGTCGTCGATGCGGATCACGGTGGCCTTGGGCCAGGCCGCCTTGATCTCGTCGGCGGGATCGGTGTCGTCGGGCCCGGAGTTGGGGTTGGCCACGATGGTCAGCCCCTCCCCGTCCTGGAGCACGGCGGCGTGCACGGGCGCGTCGGATTCGGCCGGTTGGCCGACGCCCAGCGGCCACCAGCGGCGGGTGAGCAGCCCGAGACCGACGCCGATGGCGGCGCCGCAGGCCACGTCCGACGGCCAGTGCACGCCGGTGTGCACGCGCGAGTAGGCCACCGCGGCGGCGACCGGCGCGACGAAGGCGGCGGCGACCGGCGACTCCATGGCCACGGCGGTGGTGAAGGCGGCGGCCGACGCGGCGTGGCCGGAGGGGAACGACGACGACGTCGGCCGTCGGGTCAGCCGGCGCGCCACCGGGACCAGGTCGGCGGCGGGCCGTCGGCGCGGGAAGACCTGTTTGCCCAGCGCGTTGGCGGTGAAGCTGGCCCCGGCGATGGCCACCAGGCCGCGCAGCGCCGCCCGCCGACCCCGGCCGGGGATGGTGGCCAGCACGGCCGCCGCGGTGAACCAGATCAAGCTGTGATTCGCCGAGGTCGACAGCTTCTTGACGGCAAGATCGGCGCGGGACGGCCGCAGAGCCGCCGACCTGCGCATCAGGGCCTCGTCGAGGCGGTTCACGGATCGCACGTTATGCGAAGGTAGCCGAAATTTCGCGCCGATCCCCGAACGGCGCACGGTCAGCACGCGCCGGACCGCCTACTGTGAAGGGATGCAGCGGCGGATCTTCGGAATCGAGACCGAGTTCGGGGTGACCTGCACGTTCCACGGGCAGCGTCGGTTGTCACCCGACGAGGTGGCGCGGTACCTGTTCCGGCGCGTCGTGTCGTGGGGGCGCTCGTCGAACGTCTTCCTGCGCAACGGCTCGCGCCTGTACCTGGACGTCGGCTCCCACCCGGAGTACGCGACCGCCGAGTGCGACGACCTCACCCAGCTGGTCACGCACGACAAGGCCGGCGAGCGGATCCTGGAGGACCTGCTCGTCGACGCCGAGCGGCGGCTGGCCGACGAGGGCATCGGCGGCGACATCTTCCTGTTCAAGAACAACACCGACTCGGCCGGCAACTCCTACGGCTGCCACGAGAACTACTGCGTGGCGCGGGCCGGCGAGTTCTCCCGGATCGCCGACGTGCTGCTGCCGTTCCTGGTGACCAGGCAGCTGATCTGCGGCGCCGGCAAGGTGCTGCAGACCCCGCGCGGCGCGGTGTACTGCCTGTCGCAGCGGGCCGAGCACATCTGGGAGGGCGTGTCCAGCGCCACCACCCGGTCCCGGCCGATCATCAACACCCGCGACGAGCCGCACGCCGACGCCGAGCGCTACCGGCGGCTGCACGTGATCGTCGGCGACTCGAACATGTCCGAGGTGACCACGCTGCTCAAGGTGGGCAGCGCCAACCTCGTGCTGGAGATGATCGAGCAGGGCGTGCAGTTCCGTGACTTCAGCCTGGACAACCCGATCCGGGCCATCCGCGAGATCAGCCACGACCTGACCGGCCGACGGCTGGTCCGGCTGGCCGGCGGCCGGGAGGCCTCCGCGCTGGACATCCAGCGGGAGTACCACGCCAAGGCCGTCGAGCACGTCGCGTCGCGGACCAACGACCCCACCTCGCAGCGGATCGTCGAGCTGTGGGGCAAGGTGCTGGACGCGGTCGAGCAGCAGGACCTGTCCAAGATCGACCGGGAGATCGACTGGGCGGTCAAGCACCGCCTGATCGAGCGCTACCAGGCCAAGCACGGCCTGGAGCTGTCCAGCCCCCGTATCGCCCAGCTCGACCTGGCCTACCACGACATCCGGCGCGGGCGCGGCATCTTCGACCTGCTCCAGCGCAAGGACCTGGTGCACCGGGTCACCGACGACGGCGAGATCGAGGCGGCCAAGGACACCCCGCCACAGACCACGCGGGCCAAGCTCCGCGGCGACTTCATCGCCGCCGCGCAGGCCGCCGGGCGGGACTTCACCGTCGACTGGGTGCACCTGAAGCTGAACGACCAGGCGCAGCGGACCGTGCTCTGCAAGGACCCGTTCCGCGCGGTCGACGAACGCGTCGAGCGGCTGATCTCCAGCCTCTGACGACTGACGCGCGAAGGCCCGCTCCCGGTGTGGGGGCGGGCCTTTCGCTGTTCTACGGCGTCGTGACGATCAGCAGGACGACGTCCAGGAGGGCGACCAGCATGGCGGCCTGGAAGGGGCGGCGGCGGCCGAAGAGCAGGACGACGGCGGAGATGGCGACCGCGTAGGGGTTGAGCACCGCGGCGGCGGCCAGCAGGAGGACGCAGGTGGCGGCCCAGCTGTAGCGGGGGCCGAGGCGGTGGGGGAGGCCACGGACGCCGGTGGCGAGGTCCTGGGCGAGGTCGGGGAGGGCGTTGGCGAAATGGGCGCCGGAGCCCAGTAGCGCGCCGGCGGCGAGGAGCCACCAAGGGGGGATGGCGGGTACGCCGAGGACGACGAAGGCGGGGCCGCCGGCGAAGGAGACGGCGTACGGGAGCACCGAGAACGCGGTGCCCTTGAGCAGGGCGTTGTAGCTCCACGCGCTGAGCACGGCCAGCAGGTGCACGAGGCCCGGGATCAGCCCGGAGAGGAAAGACAGTGGCACCAGAGCCACGCTCGCTGCGGCAAACGCAATCAAAACCGCTTTCGCGCCGACCTCGCCGTTGGGGATGGGCTTGTCCTGACGACCCGAGGCGGCGTCGCGGTCGCGGTCGAGGTAGTCGTTGAGCCAGCCCACGGACAGCTGCCCGGCCAGGATGGCCGCGCCGACGGCGGCGATGCCGCCGGGCGAGCGGCCCCACACCACGGCCAGCCCCATGGAGATCACCGTGACCGCGACGGCCGGCGCGGGATGGCTCGCGCGGACCAATCCGCTGGCGGGGGACACGATCCACTACTCTGCCGCAACCGGGGCGAGGAGACACGGTGCCGTCGACTGACCTGATCCACACGTACGTGGTGCCGGCGCACCTGGACAAGGTGTTCACGCATCTCGCCGACCCGGCCAACTATGTCGGCTTGTCGCCGCTGGTGGTCGAGGTGTACGACGTCGACGACACCGGCTACACCGCGGTCGAACGGTTCCGGCTCGGTCCGGTCAAGTACGACAATCACATCAGGGTGAAACTGACCGTCGGCGACAACGTGGTGGCCAGCGACGTGCGCAGCCCCGGCGGCGTGCGGATGGCCCACCGGTTCGAGCTGTCCGACCACGTCGAGGGCTGCGAGATCGTGGAACGCGCCCACCTGACCGCCCCGTTCGGACTGGTGCGGTTCGCCGCGTCGCAGGCGCGGGGCGTGCTGCACGCCCGGAGAGCGATCCTGACCGGCCGGCTGGAGGGCTAAGGTGCTGGGGTGTCCATAGCCCGTGCCGAACGGCTCGTCAACCTCGTGCTGTGCCTGCTGTCGACCCGGCAGTACCTGACGGCCGACCGGATCAGGACGATCGTGCCCGGCTACCCCGAGGACGCCAACCCGGAGGCGTTCTACCGGATGTTCGAGCGGGACAAGGCCGAGCTGCGCGACCTGGGCATCCCGCTGGAGACCGGCCGCAACAACCCGTTCGACCCGGCCGACGGCTACCGCATCGCCCGCCGCGACTACGAGCTGGGCGACATCGACCTGGAGCCGGACGAGGCCGCGGCGGTGGCGCTGGCCGTGCGGCTTTGGGACTCGCCGGAGCTGACCGGCGCGGCCGAGGTGGCGCTGCTCAAGCTGCGCGCCGCCGGCGTGGACGTGGACCAGGCGGCGCCGGCCGCGGTGGAGCCGCGGGTGCGGGCCAGCGAGCCGGCCTTCGCGACGCTGCTGCAGGCCGTGCAGACCGGACGGGTCGTCACCTTCGACTACCGCCGGCCGGTGCCGGCCGAGGTGCGGACGCGGACCGTGGAGCCGTGGGGCGTCGTGTCGTGGCGTGGGCGGTGGTACCTGGTCGGGCACGACCGCGACCGGCGCGCGGCGCGCTGCTTCCGGCTGTCGCGGATCGTCGGCGACGCCAAGGCCGTCAGCAAGCCGGGCGAGGTGCACGCGCCGGCCGGCGTGGATCTGATGAGCTACGTGAAGGGCTTCGAGGACGGGCACGCGCAGGGCACGCTTGCCCGGCTGTGGGTGGCCAAGGGGCAGGCCCAGGGGCTGCGGCGGCGGGCAAAGGTGGTCGGCGCGGACGTGCTCGACGGGGTCGAGGGGGATCTGCTGGAGATCGAGCTGACCCTGCCCGAGTCGGCCGCCGGCTGGATCGCCGGCTTCGGCGCGGACGTCGAGGTGATCGAGCCGGAGTTGCTGCGCAAGTCCGTGTACGAGCGGCTGCTCGGCGCGTTGGGCGCGGTCGAGGGGAAGGCGTCATGAGCTCGGGTGGGGGGACCGACCGGCTGACCCGGTTGCTGGCGCTGGTGCCGTACCTGATCGCGCGGCCGGGCATTCGCGTTGACGAGGCGGCGGCCGATTTCGGCGTGACCGCGCGGCAGCTGCGCAAGGACCTTGAGCTGCTGTGGATGTGCGGGCTGCCGGGGTACGGGCCCGGCGACCTGATCGACCTGTCCTTCGAGGGCGAGACCATCACCGTCACCTTCGACGCCGGCATGAACAAGCCGCTGCGGCTGACCGGGGCCGAGGCCACCGCGCTGCTGGTGGCGCTGCGGGCGCTGGCCGACACGCCTGGCGTGGCCGACACCGACGCCGTGCGACGGGCGCTGGCCAAGGTCGAGGCCGCCGCCGGCGAGGCCCAGCCGGCCGGCGTCGTCGTCGGGCTCGCCGCGCCGGAGGCCGAGGCCGTCGCCGAGGTGCGGGAGATCGTCCGGGACGCCCTCAGCCGTAAGCGGGCGCTGCGGATCCGGTACTACACCGCGTCGCGGGACGAGATCACCGAGCGGGTCGTCGACCCCATGCGGGCGCTGCTGGTGGAGGGGCGCAACTACCTTGAGGCGTGGTGTCGCTGCGCCTCCGACGTGCGGCTGTTCCGGCTCGACCGGATCGACGACATCGAGGTGCTCGACGAGGCCGCCGCCCCGCCGCCCTACGCCGAGCCCACCGACGTCTCCGCCGGCCTGTTCCGGCCCGAGGCCGGGCAGCAGGTCGCCGTGCTGCGGTTGGAGCCCGACGCCCGGTGGATCTCCGAGTACTACGCCGTCGACGAGCAGACCGAGCTCGACGGCGGCCGGTGCCGGGTGGTCATGCGGTACACCGATCCCACCTGGATGGCCCGGCTGGTGATCGGCACCGGCGGCCTCGCCGTCGCCGAGGGCCCGGCCGAGCTGGTCGACCTGATCCGGGACCGGACGTCGGCCGCGTTGCAACGCTTCGGCCGCCAACTGGCCGGGTGAGTTGAGCAGCCCGTACCTGGGCTGTATCCGGGAACCGTTACCGTGGGCACGTGTTGTACGTCATCGCCGCGCTGGTGATCGTTCCGGGGCTGGTGCTCCTGGGCGTCACGCTGCAGCGCACCCTGCGCAAGGCCGCCCGGTTGAAGAGCACGGCGGCGCGGGCGCAGGCCGACATCGCCGATCGGCGGGGGCTGATCCGGGCCAGGATCGCCGCGCTGGGAGTGGCGCTCGCCCAACGCCGTAGGATCGGGTCGGAGCACGGGGTCGCCGGCGTGGCGGCGGAGGCTGAGGGGCGGCATCGGTGACGTCCGAGGACAAGTCGGAGCGCAAGGGCAAGAAGCGGCGTCGCCGCAGTCGTCGGCACAACCCCGACGGCACGATGACGCTGATGGAGCACCTGTACGACCTGCGGTACCGGTTGGGCATGGCGCTGCTCGGCGTGGCCATCGGCGCGATCATCGGCTTCGTCTGGTTCGAGTGGACCATTCCGCCCATCCCGACCCTCGGCGATCTGCTGACCGGGCCGTACAAGGCGATCCCGTCGAACCTGAAGCTGCCGGGCACCGAGGGCAAGCTGCTGCAGAACAGCCCGTTCGAGGGCTTCATGGTGCGGTTGCAGGTAGGTATCGCGGTCGGCGCGGTGCTGTTCAGCCCGATGTGGCTGTACCAGCTGTGGGCGTTCATCACCCCCGGCCTGTACGCCAAGGAGAAGAAGTTCGCGCGGATCTTCGTCACCTGCGCGGTGGTGCTCTTCGTCGGCGGCGCGGTGCTGGCCTATCTGGTCGTGCCCGAGGCGCTGACCGTGCTGTCCAGCATCAGCGCCAGCGAGTTCGTCACGGCGCTGACCGCGGACAAGTACATCTCGTTCATGCTGGCGCTGCTGGTGATCTTCGGCATCAGCTTCGAGCTGCCGCTGCTGGTGGTGATGCTGAACAAGGTCGGCATCCTGCCGTACGAGAAGCTCAAGCGCTGGCGCCGCGGCATCATCTTCGGCCTGTTCTGCTTCGCCGCGGTGGCCACCCCGGGCCAGGACCCGATCTCGATGTGTGTGCTGGCCGGCGCGCTGACCGTGCTGTTCGAGGTGGCGGTGCAGATCTCCCGCCTGAACGACCGCAAGAAGGGCAAGGACAACGAGTGGGCCGACCTCGACGACGACGAGGCCTCGCCGCTCAACTACGACCCGCGGCCGGAGCAGGCCACGCCTGAGTCCGAGGTCCGCGCGAAGACCTACGACGAAGACGCCACGTGACGGTAGCGCTGCTGGTGTGCCCGGCGGCCGGCCTCGGCGCTGCCGGGCGGGTCGCCGGCACGGTGGCGAGCCGGCTGCGCGCGGCCTGCGGTGACGTCCAGCTGCTGGTCGCCTCGGACGCCGAGGGCACGAACCGGCTGGCCCACAAGGCAGTCCGGGACGGCGTCGAGGTGCTGGCGGTGCTGGGCGGCGATGGTGCCGCGCATGCCGGCGTGCAGGCCTGTGCCGGCACGAAAACCGCCCTCGCGGTGATCCCGGCCGGCACCGGCAACGATTTCGCTCGCGCCCTGGACCTGAGCCTGGACGGCGTCGTCGAGGCGTTGTGGACGGGCCGCCGCCGGTCCATCGATCTGGGGCGGGTGCAGCGCGGGGCCTGGTTCGGCACGGTGCTGTGCGCCGGCTTCGACTCGGCGGTCAACGAGCGCGTGAACCGGATGCGCTGGCCGCGCGGCCCCCGTCGCTACGACCTGGCGATCATGCTGGAACTGGCCCAACTGCGGTCGAAGCCGCTGACCGTGCGCACCCCGGCCGGCGAGGTCGAGCTGGAGGCGACGCTGATCGCCGTCGGCAACACCGCGTTCTACGGCGGCGGCGTGCCGATCTGTCCCGACGCCGACCCCGGCGACGGGCTGCTCGACGTCACCATCGCCGGGCGGGCCAGCCGCACCGAGCTGATGCGGATCCTGCCCAAGCTGCGCACCGGCCGGCACGTCGACCACCCGACGGTGACCACGCTGCGGGCCAGCTCGGTGGCCATCGCCGGCAACGACTGGATCGGCTACGCCGACGGTGAGCGGCAGCGGGAGCTGCCACTCACCGTCGAGTGCGTGCCGAGGGCACTCCAGGTCGTCGCCTAGCTAGCACTTGCCGGCGGGGCGCTTCCACTTGTCGCCGTCGGTGCTGTCGCCGTCCTTGAGCGTGCCGGCCGATTTCATGAACGCCACCGAGGTGTCCTTGAGCAGCTGCTGGAGCTTGGCCGGCGGATCCGACGGCACCGCGACGCCGCCGTTCTTGGCGAACCAGCCGCTCGGGCCGAAGTCGCCGTACGCCTGCCCGTCCTGGAACACGTGGAGCTCGAAGTCCGGGTAGTGGGCGGTGTCCAGCCGGGCGGTGAACTTGTCGTACAGGTTGACCGGCACCTTGCCGTTGCCGCCCTTCTCCGCCCAGCCGCAGGCCCGGTCGGGCCGGGACGACTCCAGCCGCATGCTCTCGGCGAGGGTGTCCACCGAGGCCAGCGCCAGCGCGTGCACCTTGGCCCGCACGTACACGACCCAGGCGTAGTAGCCGCTGTCGCCGGACTCCGCCCGGGCCTTGGCCTTGGCCGCCTCGTTGGCCTGCGTGAACCCGCCGTGCATGTCCTTGTCCACACAGGACAGGGTGACCGCGCCGCTGGTCGCCGCCTTGTCGGTGCTGGTGCACGAGCCGGCGGGCACGTCGTCCATCGTCACGCTCGCTGTCATCTGCACGCGCGTCTGGGCCGGCGGCGACGTGCCGGGCGACGTCGTGGTGGTGAAGTGCGCGACGACCTGGCAGCCGGCGGCCTCGCAGTCGTCGAAGTGCTCCAGGTTGTCCACGCCGTTCACCGTGTACTGCACGCTGGTGTCGATGGCGTCGCCGAGCTGGCTGACGTCGGTTTCCATCTCGTCGTAGGTCTGGTCGACGTTGTCGGCCGTCATCGGCTTGAAGTCGGCCGTGCCCAGGCCGGTGTAGGACGCCCGCTCACCGTTGAGCCGCAGCAGGTGACCGGGGTTGCTGAACGCGACCGCCGCCTTCTTGGTGGACTTGTCGATCCAGCGGACCACCCGGTACGGCTGCTCCTTGGCCACGTACAGCGTGCCGTCGGGGGTGTCGCCCTTGAGCACGGCCACGCCGTTGATGGTGGTGCCGTCGTCGCTGGGCGGCGGCAGCTTCTCGGTGCGGGCCACCTCGTTGCGCAGCTTGTCGGCGATCGCCGCCGGCGTGGCCTCCTGCTTGGCCAGCGCCTTCAGCTCGCCGACGTCGCCGGTGATCCACCGGTCCTTCAGACCGGACTGGTTGTACGCGTCCTGCAGGGCGCCGGGCGGGAACTGGACACCGTTCAGCTTGAGGTACATCTTGCCGTTGACCAGCAGGAACGGGAACTTGAGCCCGGCGGCCTGATCCTCGACCAGCCATCCGACGGCATCGCCCTGGGTGGTGACGCGGCCGTCGAACTCGGTGCCGTCCGGCAGCTGTGCGGTGTAGTTGGCGATCGGCTGGGCGGCCAGGTTGGCCACCGCCTGCTCGAACGGGCTGCGGTCCGGCGGCCAGGCCAGCCACGTCGTGACGCCGGCGATCAGCAGCACGACCATGGCCGCGGCGATCAGGATGACCTTCTTGCCGCGGCGCTTGCGCGGCACGATCGGCACCAGGTCGGTGCGCAGCGGCGCGTGCCAGTTCGGCGGCAGGTCGGCCGTCAGCACCAGCGGCGGGTGCCACGGCTGGGTCGGGGTCGGCCACGTCTGCTGCATCAGCGGCTGCTGGCCCGGCGCGCCCCATTGCGGCTGCGGCACGAGCGCGGTCTGGCCGGCCGGCTGCTGGCCGTCGGGCTGCCACTGCGACTGCGGCAGGTAGGCCACCGGCACCGCGGCGCCGGCCTGCATGGCGATGGTGGACTGGTCGCCCGGCTGTTGCCAGTTCGGCTGCCAGCCCTGCGGCGGCGCGTAGCTGGCCTGCGGTGCGGACTGCCACGGGTTCGGCTCGGCCGGCTGCGGCGCGGTGGGCTGCCAGGTGGGCGGCACTTCGGCCGTCGTCGGCTGCCACGGGCTCAGCGGCACGCCGGCGACCGGGACCGACGGCTGCTGGTGCTGCTGCTCGACCGGCTGGTCGACCGGCGAGGTCTGCTGGTCGTATCTGAGCGGCTCGGCGATCGGGTCCTCCGGCGCCTGCTGCGCGCGCGAAGGCTCGACGGACTCCTGGTCCATGGTCATTCCCCCCTACCTTTCGGGCGGAATGATGTCAGGCCAAGGTCACGGGTTAATAGCGTTATCGAGCGCTTCCGTCAGGTCGCGATAACTGAGCGTGCCGCCGATACCGGCGAACCCACCGCCGCCGAGCACGGAGGTGAGGGCATCTCGGGCGCTGCCCCAGGCCAGCCGGGCCAGCGCCGAGCCGGTGGAGACGCGGCGGACTCCCATGGCCGCCAACGACTCCAGCGACGGCAGCGTGGGCGAGGCGAGCACGTTGAGCGCGACACCGGGCAGCGCGGCGATGATCTCCGGAATGAGCTTCTCCGGCAGTCCGGGCGCGAACAGGCAGTCCGCGCCGGCCTCGAGGAACAGCCGCATCCGGGTCAATCCCTCGTCCATACCGCCGTCGCCGAACCACCACACATCGGTGCGGGCGTTGATCACCAGTTCGGCGTCGAGCGAGCGCACCCGCGCAATACGGTCGGCCGCCTCTTCCGGGCTCCACAGTTTCGTGTCCGGGTAGCGGGTGTCCTCGATGTTCACCCCCACCACGCCGACATCCATCGCCGCCCGGACGGTGGCGCGCACGTCGTCGTAGCCGCCTTCGAGGTCCGCCGACACCGGCACCGCCGAGGCGTCGACGATCTTCCCCACCGCCTCGATCATCGTCCGCATCGGCATCCGCTGCCCGTCCGGCAGCCCCAGCGCCGCCGCCACCCCAGCGCTCGTCGTGCCCAACGCCGGCACCCCCGGCACCGTCGACAGCAGCCGTGCCGACGCCGGATCCCAGGCGTTGGGCAGCACGAAAAAGCCGCTCTCGTGCAGTTCCCGGAAGCTCGTCATGCCGCTGAGCCTAGGCGCGCGACACTTCGGCGCCACCCGAAGTCCGGAGCGTTGGGACTCAGCCGAACGACGCGATGCGCAGGACCCAGTCGTCATCGCCGCCGTGGTTGGGGCCGGGCGGGGTGAAGGTGACCTGGCCGCGGCCGACGGGCGGGCTGGCCAGGCGGTAGGAGCCGTCGGTCGGGTCGTACCAGAAGGCGATGGCGCCGGGGTGCAGCTGCGACATGTCCACCGTGATGGGTCGGGAGGTGGGCAGGTAGACCACGGCGAGACGGCCGTCGGTGGTGCGGGCGGCGGTGGCGTAGTCGTTGTCGTTGACGGAACCCCACGGATTGGGGGTGCCGTAGCCGGCGGTGAGCAGCTTGTGGTCCTGGTCGGGCACGAGGTCGTACCAGCGGCTGCTGCGGAACAGCTCGGTCATGAGCTTGAACTCGCGAGTGCCCTGGGTGTCCACATGGGACTCCCAGCCGGGCTTGAACGGCCACGTCCAGCCGCTGCCGTAGAGCTGCCCGGTGGCGCCGCTGGTCATCGTCCAGTATTCCTGGCGCCGCAGGGTCTTCGGGCCGGTGTAGTCGTGCTCGTCCTCGTAGTTGGCCTCGACCATGTACACCGGCAGCGGGTTCTCCCGGTTGTACTCCTTGAGCACCTGGGCGTAGGTCGGATAGTAGGTGTACGCCGAGTCGATCTTGATGTACGGCCGCCAGGTGGGATCGTCGAGCGAGCCGCTGGTCATGTAGTTCAGCTCGACGGTCTGCAGGTGGGCGGGGTCGGTCTCCTTGAGACCACGGGCAACGGCCTGCACCAGGGCGGTGTCGTTGGGGTCCTGCCAGGTCTGCAGGTCGCAGCCGTTGAACCAGACGATGTTGGGGTACTTGACGAAACGCTGCCCGAGGAACTGACCGAAGGCGTGGGCCTTGTCAACCCCGTTGTCCCGCAACAGTTGCAGGTGCCCACAGGTCTCCACCGGGGTGAGCCAGATGGTCAGGCCGTCGTCACGGGCGGCGGCGACCATCCGCTCGACCCGGTCCCAGTAGGCCGGATTGGGCGTGGCCAGGTCGCCGGCCTTGGTGAACGGCGTGATGCCGTCGTAGGTGGCGTCGTCGGGATGGCCGCCCTGGTCCGGCGGCACCAACGAGTTGATCCACAACGCGTTGAAGCCGCCGGCCCGCCGGTCGGCGAAGTAGTCCTCGGCCTGCTGCTGCGACATCGTCACGAACAGGCCCTGCGGCGAGTCGCCGGAGATCAGGTACGGCCGGCCGACCTGGTCGAGCAGGTAGCGGCCGTTCGCGCTGACCGAGGTCGGCCAGGCGAACCGAACACCGTTGTCCTCCGGCGACTGCACCGTTGGCGTCGTCAGGACCGACGAAGCGAGTACCGTCGCCGTGAGCAAGATCGGGATCCGCACGTTTCGGATCGTACGTACCCGGACGAGTGGCCGCAGAGGTTATGGCAGAAGATCTATGCGATGCCGGGCGATCACATAATTCCCACGGGCGAAGGCTTTGGCCATCGGCACGTTGGCCACGTCGGTGCCGGCGACGATCTGCTCCGCGCCCTCGGCGACCAGCATGTGCGTGGTCTCCGCCAGCAGGTCGAGGGCGTAGCCGTGGCCGCGCTGCTCCGGCACCACGGCGATGTAGCCGACTACGTGCGAGCTGTAGTGGAAACACGGCGCGGCCAGGCCGACGAGATCGCCGCCGGGCGTGTACGCCAGCCGCCACCATTCGCGGGGGCTGGGCATCCACCGCAGATAGTCGAGGTCTTGCCGCGCCGAGGCGTCCAGGCCCTGCTCGGCGATGGTGCGCCGGACGTGTGCGTCGAGACTGGTCGCGTTGACGCGCCGGAACACGTCGAAGATGACCTGGTCGTCCGGCTCCGGCCGGAACTCCAGGCGGGTGCTGCGTTCCGGCAGGCCGCGGTCGGGAGTCCAGCGATAGGTGTAGCGCTCGACCAGGAACTTCAGGCCGGCCGCGGTCGCCGCGTCCAGACGGGCCGTGGCCGCGGCATGCGTGGCCGGGTCGGCACGCCAGTTCGGCGGCAGCGGGATCGAGTACTCGGTGCGGAACGGCGCGGTGCGCAGCAGTTGCACGGCCGCGTCGAAATCGGTGAAATCGAACCAGTCCAACGCTTTCGGCTCCGTGTCCTCGGGGCCGGCCCACCAGACCGCGCGGGCGACCACGACGCCGTCCCTGATGGCCACCCATGTCCACTCGGGACGGTAGTCGCCGGTCGCGTACGTCGTGCCGAACGCGCCGTAGCCGACCAGCATCGGGTCGGGCAGCGTGTCGAACAGTGCTTCTTCGCCGGCCTCGAGCGGCCGGACGATCAGATCAGACATGGTGCTCCGGGAGTGTGTGGTGTGCTCCCGTCGTCACGCCCTTGGGGTCCGGTGGGAGCACGTGAACAGTCGAGTGACCATCGCTCCCACCTCCTTGCCGTCTCGAAAGGGCGCGCCGGCGAGGTTAGCCCCGCCGCCGCGCCTCTCGCGAACGGTTTTTCAGCCGGTGGTGATGAACTTGTCCGGGCTGGTCACGACCGGTGACTCCACGTACAGGTCGCGGTACTCGTCGGAAATGCCGCTGTTGTGCACCTGCAGCGCCAGCGGGCCGTCACGGCCGGCCGTCTTGTCGGTGAAGTCCAGCACCTCCGTCGCCTTGCAGGTGGCCGCCGTGCCCTTGAGCGGGCAGCAGGCCATCTTCGCGACGCCGGTGGTCTTGTTGCCGATCAGCTCGCACTGGCTCCAGTTGTGGATGTCCATCTTGTCGTGCGGCAGCTGCTTGAACAGCTTGCCGCCGCCGTTGTTGTGGCCCGGCCGGTAGTCCCAGTGGCCGCCGTTGGGCGGCTGGAACTGGATGGCGCTCAGCGCGTCCTTGAGCGGGCTGGTCGTGCCCCAGATCAGCACCGTCGGCGCGTGGTTGCCCTTCACCTGACGGACCGTGAAGATCCAGCGGAAGGTGCCGGGTTGCACCTTGTTGTAGTACAGCCAGCCCCGCGACGTCCCGTTGCCGTGGATCACCCCGTTCGTGGCCGACCACTGGCCGCTGGCCTGCGCGGTCCACCCGTCCAGCGTCTTCCCGTCGAACATGGAGACGAGGTTCGGGTCGTTGTACGGGTTGTCGGCCTTGCCTGCTGCCTGTGCCGCGGGGGCGACCGCCATGAGCAGGGAGATCGCGATGGTGACTATCCATAGTGGACGACGAACCATGATCCCTCCGAGCGTGAATCGGACTGTAAACCTTTTCATGCGCGGCGGGACCCAGGTTACGAGTGGCCGAAGGGGACGTCAAGGCGGTGTGAAGTGTGAACCGGGGCGGCCTGCCGCCCGGCCGGGCCGTCGGGGGCGTGTCGAATCGACACCGGCTCGTTCGACGAAAGGCGAGCGCCTGCCGGGCGACGAATGGCAGGCCGGGCGCGCAATTCGCGGAGTCAGTCGATTCTGACATGTTACGGCCATATGGCCTAGCTGGGCTCTTTTGACTTCAAACTACGCGAACCGTAGCATCCGTCCGTCGTCCCGGATGTGCCGATCACCCGGGGTGTTCGAGTCACGGCGGGGGGTCACAATGGCGGTGGCTGCCACCCATGCAACGGCGCTGTCGGAGTCACCGAGCAGAACCGGTCATCGGACGGCACAGCGCCTGGACATTCAGGGATTGCGCGCGGTCGCCGTTGTGCTGGTGGTCATCTACCATTTGCGGCCCGATCTGCTGCCCGGTGGTTTTGTCGGCGTCGACGTCTTCTTCGTGATCTCCGGTTTCCTGATCATCGGCAGCCTGGCCGGCCAGGTGCGCCGCAGCGGCCGCATCGGTCTGCTCGACTTCTACGCCCGGCGGTTCCGGCGGTTGTTACCTGCGGCTACGGTGGTGTTGCTGGTCACGGTCGCGGCCACGCTGATCGTCCTGCCGCAGTCGCTCTGGCCGTCCGTGCTGCGCGAGGTGGCCGCTTCGGCGCTGGACATCCAGAACTGGGCGCTGGCCATTCTGTCGACCGACTACACGCATGCCACTGTCGGAGCGTCACCGGTTCAGCACTTCTGGTCACTCTCGGTCGAGGAACAGTTCTACCTCTTCATTCCCGTGGTCATGCTGATCAGTGCGGCCGTGGCCCGCCGTCGGCCGTTGCGCGGTGTGTTCGTCGGTATCTCGACGGTGACCGTCGCCTCGTTGATTTTTTCGATCTGCTACACCCCGCTCGCGCACACTCCGGCCTATTTCGTGACGCCGACCCGGATCTGGGAGCTGGGCCTCGGCGGTCTCGCGGCGATCGCCGTGCCGCGGCTGCGGATCGGTCGCGCGATGCGGTTCATCCTCGGCTGGATCGGCCTGGCCGTGGTCGCGGTGAGCGCATTCGAGCTGACCACGGAGATGGCGTTTCCCGGCTGGATCGCCCTGCTGCCGACCGTCGGCACGCTCGCCGTGCTGCTCGCCGGCGTGCTGCCGAAGGAGGACAGCGCCGCCGGCGTGGAGACGGCGTCGCTGCTGGGCCGCCAACCGCTGCGCTACATCGGCGACATCTCCTACAGCCTGTACCTCTGGCACTGGCCGTTGATCGTGTTCGCGGTCGACCTGACCGACGGCGGGGAACTGGGCCGCAAGCGGCAGCTGGCCGTGCTCGTCGCCAGCTTCGTGCTCGCGGCGTTGTCGAAGCACTTCGTCGAGGACCCCTTCCGCAAGCGGCTCCAGCTGCGCGGCAGTCTCGTGCTCGGCGCGTGCCTGATCGTGGTCAGCCTCGTCGCCTCGGTCGTGCCCTGGCAGCTCGCGCAGCAGCGGCTGGACACTCTCGCCGCGTCGATCACCTTGGACGCCGACCATCCCGGCGCGCTCGCGTTGGACCCGGACAGCCGGGCCAAGGCCCCGTCCGGCGTCGCACTCCAGCCCGATGCCGCGGTCGCGGGCCGGGACTTCCCGTTCGCCGGCAAGTCCGACTGCGTCCCCTTCGACTACGCGCACCACAACGTCGCCGACGCCTCCTGCGCGTACGGGGACGACCGCGCGCCCAACACCATCGTGCTGATCGGCGATTCCCACGCCGCGATGTTCAGCACCGCGCTGGCCGACTACGTTCAGCTCAACCCGCAGTACCGGCTCAAGGTGATGATGCGGAACGGGTGTCCGTTCAATGCCACGCCGCCGTCGGAGGCCGGGGTGGCGCTTACCGACTGCTCCGACCAGGACAAGGCGGAGCTGGCCGCGATCCTCACGGCCAAGCCGGCGCTGGTCGTGACGACGGCGATGTCCGAGGAGTCCTACAAGCAGGACCTGAACTGGACCTGGAAGTCGCCCCAGGCCATGGTCGACGGCTATCGCGGCGTGCTCAGGCCGCTGTCCGACGCCGGCATTCCGATCGCCGTGATCCACGACGTGCCACGGCCGATCACCAGCGTGCCCGAGTGCGTGCAGCGCAACCCGCAGCAGTTCAGCCGCTGTGACACCCCACGCGACCGGGCGTTCCCGCCCGTCGACACGCTGGCACAGGCCGCCACCGGGCTGCCCGGTGCGAAGGTCGTCGACCTGACCCCGTGGTTGTGCACCGGGGAGGTCTGCCCCGGCGTGATCGGCAACGTGATCGTCTATCGGGACAACCACCTGACCAACACCTACGTGCACACCCTGAGCAAGCCACTGGCCAAGGCTCTCGGTCTGGCGTGGCCAGCGAACTGAGCGCAGTGTTGAATGGCCCTGCCTCCGGCAGGGCAGGCTCGGCCCCTCGTGACCCCTGCTGTGCCTGTGCCGCGCGTTCCGCGCGGGGCTCGGCCCCTCGTGACCCCTGCCTCGCCCTTGCCGGATTTTCACCCGCCGCATCCGGCTCGGGTGGGTGCGCGCGTCGGGTGGCGGCGGGCGAAAATCCGGCAACCGGGCGAAGCAGGGGCGGGGCCTCGCCAGTGTGCGAGCTCCAGCGCGCTCGAGGTCAAGGCCGTTGTGGCTGGT
>DATJJB010000787.1:0-5746 GCA_035492655.1 Kutzneria sp. | reverse complement strand
GACAGCGCTGCACCTTCTCGCGGTAACGCTGGCGGTCCTCCCGGCTGAATGTTCGGTCGGACACGTCCTTGCCCATGCCGCCTCCCACTTCGGTCTGCCCGGGTTCCCCGAGCGCCTGAAGCGAATGCCCACGGTGACACAGCGGGTTTGACCCTGCCCATCGGCCAAATCGGTGCTCTCTGTCACATTGGCATAACTTCCGGTGAGAATGCGCTGGTAGAGGGCCTGGGATTACCACTCCTGGCGAAGGCAAAACATGGTATGGCCGAACAGTGAGACACTGCACGACGTGCCGCAGGTGATCGAGATCGACGACCCCTCGGACACCAGGCTGGCCGACTTCCGCGACCTGTCCACCGCCGACCGGCGGCCGGACCGGCCGGGCGGGCGCGGCCTGGTGATCGCCGAAGGGGTCATCGTCGTGCGCAGGCTGCTGGACTCCCCGTACCCGCTGCGCGGCCTGCTCGGCGTCCGCCGTCGGATCGAGGAGCTGGTCCCCGAGCTGGGTGATTTCGACGGTCCGGCCTATGTGACATCCGCTGACGTGATGGCTGAGGTGGTCGGCTTCCACCTGAACCGGGGAGTGCTGGCGGCGGCCGACCGGGCCCCGCAGCCCGATCCGGCGGTTCTGGTGGAGAACGCGCGGATGTTGGCCGTGTTGGAGGGCGTCGGCGACCACGAGAACCTGGGTTCGCTGTTCCGCAACGCCGCCGCGTTGAGCGTGGACGGTCTGCTGCTGGGCGCGGGCTGCTCGGATCCGCTGTACCGGCGCAGCGTGCGGGTGTCGATGGGACACGTGCTGCGGGTGCCGTTCGCCGACCTGCGGCCGTGGCCGTCCGGACTGGATCTGTTGCGGGCCAACGGTTTCACCGTCGCCGCGCTGACACCGCGGGCCGACGCCGTCGACCTGCGCGAGTGCAAGCTCGCCGGCGAGAAGGTCGCTTTGCTACTGGGGTCCGAAGGGCCCGGTCTGACCGATGAGGCCATCGACGCGGCCGACATCGCGGTCCGGATCCCGATGGCCTCGGGTGTGGATTCGCTGAACGTCGCCACCGCGGCCGCCGTGGCGTTTCACGCGCTGGGGGTGTCGTGAGTACCGTCGACCAGGCAGACGCCGACGGGTCGGAGGAGACGATCGTGCAGCTTCACGCGCGAGCGGGCAAGGCTGTGCTCGTCGGCCACGACGGCACGCAGCTGCGTGAGGTCGACCCCCGATCGCTGGCGCTGCCGTCCGACCTGGCCGCCGCGCTGCACGAATGGGCCGAGGTGGCCCGGGCGCTTGTGCCCAACGACCACCAGCCGGTCGGCGGCACGGCCGGCGACCTGGTCACCCGACGGGGCCGGCAGCTGGCCGGGCGGCTGGCCACCGAGCTCGGCCTGCCCATCGACTACGCGGACCCGGTGTCCGGCCGGATGGTCGAGGTGGAGCCGGCGGTGGTCGTCGAGCCGCCGGCCGAGGAGCCCGAGGAGGACGTCGAGGACTTCCCGCCGCGGGAGCCGACCCCCTGGGCCACCGGCCTGACGGTGACCGTCGTGGTCGCGGGCATGATCACCGTGGCCGTCACGACCCTGTCGTTCGCGCTGGCCCAGGCCAGCCTGTGGCTGGCGGTGATCGCCAACGTGGTCATCATCGGCGGCCTGTCGCCGTCGGTCTGGCTGGCCCGTGACGTCCCGGTCTGGCGTTGGGTCGCCCTCGGCGTCACCACCGGCCTCGGCCTGGCCTGGTTCGTCCTACTCCTGAGCCTGCTCGGCCCCAGCACGACCTGACCCCCAATGCAGGGAAGGACGCCTTACCTGCAGCCAACGCAGGTAAGGCGTCCTTCCCCGCATCAGGCCAGCGAGTCCAGCCAGGCCTTGTGCAGCCGGGCGAAACGGCCGGACTGGCCGATGAGGTCGGCCGGCGAGCCGTCCTCCACGATCCGGCCGCCGTCCACGACCAGCACCCGGTCGGCGATCAGCACGGTGGACAGCCGGTGGGCGATGATGATCGCCGTCCGGTCGGCCAGCACGGTCTCCAGCGCCGCCTGCACCGCCCGCTCGGTCGGCACGTCCAGGCTGGACGTGGCCTCGTCGAGCACCAGCACCGACGGATCGGCCAGCAGCGCCCGGGCGAACGCCACCAGCTGCCGCTGGCCGGCCGACAGCCGGCCGCCGCGCTTGCGCACGTCGGTGTCGTAGCCCTCGGGCAGGGCGCTGATGAACTCGTGCGCCCCGACCTCGGCGGCCGCCCGCCGCACGTCCTCGGCGGTGGCGTCCGGCCGGCCCATCGCGATGTTGTCGGCCACCGACCCGGCGAACAGGAAGTTCTCCTGCGTCACCATGGTCACCGCGGACCGCAGGTCGACGTCGGCCACGTCCCGCAGGTTCACGCCGTCCAGCGTCACCGTGCCCTTGGCCGGGTCGTAGAACCGGGCCACCAGCTTGGCCAACGTGGACTTGCCGGCGCCGGTCGCGCCGACCACCGCGATGGTCTGCCCGGCCGGCACGTGCAGGTCGAACTCCGGCAGCACCACCGGGGTGTCCGGGCGGTAGCGGAACTCCACGCCGTCGAAGCGCAGGTCGCCGCGCCGTCCCTGCCGGGGCAGCGCCGTCGGCTCGGCCGGCTCGGCCACCGACGGCTCCTCCTCCAGCACACCGGAGATCTTCTCCAGCGCGGCCACCGCGGCCGAGTAGGAGTTGGCGAACATGGCCAGGTCGTCCAGCGGGTCGTAGAGCCGGCGCAGGTACAGCGTGAACGCCGCCAGCACACCCAGTTGCAGCGTGCCGTCGACGACCCGCAGCGCGCCCCAGGCCAGCATCACGACCATGCTGAGGTTGCCGACCAGCCGCACGGTCGAGGTGAACCGGGCCATCACCTTGAACGCCTGGTTGTTGGCGTCCCGGTACTCCACGTTGACGTCGTGCAGGATCTGCTCGTTGCGGTCGTGCCGGCGGTAGGCCTGCACCGCGCGGATCCCGTTCATGGTCTCCACGAACTGCACGATCACCTTGGCCACCGCCGTGGTCGTGGCCCGGTAGGCCCGGTGCGAGCTCTGCCGGAACCACCGCCCCACCAGGTACACCGGGATGAAGCCGAGCAGCACCACCAGGGCCATCCGCAGATCGAGGATCAGCAGCGTGACGGCGATGCCGACCACCGTGAAGATCGAGCTGAGCAGCCCGTCCAGGCCCATGTCGAGCAGGTCGTCGATGGATTCCACATCGGACGACAACCGCGAGATGATCTTGCCGGAGGTGTAGGACTCGTGGAACGACAGGGAAAGCCGCTGCACGTGGCGGAACACCCGGTGCCGCAGGTCCAACAGCAGGTCCTGGCCGATGCGGCCGGACAGCCGCACGAACGAGAACTTGGCGCCGGCGCTGGCCAGCCCGCACACGGCATAGCCGAGCACGCACCAGACCAGCGTCGCCGGATGACCGGCGATCACGCCGGTCACGCCGTTGTCGATCGCCGCCGCGACCAGCAGCGGCCCGGCCAGCTGAGCGCCGTTCTCCAGCAGCACGAACACCAGCGCGAGGCCGACGGCCCAGCGGTGCGGCCGCAGCAGCGACACCAGCAGCCGGCGCGACCGGGCCTGCAGCCGGGCCGTCACCACCTTGTCGACGTTCTCGATGTCCTCGGCGGCGACGCCGCGCCAGTCGGTGGCGGTCGGATTCGCCGTGGTCGGCGCGCTCATCAGACCGCCACCTCCTCGTCCTCTTCTTCGTCCAATGTGGACAGCAGTCGCCGGTACTCGGCGTTGCCGGCGATCAGCTCGGAATGCGTTCCCACGGCAGCGATCCGGCCGTCGACCAACATCGCCACCCGGTCGGCCAGCTGCACCGTGCTCGGCCGGTGCGCGACGACCAGCGCCGTCACGTCGTGCAGCACGCGCCGCAGCGCCCGCTCCACCTCGCCCTCCGTGTGAACGTCCAAAGCGGACAGTGGGTCGTCCAGCACCAGCACCGCCGGCTTGCCGACGACGGCCCGGGCCAGAGCCAGCCGCTGCCGCTGGCCGCCGGACAGGGACAGACCCTGCTCGCCGACCCGGGTCGCGATACCCCACGGCAGCTTCTCGACGAACCCCTCGGCCTGGGCCACCCGCAGCGCCTCGTGCACGTCGTCGTCGGTCGCCTCCGGCGTGCCCAGCGCCACGTTCTCCCGCACACTGGCCGAGAACAGCACCGGCTCCTCGAACGCCGTGGCCACGACCCGGCGCAGGTCGTCCATCCGCAGCTCGCGGACGTCGATGCCGTCCACCGTGACGCGGCCGCCGGTGACGTCGGCCAGCCGGGCCACCAGGGCGGTCAGCGCCGTCTTGCCCGAGCCGGTGCCGCCGACCAGCGCCACCGTCTCGCCGGGACGGACGTCGAGGTCGATGCCCTTGAGCACCTCACGCGTGCCGCCGTCGTAGGCGAAGTGGACGTCCTCGAACACCAGGTGCCCGCGGACGTGCGCCGGCAGCTCTTTCGGATGCTCCGGCTCGACGATCGGGTTGATCTCGTCGCGGACCTCCCAGTACCGGTCGCACGCCGAGGCGGCCATGTTGGTCTCCGCCAGCAGCCAGCCGATCGAGTCGAACGGCCAGCGCAGGTAGGTGCTCACGGTGATCGCCGCGACCAGCGTGCCGGCGGTCAGGCTGCCGTTGGCGATGCCGATGCCGCCGATGGCCAGCTGCCCGGCGATGGCCAGCTCGGGCAGGCTCACCAGCACCGCCCACAGCGCCGCCATCACGCGGACCTTGTTCAGCTCGGCGCCGCGCAGCGAACGGGCCTGCACCAGGAACGACCTGGTCATGTCCCGGCCGCGGCCGAAGGCCTTGAGCACCCGGATGCCCAGCACCGATTCCTCCACGGTGCTGGCCAGGTCGCCCTGCAGGTCCTGGGCCCGGCGGGCGTAGACCTTGTACTTGGTTTCGAACAGGTAGGACAGCACCATCAGCGGCGCGCCGCAGGCGATCACCACCACGCCCAGCAGCGGCGACAGCGTGAGCAGCACACCGACACCGACCACCAGGATGGTGCCGTTGACCACCAGGAAGATCGCCGCGAACGCGATGAACCGGCGCAGCGTGCTCAGGTCGTTGACCGCGCGGGACAGCAGCTGCCCCGACTGCCACCTGTCGTGGAACGCCACCGGCAGCCGTTGCAGGTGGTGGTAGATGTCCTCGCGCAGCCGCATCTCGACCGTGGTGCTCGGCCGCACGTTGAGCCGGCGTCGCGCGTAGAACAGCAGGGCCTCGATGATGCCGAGCACCAGCACCAGGCCGATCAGCCAGGGCAGCCGCGAGAGCTCGCCGCGGGCCACCGGGCCGTCGATGATCTGCTGGATGACCAGCGGGATGGACAGTCCGGCCAACATCGCGCCCAGCGCCGCCGCCAACGACGCCAACAGCTCGAACCGCACCGGACGCACATAGGGCCACAGCCTGCGCAGCGTGGCGAAGGATGAGCGGTGGGTGACGGACTGGTCTCCGTCGTCACTCATTCGACAATCCCCCTTCGAGTTTCACCTCGACCATACGTAGGACCCCTGACAACAAACGACTGAATTACGGTGCTGGTTGGCGCCGCCTCCGGCGTCGCGGCTCGGCCCCTCGTGACCCCTGCCTCGCCCTTGCCGGACTTTCACCCGCCGCATCCGGCTCGGGTGGGTGCGCGCGTCGGGTGGCGGCGGGCGAAAATCCGGCAACCGGGCGAAGCAGGGGCGGGGCCTCGCCAGTGTGCGAGCTCCAGCGCGCTCGAGGTCAAGGCCGTTGTGGCTGGT
>DATJJB010000786.1:0-26961 GCA_035492655.1 Kutzneria sp. | reverse complement strand
CCCGCGGTCCGGAACGCCGCGTTCTCCGGCACGAGGTGACGGCACAGGCCGAGGATCAACGCCCAGGTCAGCTCGACCGGCGGCGTCGAGGCACTGGCCGTGCCGCACACCGTGATCCCTTGGGCCGCAGCGGCTTTCAGGTCGATGGACGCGTTGCGCATGCCGGACGTGATCAGCAGTTTGAGCCGCGGCAGCCGGGCGAGCAGCGAGGCCGGGAACGGCGTGCGCTCACGCATGATCACCACGACGTCGAACTCGGCCAGCGCCTTGGCCACTTCGTCCTCGGTGTCCAGGTGCTCCCGGAACACGGTCAGGTCGACCCGGCTCCAGTCGGCGATCGCCGCCGCCGCGTCCTGGTAGTCGTCGAGCACAGCGCAACGCAACATCAACAAACCTCCGCGAGCCGGTACTGGTTGGGCGACTGGCCGAACAGCCGCTTGAACGCGTGCGAGAAAGCGAACGGGGACTCGTAGCCGACCTGGCGGGCGATGGCCGACAGCGGCGCGTCGGACTCCCGCAGCAGCCGGGCCGCCCGGGTCATCCGCCACCAGGTCAGGTAGGCCATCGGCGGCTGGCCGACGAGCGCGGTGAACCGCCGGGCCAGCGTGGCCCGGGACTGCCCGACCAGGGCGGCGAGTTCGGGCACGGTCCACGGCCGGGCCGGATCGTCGTGGATCGCGTGCAACGCGCCGGCCACCGCGGGATCTTTGAGGGCCGCCGACCATCCGCTGCCGGGATTGTCCTCCAGCCAGGCGCGAAGCATGTACACGAGCAGCAGATCGAGCAGGCCCGACACGACGGCGTCACGGCCGGAGCGGTCGGCCTCGACCTCGCCGCCGAGCAGATCGATGGCCGCGCGCAATTCGGGATGACGGCCGACGGTCGCCGGCAGGTGGATGATCTCGGGCAGGTCGCTGAGCAGCGGGTGGGACCGCGACCGGTCGAGGCGGTATTTGCCGCACAGCAGCTCGGTTCCGTCGCCGGCCAGCCGATGCGCGCTGCCGTGCGGCAACAGCACGACATCGCCGACGCCGAGCGTGATCGGCTCGGCGAAATCGCCGAGCAGCGAGCAGTTTCCGCGCAGCAGGATGTGGAAGCCGGCGCCGTCGTAGGCATCGAACGGCAGCTGCCAGCGCACGTCCACCGAGGTGCGGTTGGAGGACGGCCGCCCGGTGCGCAGCACCGTGATGACATCGCTCACCACGTCCATGCTGTGAGCGTATCAAGCATGGAATCGACCTGCACAAGCATTCAAACGCTCAGTCGTGAGACGCAGACTGATAGCCATGAACACGATCACCTTGGGCGATGTCGAGATCACGCGAGTCGTCGAGCGGCACGGGGAGTTCGGTCCGCTGCGCACGTTCGTGCCGGGCGTGCCGGATCCGGCACCGGCTTGGCTCACGCCCGATCACCACGACCCGTCGACCGGCGGCATGATCGCCGCGGCCCAGACCTGGGTGCTGCGCAGCGGTGGACGGACGATCCTGGTCGACACCGGCGTCGGCAACGGCCGTGTGCGCACCAACCCGGTTTTCGCCGGCTGGCAAACGGACTTCCTGGAGCGGCTGAGCGCCGTGGTGGATCCGGCGTCCGTGGATGTCGTGGTGAACACCCACGTGCACGCCGATCATGTCGGCTGGAACACCCACGATGTCGACGGCCGGTGGGCACCCACGTTTCCCAACGCCACCTACCTCATCCACCGCGCCGATCACGAGCACTTCAAGGGCACCGAGGTCCATGACGACAGCGTCGCCCCGGTCCTCGGCCAGACCACCTTGTGGGAGAACACTTTCCGTATCGACGAGCATCTCGAACTGGAGTCCGCGCCGGGACACACGCCGGGATCGGCCGTGCTGCGCCTGCGGTCCGGGACCGACCGGGCGGTGTTCGTCGGCGACCTGATGCACAGCCCGTACCAGGTAACGGATCCGTTGTGCAACAGCACCTTCTGCCTTGACCCCGCACAGGCGCAGACCACCCGGCTCCGTGTACTCGGCCGAGCCGCCGACACGCATGAGCTCGTCGTGCCAGCCCACTTCGGCGGCCACGGCGCGGCCGAGATCCGCCACGACGGCGGAGGTTTCGCCATTACCACCTGGGCCGCCTTCGCACAACTTCAAACGTTGTGAAAGGACCATTACTCACGTTGGATGCGTGGAATGGTCCTTTCCAAACGTCAATCCAGCAGCTCCTGGGCGACTATGTAGCCGGAGCCGCCGTTGATGCCGTGGCCGGGCCAGGTGGCGGCGCCGAGCATGTAGAGGTTGGGGACCACGGTGCGGTGGCTGGGCTGGCCGGGCAATGGGCTGAACAGGTAGCTCTGGGCCAGGTCGTGGCTGCCGCCGAAGGGATCGCCGGGGCCGCAGTTGGGGTTGAACGCGGCCAGCTCGCGCGGGCTGATCACGTGCCGGTCCAGGATGATGTCCTTGAGCCCCGGCAGATGCCGGGCGGCCTCGTCGATCACCCGGTCGGCGAAGGCGTTCTTGACGTCCTCGGTCCACCCCCGCTCGTCGACCGGGATCGTGCCGGCGGCGTCGCCGTGCACGACGGTCGGCACCTCCAGCATCTGCAGGCGGGCCACGGCCCGACCGGGCGGGCAGCGCGAAGGGTCCAAAGTGGACGGAGTGTCCCACGAGATCGTGGGCTCGACCGGCAGCAGTCCACGGAGGGCTTCGTTGGTGGCACGGGAGATCGCGTTCAGGCCACCGGTCAGGTGCGGCTGGCCGACGAGGGCCAGGCGCTCGTCGTGGAACCGGGCCGGCTCGGACAGCGCGAGGTGGACCTGCACCGCACCGAGCCCGTAGCGATAGTCCTTGGCCTGCCGGCGAAGCGTGGGCGGGGTGACGCCGTGCTCGTGGTCGAGCAGCCGGAGGTAGAGCTGGTCCGGGTTGACCGAGGCGATCACCGCGCGTCGCGCGTGGATCACGTCGCCGTCGGCGGTGCGCACGCCGACGGCGTGCCCGCCCTCGACCAGCACGTGTTTCACCCACTGTCCACAACGGACTTCGCCGCCGTTGCGCTCGACGATGCGAACCAGTCCCTTGACCAGTTCCTCACTGCCGCCCTTGGGGATCGGCATGCCGACCATGGTCAACGCGGCCAGCACGAGAACGGTCCAGGTGCCGCTGTTGGCGTCGTCGACGGCCCGGCCGAGGTGCGTCGCCCAGGGCGCGAGCATGGCCCGCAGCACCGGCGACCGGAACCGCTGCTCCAGCAGGTTTCGGGCGCTGAGCGTGAACATGTGCGCGAAGTCGGAGAAACCGCCGTCGGGCGTGTGCATCAGGCCCTGGATCGCCGCCGCCGAGGCCGGCGTGGTCAGATCGGCCGAGCACAGCGCGAACACCGTCTCGATGGCCGGCCCGAACTCCTTGAATATCTCGGCCAGCGCGTCGCCGTCGCCCGGGGCCAGCCGGTTGGCCTCGACCACGTTCTCGTCCAGGTCGGTCGAGACCACCGAGCCGGCGCCGCCCGGCAGCGACACCCCGGTGGGGTATCGACCGTTGAGGTACTCGACGTCCAGTTCGGACTTGAGGTCGGCGTAGGCCGGGCCGGCCACGAACAACGGGTGCGCCGCCGAGTAGTTGTCGTGCACGAAGCCGGGCAACGTCAACGCCTCGGTCCGGACCAGCCCGCCCGGCCGGTCGTTGCCCTCCAGCACCAGCACGCCCCAGCCGGCCCGCGCCAGGTAGGCCGCCGCCACCAGCGCGTTGTGGCCGCTGCCGACGACCACCGCGTCGTATCCCGCCATGTCCGAATCATGACCGCGCCGACGGCCGCGGACAACAGGTGATGTGGTGCTGTTTCCGTGACGCGGCAGTGACGGCGGTGCCGGGCGGCCGCGCCGGACCTTGCAGGGGAGGCCCGGCGCGGCCGGTCGTCGGGTCAGAATCCGTACACGGTGAAGGTGAACGTGGTGCTGCCCGAAGTGCCGTTGGCCTCGGTGGCCGTGGCCTTGACGGTGAACGTGCCGGCGGCGGTCGGCGTGCCGGTCACGGCGCCGGCGGCGCTGATCGTCAGGCCGGGCGGGAGGCCGGTGGCGGAGAAGGTCAGCGCGCCGCCGTCACTGGCGGTGGCCTTGAGCTGCAAGGTCTGGAACAGCGGATAGCCCTTGAAGGCCCACTGGTCGCCGGGGTTGGTGACCGTGACGGTGCCGGTCGGCGGGTTGCCGACGGTCCACTTGAAGCTCGTGCCACCGGACGCCTGCGTGTCATCGGTGACGGTGACGGTCACGGACGACACGCCCTGGGTGGTGGCGGTGCCGGAGATGACGCCGGTGCCGGAGTCGATCGACAGGCCGGCGGGCAGGCCGCTGGCCGAGTAGGTCAACTTGGCCGTGGACGAGGAGTCGGTGGCCTTGACGGCCAGGTTCACCGAGCCGTTCAGGGCCGTGGTCTGGTCGCCGGGATTGGTCACCGTGACGGTGTTGCCGCTGGTGGAACCGTTGAGGGCGTTGAACAACCTGGTGCCGTCGTAGGAACCCCAGCCGGTGGTCTCGTCATAACCGGGGCCGGCCTTGAAGTCACCGTTGTTGCCCGAGGTGACGTCGTGGAACGTGGTGCCCTTGAGCCCGTAGATGGCGGCGTTGCCGGCACCGAGCTTGGCCTTGGCCTTCTGGTTGTACAGCGCGGCCCAGCCGGCCCACATCGGGGCGGCGCAGCTGGTGCCGCCGTAGACCTGCCACTGCCCGCCGGTGTACACGGAGTAGCCGGTGTTGGGGTCGCCGTCGGAAGCCACGTCGGGCACGGTCCGCTTGCCGTTCACGCCGGTCTGCCAGCTCGGGGCACTGAACACAGTGGACACACCGCCGCCGGTGGCGCCGATGGAGTTGTTCCACACGGTCTCGGAGCCGTAGGAGTTGTTGCTACCGACGGTGAGCGTGGTGCCGCCGACGCCCGTGACGTTCGGGGAGGAGGCCGGGAAGTCGACGGCGACCACGGTTCCGCCGGAGTCGCTGTGCTTGCAGTCCTTGGAGCCGTTGTCGCCGGACGCGGCGAAGAAGCTCTGCCCCTGGGCCGCGCCCTGCTTGAAAGCGCTGTCCACGCTGGACATCGTGGACGGCGTGGAGTCCTGCTCGCACAGGCCCCACGAGATGGACGTGACCTGGGCCCGGTTGTCCTTGACGATCTGGTTGGCCATGTCGAGCTCGCCGGCGTCGGTGTTGGGCGCCTCGTAGACCAGGGTCGTCGCCTTGGGCGCCATGGCCTGCACGATCTCGATGTCCAGGCTCACCTCGGCCTGTCCCCCGCCGGGGCTGGAGTCGTAGTTCGCGCCGTCCACCGACACCGTGGTCGGGGCCGACGAGCTGAGCCCGAACTGCTGGTCGTACGTGCTGATGTCGGACTTCTTGTAGCCGTCGAACTCCCACAGCGCCACGGTCTGGCCGCTGCCGTCGGCGCCGATGCCGTCGGTGTCGTAGATCGACCGCAGCGCGGCCGGCCCGAGGCCGCTCGGCGCCGCCGGCTTGGCCGCGTGGTTCTGCACGGTGTGCTGCCGGACAGCGAAGTTGTTCAGGCCGGACACGCCCTGCACCAGGCCGGCGATCCCGGCCGGCAGCACCGGGTTGCGGTCGTTGGCGTAGAAGCGCTTTCCGCCCCGGTCGTACACGCCCATCGGCGTGGCGAACGCGGCGGTGACCTGGGCCGCGGTGCCGGTGGCGTCCACGACCTGGCCGTTGACGCCGGTGACCGTCAGCCCTTTGGCCCGCAGATAGGCGCTGACCTGGTCATACGACCGCTGGGTCGGCCCGAACCGATCGGCGAACTGAGCGGGGGTCAGGTAGTGGCCGTACTCGGGCGAATGCCGGTCGGCGACGGCGGCCAGGAACCGGTCGAGGCCGGCGGTGTCCCGGAGCTTGAGCGGCACGGCGACGTGCAGCTCCTGGGCGGCGGGTAGGTCGCCGACGCGGTGGCTGACGCCGACGGCCGGGCTGATGTCGCCGGTCAGGGCGATCTGCGGCTCGGCGGCGGTCGCCGGGGCGGCGAGCGCGGCCAGCGTCAGCGGCGCGGCGAGCAGGAGCGCCACGCGTGAATATGGTTTCACGTCATCTCCACAAGGCAGGGGAATTAAGTGTTAATGGACGTGGTGAATTTGCTGCCGACGCAGTACAGGTCAGCGAACGCCGTGATGTCAAGGGCCCCAAGAAGGGTGGTTTCGGCGCTATTGATCCGCGATAATGGGACGCGATGACGCAACGCCGCGACTTCGCATCCGCCCTGCACGGTGCGATCACCGCCAGCGGGTTGACCCTGGACCGTATCGTCCATCGGCTCGCCGAGCGGGGATTCGCGCTGAGCACCGCCACGCTCAGCTACTGGTCGCGCGGGCGGAGCAGACCCGAGCGCCCGGAGTCGCTGGCCGCGCTGTCGGCGCTGGAGGAGATCCTCCGGGTGCCGCCGGGATCGCTGCGCGAACTGCTGCCGGACCGGGTCCGCCGCGGCCGGGCGGCGGCCAGATCCATCCCGTTCGGCGAGCTCTGGGGGACTTTCGGCGAGGCCGTGGACCACGTGATCGCGCAGGTCAAGTCGCCGGCCGACCAGCGGCGCGTGCTCAGTTACCACGAGCGCTACCACCTCGACGAGACCGGCGCCGAGCGCTACTGCCGGGTCATCGCGGTGCTGGAGGCGGTCACCGAGAAGGCCAAGCACATGGTCACCGTCTATCGCGACGACACCAGCGGCACTCACCTGCCGACCGTGATCCCGGTGGCCGGGGTGCGGCTGGGCCGGGTCGGGATCGACCGGGAGTCGCACGTGATGGCGGCCGAACTGTGGTTCGACCAGACCCTGCGCAAGGGTGAGCGAACCGTTGTGGAATACGACCTGGAATTCGTCAGCGGCGGTAACCGTTCGATGATGTGTGAACGAAGATTCGCCAGCCCGATCCGCCAGTACGTGCTGGAGGTCAGCTTTCATCCGGAAGCGGTTCCGCGCTACTTCCAGGCCATTTCTGAACCGAACCAGGGCACCGGCGGCGCCACCGTCCAGCTCTCCGTCGACGACCGCCGCACGGTCCGCGCGGTCTGGCTGGACCAGCCGGCCGGGGCCTATCGGATCTCGTGGGAGTGGGACCGATGAGTTTCCGGCTCGGCCGTCGTTACAGTTCGCATGACAGCGCTACACGACCCGTGCCATGCTGCGGAAGCAGTGGACCAGGACGACTTCACGGAGCTCACCGCGCGGCACCGCCGGGAGCTCCACGTGCACTGCTACCGGCTGCTCGGCTCCTTCGAGGACGCCGACGACCTGGTGCAGGAGACCTTCCTGCGGGCCTGGCGGGCCCGCGGCGACGTGCGCGACGACGGCGTGCGGGCGTGGCTGTACAAGATCGCCACCAACGCCTGCCTCGACGCCATCCGCAGCCGCAAGCGCCGCGCCCCGTACCTCCAGCCCTATCCCGACACGCTGCTCGACGAGCTGTCGCCGGACCAGATCGTGGTCGAGCGCGAGACGATCGAGCTGGCCTTCCTGGCCGCCATCCAGCTGCTGCCGCCGCGGCAGCGAGCGGTGCTCATCCTGCGTGACGTGCTCGACTGGTCAGCCAGCGAGACCGCCGGCCTGCTGGACCTGACCGTGCCGGCGGCCAACAGCGCGTTGCAGCGGGCGCGGGCCACCCTGCGCAGCACGCAGTGGACCCCGTCGCGGCCGAGCGAGGGTGAGCAGGCCCTGCTCACCGGCATGATCGAGGCTCACGAACACGCCGACATCGACCACTTCGTGCGGCTCGTGCGCGACGACATCCGGGTCAACATGCCGCCGGAGCCCATGTACTACCAGGGCATCGCGTCCATGCGGCCGTTGTTCGACATCGCCTTCGGCCCCGACGGCATGGGCGACTGGCGACTGCTGCCCACCTCGGTCAACCGCACCCCGGCCACCGCCAGCTACCTGCGCCGTCCCGGCGAGGTCGGCTTCCGGCCGTTCAAGCTCGACGTGTTCCGGGTGGTCGACGGCCTGGTCACGCAGATCCACGTGTTCGACGCCCGGATGTTCGACGACCTTGGCCTGCCGAAGGAGTTGGGTGACCATGCCTGAGCCGATGAGCGTTGCGCGGCAACGGGAATTCCTGAACGAAGGCACCAGGACCGCGGTGCTGGTGACCCTGCGGGCCTCGGGCCGGCCACACGCCGTGCCGGTCTGGTACGCCCTCGACGGCGACGACGTCGTGCTGTTCACCGGCGCTCAATCCGTGAAGGGCAAGGCCATGCGGGCCAACCCCCAGGTGTCGCTGGTGGTCGACGACGACCGGCCGCCGTACTCCTTCGTCACGGTCGAGGGCACCGCCTCGTTGTCCGACGACCCGGTCGAGCTGCGCCGCTGCGCGACGATCATCGCCGAGCGCTACCTGCCGGCCGAGCAGGCCGCCCAGTTCGTCGAGTACAGCGCCGCCACCGGCAACATCCTCGTCCGCATCAAGGCCACCCACGTCATAGCCCAGGACCGCATCGCCGGCTGACGTCGTGATGCAGGGCGCGGTCAGCCGCAGTCCGCGGCGCGGTCGAGGAGCAAGGTGCGTTCGCGTTCGTTGCGGGTGAGGGACGCGGCCCGTTCGAACTCGGCGCGGGCCTCGGGCAGCCGGCCGAGCTTGGCCAGGAAGTCGCCGCGCACGCTGGGCAGCAGGTGGTAGTTCTGCATCGCCGGGATCGCCATCAGCTGGTCCAGCAGCGCGAGCCCGGTCTCCGGGCCGAAGGCCATGGACAGCGCCACCGCCCGGTTCAGCTCGACGACGGGCGACGGCATCACCTCGGCCAGGTGCTCGTACAGCCAGGCGATACGGGCCCAGTCGGTGTCGGCGAAATGCCGGGCCCGGGCGTGGCAGGCGGCGATGGCGGCCTGGAGCACGTACGGGCCGGGCTTGTCGTCGATCAGCGCCTCGGCCTGCTCCAACGCGGCCAGCCCACGGCGGATCAGCAACTGGTCCCAGCGCGACCGGTTCTGGTCGGCCAACAGGACCGGCTCGCCACCCGGTCCGGTACGGGCAGCGGCCCGGGAGGCCTGGATCTCCATCAGCGCCACCAGGCCGTGCACCTCGGGCTCGCGCGCGGCCAGCCGGGCCAGGATCCGGCCCAGCCGCAACGCGTCCGCGCACAGCTGGGGTCGCATCCAGTCGTCGCCGGCGGTAGCCGAATAACCCTCGTTGAAAATCAGATAGACGACCTCGAGCACCGAGGACAGCCGGGCCGCCAGCTCGTCGCCCTGCGGCACCTCGAACGGCACCTGGGCCTTGGCCAACGTCTTCTTGGCCCGCACGATCCGTTGCGCCATGGTCGGTTCCGGCACCAGGAAGGCACGGGCGATCTCGTCCGTGCTGAGGCCGCCGAGCAGCCGCAACGTCAGGGCGGCGCGGGCCTCCGTGGACAGCACCGGATGGCAGGCCACGAACAGCAGGCGCAGCAGGTCGTCGCCGATGCCGTCGTCCTCGGCGACCACGTCGCCGATGTCCGGCGTCGCCTCCTCCAGCTCCCGGCCGACCTCCTCGACCTTGCGCTTGTACGTCTCGTTGCGCCGGATCTGGTCGATCGCCCGGCGCTTGGCGGTGGTCATCAGCCACGCGCCCGGGTTCCTCGGCACGCCCTCGTTCGGCCACTGCTCCAGGGCCGCCACCAGCGCGTCCTGGGCCAGCTCCTCGGCCGTGCCGACATCGCGGACCAGCCTGGTCAGGCCGGCGATGAGCCGGGGTGCCTCAATACGCCAGACAGCGTCGATCGCACGGTGGGTATCGGTGGCCACCGCCCCCGTCTACCCCACCGCGCGTACCGACCGCAACCGATTCGCTCAGTTGTTGTGCTGCGCCGCCGCCCGCTCCCGCAGCTCCTCGACCGCCGCCTGCCGCTCCGGCGTGAAGTTCTCGCCGAAGTCCTCGGCCTCGAAGACCCGCCGGATCTCGATGTTGGTCTGCCCGCCCGGTGACGGGCACGGGCAGCGCTTGAACCGCTCGACGCACTCCTCCAGCGAGGAGACCTCGACCAGCCAGTAGCCGGCGATCAGCTCCTTGGACTCGGTGAACGGCCCGTCCACCACGGTCTTCTTGTCGCCGTCGAAGTAGATCCTGGCGCCCTTGGCGCTGGACTGGAGGCCGTCGGCGGCCAGCAGCACGCCGGCGTCGACCAGCTCCTCGTTGAACTTGCCCATCGACTCGAACTCCTCGGCGGTGGGCAGCACACCGGCCTCGCTCGCCTCGCTGGCCTTGACGATCACCATGAAACGCATCGCGGTCTCCTTAGGTCCTTGGTGCCTTCTTACCTACGCGTCGAGCGGCCGTCAGCCCGATCGACACCCGGCCAAAAGTTTTTTCGGCGAAGTTGTCGGATCGGGTCGGCGGCGTTCGTAGCACCACCATGAAGCTGACGACGACGACCCAGATCACCCTCGATGGCGTGGTGCAGGACAACGGCCGCTGGGCGCGAGGGGCCGGTGACGACTCGACCAGGGCGTTCATCAACGAGACCTACCAGCGGGCCGATGCCTTCCTGTTCGGCCGGCGCACCTACGAGCTGTTCACCGAGGTTTGGGCAACGTCCACCCACCCGGTCGGCCTGGCGTTGCAGCAGGCCCCGAAGTACGTCGCCTCGACCACGCTGACCGATGCTTCCTGGTCGGGCACCACCGTGCTGTCCGACGCGGCCGCCATCGCCGACCTGAAGGCCAAGCCCGGCGGCGAGCTCCAGGTGCACGGCAGTGGCACGCTGATCCGATGGCTGCTGGCCAACGGCCTGGTCGACGAGATGACGCTGATCGTCGTCCCGGTGGTGGTCGGCCAGGGCCGGCGGCTGTTCCCGGAGAACGGCCCGGACCTGGCGCTCGACCTGGTTGAGTCGCGGGTGGACAGCAAAGGCGTGACGATCCAGGTCCTGCGGCCGGCCGGACGGCCGAAGTACTTCGGCGCGTGAATCGCACAGGAGAGGATTTCCCGATGCAGTATCTGCTTTCCGTGATCCACGAGGGTCCCAGCCTGGCCGACCCGGACGAGGACGCGGCGATCGACGTGTTCAACGAGGCGCTCCAGAGCGGCGGCCACTGGGTCTTCGCCGGCGGGCTCGCCATGCCCGAGACGGCCACCGTGATCGACAACCGGCAGGACGCGGGGCTGGTCACCGACGGGCCCTTTCTGGAGTCCAAGGAGTACCTCGCCGGCTTCTGGATCATCGAGGCGGCCGACCTGGACGTGGCGCTCAAGCTGGCCACCGCCGGCTCGAAGGCGTGCAACCGCAAGGTCGAGGTGCGACCGTTCCAGTGAGCCCGACCGACGCGGTCACCCGGGCCCACCGTGAGGAGTGGGCTCGGGTGGTCGCCACCCTGACCAAGCGTTTCGGCGATCTCGACATCGCCGAGGAAGCCGCCGCCGAGGCGTTCGCCACCGCCGTCGAGCGGTGGCCGGCCGACGGCGTGCCGCCCAACCCCGGGGCCTGGCTGACCACCACCGCCACCCGTAAGGCCATCGACCGGATCCGGCGCGAGAACAAGCGTGACGACAAGTACAAGGAGGCTTTGGTGTTCGACAACGACCCGCCCGAGCCTCTCGGCGTCATCGAGGACGACCGGCTCCGGCTGATCTTCACCTGCTGCCACCCGGCGCTGGCGCTGGACTCCCGGCTGGCGCTGACGCTGCGGATGGTCGGTGGGCTGACCATGCCCGAGATCGCCCGGGCCTTCCTGGTCGCCGAGAGCGCCATGGGGCAGCGGATCACCCGAGCCAAGGCCAAGATCAAAGCGGCCCGTATCCCCTATCGCGTGCCGGCCGCCGAGGATCTCCCGGCGCGGGTCGCCGGCGTGCTGACCGTGTTGTTCCTCGTGTTCAACGAGGGCTACCTGGCCACTGGCCCGGACAGCGACCCGCTCCGGCCCGACCTGACCGCCGAGGCGATCCGGCTCACCCGGCTGATCCGCGCCCTGCTGCCGGACGACGGCGAGGTGGCCGGGCTGCTGGCGCTGATGCTGCTCACCGAGGCCCGTCGCCCGGCCCGGGTCTCGGCCAGCGGTGAACTCGTCGCCCTCGACGAGCAGGACCGCGGGGCCTGGGACCTGGCGCTGATCACCGAGGGGCACCGGCTGGTGCGCGAGCGCCTCGCCGCCGGGGTGGCGCCGGGCCGGTACCAGATCCTGGCGGCGATCAACGCCGTGCACACCTCCGTCCGCGACGCCCGCGACACCGACTGGTCCCAGGTTCTCGCCTTGTACGACCAGCTCGTCCGCATCGACACCTCACCGGTGATCGCCCTCAACCGGGCCATCGCGCTGGCCGAGCTCGACGGTCCGGAGGTGGCGCTGGCTGCTGTGAACAGTCTTGAGCCACGATTGGCCGGCTATCACGCCTTTCACGCCACCCTGGCCGACCTGCTGCGCCGACTGGGCCGTAGCCGGGAAGCTCGGGCGGCATACGACAAGGCGATCGAGCTGGCCGGCAACACCGCCGAGATCGCCAACCTGACCCGCCGGCGCGATCAACTGCGGTAGGCGAACCGGTCGGTGGCGGTGATCAGCGCGTGGCGCATGCCTTCCGAGCGGAGGCTGTGGCCCTCGCCGGGCACCATCACCAGCTCGGCGTGCGGCAGCGCCTGGGCCAGCAGCCAGGGCGTGCCGACGAGGTTGCCCAGGTCGAGCACTCCCTGCACGAGGACGATCGGGATGTCCTTGAGTTTCCCGGCGTTGGTCAGCACCTCATCGGGGTCGATGAAGTGGTCCTGGCTCCAGTAGTGGGTGACCAGCCGGGTGAAGGCGTACGCGAACTTCTCGTCCTCCTCGTACATGGCGCGGGCCGGCGCGTACGGGAGCATCGCGTCCTCCCAGTCGCACCAGGCGCGCATGGCCCGGTCGCGGACCGCCGGGTCGGGGTCGTTGAGCAGCTTGGCATAGCCGGCGGCGGTGTTGCCGCGCTCGTCTTCCGGCAGCAGGGACACGAATTTCTCGTACGCCTGCGGGAAAATGCCGCCAAGGCCGCGGGTCAGCAGCTCGACGTCGTCGCGGCGGCCGGTGGCCAGGCCCATCTGCACGAGCTCGGTCACGCGGTCGGGGTGCCGCTCGGCGTAGACGAGGCTGAGCACGCAGCCCCAGGAGCCGCCGAACAGCATCCAGCGGTCGATGCCGAGGTGCTCGCGCAGCAGTTCCATGTCGGCGATCAGGTGGTCGGTGGTGTTGGCACTCAGGTCGACGGCCGGGTCGGCGGCGTTGGGCCGGCTGCGGCCGCAGTTGCGCTGGTCGAACAGCACGATGCGGTAGCGCTCGGGGTCGAAGTAGCGGCGTGAGTTCGGGTTGCAGCCGCTGCCAGGGCCGCCGTGCACCGACAGCACCGGCTTGCCGTCCGGGTTTCCGCAGGTCTCCCAGTAGACGAGGTTGCCGTCGCCGACATCGAGCAGGCCGTGGTCGTAGGGCTCGATCGCCGGGTAGCGGTCGCGCATGACTCCCCCTTCAGATACAACAGTGCTGTTACATTAGCACTGTTATATTGCTGGCGTGACGGGACCGGGACTGGGCACGCGACTGCGCCACCTGATCGAGCTGTTGGACGGCGACGTGGCCGCGGTCGAGGAAGAGTTGGGGCTCACCGGCTTCCGGCCGCGCTACGCCCCGTTCCTGCGCACGCTCGCCGCGCTCGGACCGAGCTCCATCCGCCGGCTGGCCGAAGTCGTCGAGGTCACCCACTCCGCTGCCAGCCAGACCGTCGCCGCCATGGACCGCCAAGGACTGGTGTCACTGTCGCCGGGAACCGATGCGCGCCAACGGATCGTCGACCTGACACCGCACGCCCGCGCGCTGCTGCCCAAGCTGGAGCAGGCATGGCAGGCCACCGAGGCGGCCGGTCGTGAACTCGACGCCGAGTTGCCACACCCACTGTCCGAAGTGGTCATCGCCGCACTGGAGGCGTTGCAGCGCAAGCCACTTCGAGAGCGGATCCGGGACTACCTGTAGGCCTTGCGGTTGGCGTTGATCTGCTCACGGTTGGCCATCGCCCACTCGGCGAGCGCGATCACCAGCGGCACCAACGATTTGCCCAACTCCGTCACCTCGTACTCGACGCTGGGCGGCACCTCGGCGTATGCGGTGCGGGAGACCACGCCGTCCTCGACGAGGTGCTTCAACGTCAGCGTGAGCATGCGCTGCGAGATGCCGGTGATCTTCTTCTCCAGCTCGCCGAACCGCAGCGGGCCCTCGCGCAGCGCGCCGACGACCAGCAAGCTCCACTTGTCGCCGATCCGGTCCAGCACCTCGCGGACCGCGCCGCCGTCCTTGATCGGCGGCGGACAGTTACCCTGGGGTGTGACCTGCGTCATGGCCGACCCGCCTTTCCTGGACACATACATCGATGTGCCTTTTGTAGCGCCGCCCTTACGGACAGACCATGAGGCTACGCACAAGGAGTAAGGATTGGGGAATCCCGTGAACATCGCCCTGTGGGTCGTGCAGGTTCTGCTGGCATTGGTCTACCTCGCGGCCGGCGGCATGAAGGTGGTGCGATCGCGCGCCGACCTGGTGGCCTCCGGCCGGTTCGACTGGATGAAGGACACCTCCGACGCCGGCGTCAAGGCCGTCGGCGCGATCGAGGTCCTCGGCGCGCTCGGCCTGATCCTGCCGGAGCTCACCGGAATCGCCCCCATACTGACCCCGATCGCCGCGGTCGGGCTGGTCGTGGTGCAGATCTTCGCCATGCGAGTCCACCTCACCCGGGGCGAGCGGCAACCGTTGCCGGCCAACGGAATTCTCCTGTTACTGGCCGCCTTCGTCGCGGTCGGCCGTTTCCTCGGCTGACCGCAGCCATTAACAAAAGGCCGCCGGCTCGCCGGCGGCCTTTTTTGTCGGACACCGACAGGTCAATAGGCATCACCCAATCGGTGGCATTTCCCGCCCATGGGGAACTCATTGACAAGTTACTCCGAACGCAGCATCATCTTGCGCATGATGCGCGGGGTCTATCTGACCATTCGCCGGCATGTCGACCTGCAGCGGCAGGCGAGCGACCTCTGTCTCGGCCGCTGAGGCCATCTCATATTCGTCGGTGACCGACATGTTCGGGAGCCGTTGAAAGCGCTTGCCCGAACACCGGAACGGTGTCCGGTCGGTCAGTCGCGCGCATTTTCTCTTTGACGAATCGGGAGCACACATGTCTGTAAATCCGCCTGGCCGGCGCAGGGCCAGGATGGTGGGCGCGGCCGTGCTGGTCGCGGCCGGCGCCACCTTCTTCCCGGCCGCGGGCACGTCCGCGTACGCGGACGTGCAGGTCAGCACCGAACACGTGACGGGCTCGGACGGCAAGGACTACTCCGTCACCAACCACCTGGTGCCGCAGTACGCGGCGAAGTCGAACAGCCGCAAGGAATGGCTGCTGGTCTGGGCCGGCGACGAGAACATCGCCGACACCATCGTGCCGGACGTCAAGAACCTGCCGGGCACGCTCGGCGGTGGCCTGACCAAGGTGCGCAACGCCTTGCCCGGCCCGGACTTCCTCGCCGTCATCGACGCCACCAAGGGCTCGCCGGAGTACGGCAAGGTGGTCAACACCGCCACCGTCGGCCCGCTGGTGGAGAACGAGCCGCACCACATGCAGTACGTGTGGCACAAGGGCGACACCATCTACGCCGGCGCGCTGTTCGCCGCGGCCACCTACGCGTTCGACGTGTCCTCGTTGCCGCAGCTCAAGCTCAAGGGCATCAGCCTGCCCAGCCAGACGCTGGGCGGCTCGGTGCCCGACGCGTACTGGACGCTCAAGGACGGCACCGCCTACGGCACCTACATGGGCGGCCCGGTGGTGCCCGGCCCGTACCTCTACGGCGACGGCTCGTCGGTGATCGGCAACGGGTTCGCCGGCAGCCCGGGCGAGGTCATCCACTTCGACCAGAACGCCAAGGTGCTGTCCCAGTCGCCGGCGGCCACCCCGCAGGGCGACGACGCCAAGCTGTGCGACAACCTGCCGCAGCTGGGCAGCGCCACCTGCGCCAACCCGCACGGCATCCAGGCCCGTGAGGACCTGAACACGCTGATCACCAGCGACTACGCCGAGCCGCGCAACATCATCCTCGACCCGGTCAAGCAGCCCTCGCCGTACCTGCGCCGGCCGACCATCCGGACCTGGGACATCTCCGACCGCAACAACCCGAAGCTGCGCGCGGTCAGCTACCTGCCGGACGGCCCGCGGGCCAACCCGGCCGATCCGCTGCACGCGGAGAGCCGCGCGGCCATGGAGAACACCGTGACCAACCAGCCCGGCCACAAGGGCGCGTTCGCCCAGACCATGCAGGGCGGGGCGATCTTCTACACGCCGGACATCACCGCCGCGCAGCCGCACTGGCGTGAGGTGTTCGACGACGGCACGGCCACGAAGGCGTTCAACCCCAACGCCACCGAGGCCAACGGCGGCGGCACCAACGGCGGCTGGGTGCAGGTCAGCCCGGACGACCACTACCTGTACCACGCGGTGATCGGCCGACCCAAGGGCACGCTGTCGGCCGACGACCCGGGCACCATCGGCGGTGTGTACACATTGGACATTCGCAAGCTGCTGTCCGCCGGCGACTCGTACACCTGCACCATCGACACCGTTGCCAAGGCGCAGAACGGCGGCGGCGCGGACTGCCCGACGCTGGTCGGCGCGGCGGCGATCAACCCGAGCACGCCGGGTCAGGGTCCGCACTGGGGGACCTATGACAACTTCACCATCGGGGCCGACGGCTACTACCACGAGACCGACGACCCGGCCCGCGTCGCGGTGTCGGACTACTTCGTGGCGCGGTCCGGCATCGACGGCGACCACAAGGTCAACATGGTGAACATCGGCCCGGACGGCAAGCTGACCGTCGACACCGCGTTCCGTGACGAGTACACGGGGCAGGTCGGCATCAACTTCAACCGGAAGTCCTGGCCGCACGGCGACTTCGGCAACGCGAAGCCGCACTCGGAGCTGTTCGTCGTCGCTGACGCGGACGTGAAGTAACGGCGAGCGGGTGGCGCCGCCCCGACCGCGGCGCCACCCGTTCCTACCCGAAGCGGGATTGCCTTGAACATGACCGACATGGGCATGGACACCTCCGTCACCGGAGTGCCCCCTGCCGTGCTGCTGCTCAGGATCGTGCTGCTGCTGGCGACGGCCACGGTCGCCGGTATCGGCCTGCTGCGTCCCACCGTGGTCTCGGTGCGCCGCAACACCTTCGTCATCGCGTGGGTCGCCGCCGCCGTTACGGCCGTTGCCGACCTGATCTCCCTGCTGTGGCTCGAGAGCAATGTGGTTTTCGCTGTCGGGCAGGTGGTACTGGCCGTCGCCGTGCCGGCCACGCTGCGCCGGCGCACGCCGTCGGCCTACCTCGGCTTCGGGCTGCTGGTGGTGCTGATCTCCGAGATCTCCTTGAGCCACATGGGCATCGAGTTCCTGGCCGACACCGGCTACACCGTCGGTGTGGTGGCCTGGTTGGGGTTGACGCTGATCAGGCCGTCCACCAACCGCCTTCGCCCGCTGGCGCTGACCTTGGCCGTCGTGTTGGCGTTGGCCGGCGTGTTGCAGATCGTTGTGTCCGGGGTCGGCTTCGACCGCCGGCTCTACGACACCGGCTTCGGGCTCGCGCTGTTGGTCGTGGCCCTGCTGCCGATCGTCGTCACCGCGTTGACGATCACCTTGCCGGCCAATCGTCTCTACCCCGTCGGTGCTTTGCTGGTCGTCGTCGCCTACCTGGCTTGGGCCGCCCTCGGCGCGATCCCCCGCCCCGCCGACCTGCCCACCCCAGGCGTTCCGTTGCTCGGCTCCGCCGCCGGCACCCCGGTTCTCGTTGTCCCACAACGCCCCGGCCACAACCTCGTCCACTTGCCGGTCGAGGCCGTCGTCAACGGCGTGCACGCCGTCCCCCGTCCCGGCACGAACGGCGCCTGGGCCGCCATCGACCTGCCGCCCGGCCGCAGTACCTTGCAGATCTCCGCTGCCGGCAAGGAATCTGTCGTGTCGGTGGACACCGGCTCCGGCCCCGCCGGCCGCCCTGTCGACCCCGAGTGCGCCAACGCCGCCCTCGGCGGCCTCATCGGCGGCAGCCGCGTCGCCCTGACTTCTTGCCCCAGCGACACGTTGTCCACAGGCGATGCCGAGTCTGTCCACAAGCTTGTGGACTTCTTGGCCGCCCGCAAGATCTCCGCCCTCACCGTCATCGGCGACGACTCCGCCCGCGCCAAGGCCGCCGCCGACGTCGTACGCCGGGCCGGCATTCCCGTCTTCGACACCGAGCAGCCCAACAGCGCCCTGGTTGTCGTGTCCGGCTGGTCCACCGCCGCCGACACCCTGTCCCGCGTCGCCGTCGAGCAGACCCGCAAGCCCACCTATATCAACGGCATCTACCTGGCCCCTTGGCTGCTCACCGCTCCCCTGCTCACATCCGTCGTCAGCTCCGCCATCCCCCTCCGCTTCGACCCCCGCGACCCGCAGACCCTCGCCTACACCGTCGCCCTCTCCAACGCCTTCCCCGGCGAAACCGGCTCCATCGGCGGCCTCTCGTCGTGGCTCGCCGCCCAGGGCCAGCAGTCCGCCCCTCCCGTGCGGCTGTACGCCTCCGCCCAGGTCGACGCCATGCCCATGGACAACACCATGGACGGCATGGAGATGGCCTACCCCGGCCAATGGGTCCCCAACGGCACCATCGTCCCGATCTCCGGGCCACTGTCCTGAGCAGCGACAGACCCCCTTCCCTGCACCGTTAGGAGGCACGATGTCCCTCGCCAGCGAGAGACTGCCCGCGGTGGCGCTCGAAGCGCCGTCGGCCCGTTCCGGCGTGATCATCGTCGGCACGGCACTGGCCGCGACACTCGGCTTCGCCGTCTACCACGCGGCGGGCTGGAAGCTGGCCCTGCTGTACGTGGTCGGCCTGGCGCTGGGCCTGGTGTTGTTCCACTCCCGCTTCGGGTTCACCTCGGCATGGCGGCAGATCGTCGCGGTGGGCCAGGGCGCGGCGATCCGGGCCCACATGCTGATGCTGGCGGTCGCGGTGGCACTGTTCGCGGTGATCCTGCAGTCCGGCATCGGGCTTTCCGGTGCCCCCAAGGGAATCATCCTGCCGGCGAGCATCGGGGTGGCGCTGGGCGCGTTCATCTTCGGCATCGGCATGCAGATCGGTGGATCCTGCGCGTCGGGCACGCTGTTCGCCGTCGGCAGTGGACAGACGGCGATCCTGTACACGTTGGGCGGCTTCATCCTCGGCTCGATCGGCAGCGCGTTCGCGGCCAACTGGATCGGGTACCTCCAGTCGCTGGGCCCGACGGTGTCGCTGGCCGACACCCCTTGGGGGTACGGCGGCGGAGTGCTGTTCTCGTTCCTGATCATCGCGGCCATCGCGGGCGGATCCCTGCTGCTGCAACGGCGCCGCAACCCGCCGCCGATCGAGCCGGCTCCCGTGGCCCGGGGCTGGACGCGGGTGCTGCGCGGCGCGTGGCCGTTGTGGGTGGGCGCGATCCTGCTGGCGGTGCTCAACGCGGTGACGCTGTTCGTCTCCGGCAGCCCGTGGGGAATCACCGCGGCGTTCGCCTTGTGGGGAGCGAAGTTCCTTGGTTGGATCGGGATCGACATCTCGAACGCTCCCTATTGGACGGTGCCGAAGAACGCCGCCGCCCTGCACGCCTCCGTGCTGGCCGACCGCGTGTCGGTGATGGATTTCGGCATCATGCTCGGGGCCCTGATCGCCTCCGCCCTGGCCGGAGCCTTTGTCCTGCATCGTGCCGTGCCGTGGAAGATGGCCGTCGGCGCGGTGATCGGCGGGGTGCTGATGGGCTTCGGCGCGCGCATGGCCGGTGGCTGCAACATCGGCGCCTACTTCTCCGGTGTCGCCTCCTTCAGCCTGCACGGCTGGCTCTGGGGCGCCGCCGCCATCGTCGGCACCTACGTCGGCGTCCCGCTGCGCCCGCTGTTCGGGCTCGGCAATCCCAAACCCACCGATTCCGTCTGCTGAAAGGTAAGACCCATGAAGCCCAAAGCTCTTACGGTCGGCCTGCTGACCGCCGCGCTGCTCGCCCTCGGCGCCGGCACGGCCGGCGCCGACACCCTGCCGATCTGGGCCCTGCCCGGGCTCGACGTCGGTTCGCTGCTCGGCCCGACCGTGCCGCTGCCGACCACCGCACTGGCCCCCGTCGACGGCCTGCTGAAGCTCATCAGCGGCTGAAACAGGAAGGAACCCTTATGCGCAAGGCACTTGTCACCACCACCCTGGTCGCCGCCGCCCTCGTCGGCGCGGCCTCGCCGGCCCTTGCCGACGGCGTCACCGTCGTGGACCAGCCGGACACCAGCTCGCTGAACAACATCTGGACGTTCACCGTGCTCGGTGTGCCGCCGCTCGGCGCCCTGCAGTCGGTCTCGCAGGCCGTCGGCCGGTTGTTCTGAGCCGTTGAGCCACCGTGGCCCGGCCCGTCGTCCCGCCGGGCCACGGTCCTTTTTCCCTGATTGGAGTCGCCTTGTCCAGCCGCGCCCGCACCGGCTTGCTCGCGCTCGCCGGCGTTCTGGCCGTCACCTGCGTGGCCAGCACCACCCCGCCCGCCGTGGTCGAAGCCCGGTCCGTCGCCGCGCCCGATCACGTTGTCCCGCCGGCTGCCGTTCCCGTTGCGCCGCACCAGCGGGCCGACGTCCAGGTCGTGCATCCGGATCACGTCGTCGCCTACCGGCCCGTCGCCACCGTGACCGACAACCGCATTCCCGCCGTGCTGCTCGCCGCCTACCAGCACGCCGCCGGGCGCTCGACTTCGTGCCATCTGCGCTGGCCGGTGCTGGCCGGCATCGGCAAGGTCGAGTCCAACCACGCCCGTGGCGGCCAGGTCGACAATCGCGGCACCGTCACCGAGCCCATCGTCGGTCCCGAGGTCCTCGACGGCACGCATGCCCTCGGGCCCATGCAGTTCCTGCCTTCCACCTGGGCCCGCTGGGGCGTCGACGACAACCACGACGGCGTCGCCGATCCCCAGAACGTCTGGGACGCAACAGCTTCCGCCGCCGACTACCTCTGCGCCGACGGCCGCGACCTGTCCCTCAACGGCGATCTCGTCAACGCCGTCCTCAGCTACAACCACTCCGGCGCCTACCTGGCCGAGGTGTTCCAGTGGATCACCACCTACTCCGGCGGCGTGAGCACCATCCCCGCCGTCGTCTCCCCGGTCACGCCCACCACCGCCACCACGCCGCCCACCACCGGAACTCCGGTGCCGCCGACCGGCACCACCACGACTGCTCCGCCGACGACTACGACGACCACGCCGCCGAACGTCCTGGACGCGGTGGTGGGCGGGTTGTTGGGCGGGGTTGGCGGGCTGTTGGGAAAGAAGTGATCAGGGCCGCGCCAGGATGCCCTCGGCCAGGGCGATGGCGTGGGCCTGGCCGGGGCACTCGTGAGTACCGGCCCCGAAAGGCTGGTTGTCGAGGCTGACCATGACAACCTCACCGCCCCGGACGCGGCGGGTCTCCCGGAGCGGTGGGTCGTTGCGGAGGGCGTCCTCGACGCTGGCGTGGTTGCGCGCGTTGGCGACGAGGGCGGCGGTGGCGTCGCAGCTCTGGATGAGCAGGCTGATCCGCGCGGCGGTGAGCTCGTCGGGGACGCCCCCGAAGGCGTCGACGAGGTGGGCGACGGCGAGGTCGGCCTCGGGGGAGGCGACGGTGTGGGGGTGGTAGGCACGGGCGGCGATCGCGACGGCGGCGCCGACCTCGATGCCCATGGCCTGGGCCAAGACCTCGGCGGGGGTGCCGGTGGTCGAGGCGGCCAGTTGCCTCAACGCGGCCGGGTCGATCTTGGCGAGTTCGGCGACGGCCAAGGCCCGGCGGCGCTGGTGGTCGGGCCCGGAGCTGAACCGGGCGACCATCGCCCGCAGCCAGGCGACGGTGGGCATGGGTGACGGCACGGGCAGGTCCAAGTCCATACGGAAACGCTAGTGCGGCAACACTTCGGTGGCGGCCGAACCATAGGCGGCGGCCAACGCGGCGAAGACGGCCTTGGGCTGGAAACCGCTGTCCGTCAGCTTGACCACGCTGTAGCCGGCCATGTCCAGGTCGGTACGGGGATCATCGGTGTGCGGCGTGTCGTACGAGGCGAAGGTGAACCAGAAGGCGGCGTCCACCCCGACCTCCTCGAAGATCGGCAGCAGCGCCTGGAGGTAGCGGACCTGCTCCTCCTCGTCCCGCACGTACTCCCCGTTGATCACCGGCGGATCGGCCTTGTCGTCGACGATCATCCAGCCCATGCCGCCGCGCTCGCCGGCCCCGGTGTAGGTGCTGGCGCCGAACTCGGTGATGGCGACGGGCTTGCCGTGCTTGGTCCGCGCCATCAGCTGGTCGACGAAGGTCGACGCGTTCTCCTTGTCCCGGTAGGCATCCACGGACACGAAGTCGAACGGCGTCCAGTCGATGTCCTCCCACAGGCCGGAGGCGTAGGTGATCGGCCCGCCGAACCGCTCACGTGCGGCGGCGACCGCCGTCTCCAGGAAGGCCGCGACGGCAGCGGGCGCGGTGGCGAAGGCGGCGTAGGTCTCGGGCGAGGCGGTCATGATGCCCTCGATCCGAGAGTAGACAGTGTCGCCAGGCAGGAAACCCTGGGCGAACAGGCTCAGCTCGCAGCCCAGCACCAGCACGACGGACGCCCCGCCAACCCGCAACGCCTCGGCCCGGGCCGCACAGTCCAGGAACAGCGGCAGCATCTCGTCGGTGGTCAGGTCGCACGGGAACGGCGCGAACCACACCTCCAGCCCCAGCTCAGCGGCGATCGCCGCGGCCACCGCGATCCGCTCGGGATCGAAGCCGGTGATCCGCACGGCGGTGCAGTGCAGGTCCTCGACGATCATCAGCAGCTCGCGCCGCACCTCGTCGGGCTCGAAGGTGGTGCGGCTGAGCTTGCCGCCGGGCGTGAAACCGGTGTCGTAGTTGATTCCCCTGGCTCGCATGACACCAAGCCTGGCACCGCGACCGCCCCGGCGCCCACGACAGATGTCATGGTCCACATCAGACAGTCGGGCTACGCCGCTCCAGCAGCACCACGTCACGCCACCGGCCGTCGTGGAACTGCCCGACCCGCTCGGTCACCCCGATCACCCGGAAGCCCAGCTTCTCGTGCAGGCCGAGGCTGGCGGTGTTCTCCGGGAAGATCCCGGCCCGCAGCGTCCAGACGCCGGCGGCCTCGGTGCTGGCGATCACGGCGTTGAGCAGCGCCCGACCGACCCCGCGACCATGGGCGTCCGGGTGCACGTACACGCTCTCCTCGACGACCCCGGCGTACACGGCCCGCTTGGACGTCGGCGAACACGCCACCCACCCCAACACCTGGTCCCCGTCCAGCGCGACGAACCGGTGGTCGGGCAGATGCCCCTCGTCGAACTCGGCCCAGGACGGGGCCGACGTGGCGAAAGTGGCCTGACCACTGTCGATGCCCAGCTGGTAGATCGCCAGCACGGCGGCCGAGTGGACGGGCAGCATCGACGTGACGGCCATCATGGATCGGACGCTACCCCATTCGGGCGACGTACCCTGAGCAATTGTGACGAAGGCGAGAACGGCCTGGTTGGCGGTCGTGCTGGGCAGTCTGTCGGCGTTCGCGCCGCTGTCCATCGACATGTACCTGCCGGCCTTCCCGGCGATGGCGCGCGAGCTGACGGCGACGCCGTCGGACATCCAGCTGACGCTGATGGCGTGCACCATCGGCCTCGCGGTGGGCCAGCTGATCGCCGGCCCGCTGTCCGACCGTCTCGGCCGGCGCGGACCGCTGCTGGTCGGGCTGGTGATCTACCTGATCGCCTCGGCCGCCTGCGTCTTCGCACCGTCGGCCCTCACGTTGACGATCTTGCGGCTGGTCCAGGGCATGGGCGGTGCGGCCGGCATCGTGATCTCCCGTGCCGTCGCGCGGGACCTGTTCGACGGCCGTGAGCTGGCCAAGTTCTTCTCGCTGCTGATGCTGGTCAACAGCCTGGGCCCGGTGATCGCGCCGACGCTGGGCGCGGTGGTGCTGCACTGGACCACCTGGCGCGGCGTTTTCGTCGTGCTGTCGGTGATCGGGTTGCTCCTGCTGGTGCTGACCACCCTCACGCTGACCGAGTCACTGCCACGCGAACGCCGGCACAAGGGCAGCCTGTCGATCGGCTCTCTGCTGGTGGACCGGGTGTTCCTCGGTTACGCCCTGTCCTGCGCGCTGGCCTTCGCCGCGCTGTTCGCGTACATCTCCGGCTCGTCGTTCGTGCTCCAGGACACCTACGGCCTGTCGGCGCCGCTGTTCAGCCTGGTGTTCGGCGTGAACTCGCTGGCCATCATGGGCGCGAGCCAGCTCAACAGCTGGCTGCTCGGCCGGTTCGCGCCGCGTCCGCTACTGGCCGCCGGCCTGGTCGGCACGGTGGTCAGTGCGCTGGCCCTGCTGCTGTCCGTGCTCACCGGGCTCGGGCTGGCCGGCGTGCTGCCGGCGCTGTTCTTCCTGGCCGCGAGCGTCGGCGTGGTGTTCCCGAACGCCACGGCGCTGGCGATGAACGACCACCCGGACAAGGCCGGCAACGCGTCGGCCCTGCTCGGCACCGCCCAGTTCCTGATCGGCGGCGTGGCCGCGCCGCTGGCCAACTCGGCGGTGTCGATGGGCGTGGTGATGATCGTGGTGGCGGTCGCCGCCGTGGTGGCCTTCCTGCTGCTCACACGGGCGTCAGCGCGGAAACCAGCCACTGGCCGTCCTGTCGTTGCAGGGTAGCCCGCACCCGCGCGCCGTCGATCCGGGACGACGGGTCGGCCTTGGTCCGCGTCACCTGATCCAGGAACACCAGCAGCACAACACGATCCGTCTCGGCACTGACCACGGACGTGCCGGCCACCGTCGTCTTGGTGACGATCTCCTGCTGCTGCGCGGCCGGTGCGACGACCTTCGTGCTCAGCTCGGCGAACTGGTCGCGGAAGGCCCCGGTGGTGCCGGCCCGAGCCCCGGCCAGGTCGCGGTCCAGGGTGTGAAAGTCGTACGACAGCAGCTGCGGCAACCGGGTCCGCGCCGCCTCGACCGCCGACTGCCGAGCAGCGTCCACTTCGGACGAGTGCTCGACCCGTTGGTACAGCAGGAACACAGCCGCACCCAGGCCCACGACCGCTGCGGCGCTCACCCATCGCACGAATCTCACGGCACGAACTCCAGATCCGAGACCAGCCAGCGGTCTCCCTCGTGGTGCAGCTGCAACTTCATCCGGTACTGACGCTGTTCCCCGGTCGGCGCGTCGGCGTTCTGCACAGTCGCGGACACCGCGGCCAGCACGGTGACCGTGTCACCGTCGACGCTGCTCACGCCGGCCTCGGCCACGGTGCCCTTGGACGTCACGGAAGCCTGCTGCACGACCTTGCGGAACACGTCTGCCTGCTGCGCGAACTGGTCCTTGAACGAGCCGGTGGCCACGCCCATCAGCCGAGTCACGTCCTGCTGGGCGGTGTCCTTGCTGACCGTGGTCAGGTCGACGGCGACCTGGCGGGCCACCTGCAACGCGGACTGCCGGCTGTCCTCGTCGGCGTTGGCGTCGTTCAGCCTGAGCAGCAACAGGGTGGCGACGGCGACCAGCGCGGCCGCCAGCACCATGGCGGCGGCCGTGAGAATCCGCCGCCGCCACGGCACTACTTCACCAGCAACTTCTGCCATGGGGGCTCCTGTTCTCGGCATTGCTCGGGGCTGGCGCCGCGCTGACCGGGCGCGTTCAGGCACGGCGTGTTCCGCGCTCCCCGCACCACCCGCGGATCGGCCGGCGCGACCTTGCAGTACAGGTCGCTCGGCGCGGCGATATCGCTGGTGTCGCTGGGATCCCGCCGCTGCGGGTTGGGCAGGAAGCCGGCGGTGCACGGCGGCGGGTCGTTGATGTTCAGCCGCAGCGTGGCGGCGATGTCACCGTGGTGCGCCAACAGCATGTTCTGGATCAGCGCCACGGTGGCCGGATAGTCGGAGAGGAACTGCTCGACCCCCGGCAGATAGGTGCGGACGACCTGCCCGGTGGCGATCATGTTGCCCAGCAGCATGGGCAGCGTCGGCCTCAGTCGGTCTTGCAGGCCGAGCAGCTGGTCGTCGAAGGTCGGCACGGTGGTGATCAGCCCACGCAGGTCGCCGTCGCTGTACCGGAGCTGATCGGTGAACGAGGCCAGATCCCTGGTGTACGACCGGATCTGGCCGTCAAGGTCGTGCTGCGTGTCGAGGAACGGCCCGAGCCCGCTGATCAGGCTGGTGGTCGGGCCGGCATTGACCGTGGCGTCGTGGACCAGCAACGATGCCTGGTCGAGCAGTTGGCGGAGATCCTCGTGCGACCCCTGGAACGCCGTCGTCACCTCGGTCAGCACGGTCCGGAGCTGGTCGGTCGGCACGGCCTTGGCCAGCTCGTCCACGCTCGACAGCAGCGTGTCGGTCGGGGTCATGGGCCTGGTGTGCTCGACGGTAATAGTTGTTCCGTCGTGAGCTCTTACCTCGGTGTCACCTATCGGCGACAAGTCGACGTACTGCTCGCCGATGGCCGAGGTGCTGTGGATCTCCGCCCGCAGCGCGGCCGGCACCGGCTGGTCCAGTGACAGCGCGACGGCGACACTGTCGGTGCCGAGATCCATCGAGGCGACCTTGCCGACCGAGACGCCGAGGTAGGTCACCTCCGCGCCCGGATACAGCCCGGAGGCGTCGGCGAAATCGGCGGTGACGGTGTACCTGCCGCCGGTCAGGCCGAGGTAGTCGACTGCGATCACCGACAGGGCGAAGATCGTCAGGGCGGTGACCACGGTGAGCTGGATGCGGACCAGTCGGCTGAACATCAGTGACCGCCCAGCGGGGCCAGCAGCGGATCGACCGCCTGCAGGGACAGGTCGACGTTCGCGTACACGTTGACGAAGTCGCCGCGGAAGCTGTTCCGGAAGGTGGACAACGGGAACAGCAGCGTGCCGGCGACGTCGAAGGACCGCGGCAGCGTGTCACCGGCCGCGACGAGGTTGGCCAGGATCGGCTTGAGGCTGTCGAGATCGGCTTGCAGATCGTCCTGCGTGTGGTCGATGACCTTG
>DATJJB010000785.1:0-5499 GCA_035492655.1 Kutzneria sp. | reverse complement strand
TGGCGGACGTTGGGCGCGGCCCAGTACAGCAGGCAGATGGCCAGGCTGACCAGGATGACGATCACCGGCCACTTGGCGATGCCCCAGATCAGCAGCCCGGTGGAGCCGATGCCGATCCACTGCCCGACCTGGTCGGCGACCGGCCCGGACACCGCCAGCCCCAACGCCGACACGGCCAGCATCAGCATCAGCGCCACGGTCAGCCCGAGTTGCAGCGGCACGGTCTTCCACAGTGGACGGCCCTCTTCGACGCCGTAGACGGCGTTGTTGGCCCGCATGAAGCCGCCGATGTAGCCGCTGGCCGCCCACAACGCGCCCAGCACACCGAGCACCGCCAGCAGACCGGCCCCGGTGTGCGCGTTCTGGATGGCCCCGACGATCAGGTCCCGACCCTGGCCCAGCGGCACCGAGTTGATGCTGTCGGTCAGCATCTTGGTCGCGTCCGGGCCCAGCAGCCCGACCGCGCCGGTGACGATGATCAGGCCGGGGAACACCGACAGCACCGCGTAATAGGTCAGCGAGGCGGCCCAGTCCATCAGGTGGTTGTCCTGGACGGCCACCACGGTGCGTTTCAGCGCCGCCCACCACGAGCCGGCCGGCATGTCGATCGGGGTCCCGGGGGCGTGTGCCGCTGTCGCCATGATCCGGGCTTCCCCCGGTCACCGGGCGTGAAACCGCGCGGTCACCTGATTCGACGCCCGCGCGCCGGGTATCCGTGCCGCGAACACCGTCACGTCACGCAAGGAGGAATCATGGCCGAGACCGTCGGCGACTACCTGCTGGGACGGCTGCGCGACTGGCAGGTGGATCAGGTCTTCGCCTATCCGGGGGACGGCATCAACGGCATCGTCGCCGCCTTCGGCAAAGCCGACGACACCCCCCGCTTCATCCAGGCCCGGCACGAGGAGATGGCGGCCTTCCAGGCCGTCGGCTACGCCAAGTTCAGCGGCAAGGTCGGCGTGTGCATGGCCACCTCCGGGCCAGGAGCGATCCACCTGCTCAACGGCCTGTACGACGCCAAACTGGACCACGTGCCGGTGGTCGCGATCGTCGGCCAGACCGCCCGCAGTGCCATGGGCGCCAGCTATCAGCAAGAGGTCGACCTCCAGTCGTTGTTCAAGGACGTGGCCAGCGCGTACCTGGTCGAGGTCAACGTGCCCGAGCAGCTGCCGAACGCGCTGGACCGGGCCATTCGCACGGCCGAGGCGGAGCGGGCGCCGACGGCGCTGATCATTCCGAGCGACCTTCAGGAGCTGCCGTACTCCCCGCCGGGGCACGTGTTCAAGCAGTCGCCGTCCAGCCCGCCGAGCCATCCGCACACCGTCACCGTGCCGGATCCCGCGGAGATCGACCGGGCCGCCGAGGTGATCAATGCCGGCGGCAAGGTGGCCATCCTGGTCGGGCAGGGCGCGCGCGGCGCCGCCGACGAGGTCCGCCAGCTGGCCGAGCTGACCGGGGCCGGCGTGGCCAAAGCCCTGCTGGGCAAGGATGTGCTGCCGGACGATCTGTCCTATGTGACTGGTTCGATCGGATTGCTGGGCACCCGGCCGAGCTACGAGCTGATGACCGGCTGCGACACGCTGCTGATCATCGGCTCCAACTTCCCGTACTCCCAGTTCCTGCCCGAGTTCGGCAAGGCGCGGGCGATCCAGATCGACATCGACGGCAAGTTCATCGGCATGCGCTACCCGACCGAGGTGAACCTGGTCGCCGACGCCAAGGCCACGCTGGCCGCGCTGCTGCCCAAGGTGCGGCGCAAGGAGGACCGCAAGTGGCGGGAAACCGTCGAGTCCAACGTGTCCCGGTGGTGGGAGACGATGGAGCGGGAGTCCATGGTGTCCGCCGACCCGATCAACCCGATGCGCATCACCTGGGAGCTGTCCTCGCGTATCCCGGACAACGCCATCGTCACCTCGGACTCCGGCTCGGCCGCCAACTGGTACGCCCGCACGCTGCGGATGCGCGGCAACATGCGCGGCTCGCTGTCCGGCACGCTGGCGACGATGGGACCCGGTGTGCCGTACGCCATCGGGGCCAAGTTCGCGCACCCGGACCGGCCGGTCATCGCGCTCGTCGGCGACGGCGCGATGCAGATGAACGGGCTGGCCGAGCTGATCACCATCAAACGCTACCGGGACCGTTGGTCGGACCCGCGGCTGGTGGTCTGCGTGCTGCACAACAACGACCTCAACCAGGTCACGTGGGAGCTGCGGGCAATGGGCGGCGCACCCAAGTTCGAGGAGTCCCAGGTGCTGCCGGACATCGACTACGCCGGCGTGGCGCGGTCCTTCGGCCTGGGCGGCATCTCGGTCACCGACCCGGACCGGCTCGGCGCGGCGTGGGACGAGGCGCTGTCGGCCGACGGGCCGGTGCTGCTGGACGTGCACTGCGACCCGAACGTGCCGCCGATCCCGCCGCACGCCACCTTCGAGCAGGTCAAGGCGGCGGCGGAGTCCGTGCTCAAGGGTGACCCGGACGCCTTCGCGCTGGTCACCGAGGGCATCAAGACCAAGCTGCAGGAATTCGTGCCCGGCAGCCGTCGGTGACCACCCCGGCTTGAGCTGCCGCCGGTCCACGTCCGGCGGCAGCCCAAGGGCAGCGCGCTCAGGGAGACGCTGTTCACCATGCACGGCACCATCATGCTGCTGCCCTACGCAACGCCGAACGTCTTCGCCAATCTGGTGCTGCCGTTGCAGATCGGCGCCCCGGACGTGGCGTTCCCGCGGCTGAACGCCACGTCGTACTGCTGTACCTGTTCGGTCGCCGGCGTGTACTTCTGGTTCCCAAGATCACCGGCCGGATGATGGACGAGCGGCTGGGCAAGCTGCCTTTCTGGGTCACGTTCATCGGCTTCCACACCACGTTCCTGGTGCAGCACTGGCTGGGCGTCGAGGGCATGCCCCGCCGCTACGCCGACTACCTCAGCACGGACGGCCTCACCCTGCTGAACTCGGTCTCCACGGTCGGCGCGTACCTGCTCGGGCTGTCCATGCTGCCGTTCCTGTGGAACGTGGTGCGCAGCTACCGGTACGGCGAGCTCGTGCATGTCGACGACCCCTGGGGCTTCGGCAACTCACTCGAATGGGCGACGTCCTGCCCGCCGCCCCGGCACAACTTCCACTCGCTGCCCCGGATCCGCTCCGAACGACCCGCGTTTGACCTGCACTATCCGCACGTCAAAGATTCGGTGGCATGAGCAGCCCCGAAGAGGACTCGCACCAACGGCTGGCCCGCAACGTCGGCGAGCTGCTGCAGGAGCTGCGTGTCGCCCAGAACGGCGTGCAGGTCCTGTTCGGGTTCCTGCTGTCGGTGGTGTTCACCGACAGCTATCGCCAGGCCGGCGAGTTCGTGCACGTCACACACGTGGTCGTGGTGCTGTTGACCGCGGCCTCGGCCGGCTTCCTGATCGCCCCGGCGGCCTGGCACCGGATCCTGTTCCGCCGTGGCGCGCGCGAGGCGATCGTGGACCGGGCCAGCCGGTTCGTCATCATCGGGCTGGTGCTGCTGGCCGCGGCCATGGCCGGCACCGTGCTGCTGATCGGCTACGTGGTGTTCGGCAGCGTCGTCGGCGGCGTGCTGGGCGGGGCCATCGGGCTGCTGTTCGGGCTGCTGTGGTTCGTCTGGCCGCGGACGTTCGAGGCTCAGGCCGGTCCCCCGCGGTAGTTCTCGGGCGCGACGCCGGGCATGTCGCCCAGCACCGGATCGGTCTCCGGCGGCTGGTTCGGCAACGGCTCCGTGGTGGCGTGGGTCTGCGGCTCCATCCGCACCTCGCCCCGCCAGCCGCCGGTCTCGTGCCCGCGCTTCTCGATGAACTCCTTGAACCGCTTGAGATCCCCGCTGATCCGGTTGTCCACGATGCCCAGCGCGGTGCCGGCCTTCTCGGCCAGCCCCTCCGGCTCGTACTGCATGGCCAGCGCCACCCGGGTGGTGGCCTGGTCGATCGCCTGGAACGTGACGACCCCGCCGTGCGGCGGCCCACCGATCGTGTTCCACGCGACCAGCTCGTCCGGGTGCTGGGCGACGATCTGGGCGTCGAACTCGCGGAACACCCCACCGATCTTCGTCTCCCACCGGGTGAGCGTGTCGTCCACCTGGATCACCCGGTCCACGCCCTCCATGAACTCCGGGAAGGACTCGAACTGGGTCCACTGGTTGTACGCGGTGCGCACCGGGACGTGGACGTCGATGGACTTCTCGATCGTGGTCATGGCGTGTCGAATACCCGCGTTCGGTCAACCCAACCGGGTTTCGGCTCACCAGGCCTGGGGCATCCGGCGGCATGTCACGAGCCGTCGAATCGGGCGTGTGGTGGGCGGTGCTGGTCGGCGTCTGGCTGACCACGCTGAGCACCGTGAACTGGCAGGACCTGCTGGTCGCCGCCGTGCTGGCGGTGCCGTGCGCGATCATCGCGACGCTCGTCCGCCGGGTCTACGACGGCCGTTGGCAGCCGGCGAGCGCCTGGCAGCTGCCGCTGGACATCGCGCGCGGATCCGGCGCCCTGTTCTCGCGGCGGGCCAGGCTGCGGGAGATTCCCGTGTCCGCGGTCCGCAAAGGCGTGAAGACGATCGTGGTATCGGCCTCGCCCGGCACAGTCGTGTTGGACGACAAGGACGACGCGCTGCTGGTGCACGTCCTGGGGGACGAATGAGCGGCTGGGAGATCGCCACGCTGGCCCTGCTGGTCGGCGGCATGGTCCCGGCGCTGGTGCTGGTGGCCCGCGGCGGCGCGGTCGACCGGTTGGTCGGCCTGGAACTGGCGTCCGCCGTCGGCGCGCTGACGCTGCTGGTGATGATCCAGGGCGATGGCCGGTCCAGCTACCTGATCGTGCCACTTGTGTTGGTGCTGCTGGGTTTTGCCGGCACGCTCGTGTACACCCGGCTGCTGGGGCCGAAGCCGTGATCGCGTGGGTGTTGCTGGCCGCCGGCTGCCTGGTCGTGGTGGCATCCTCCCTCGCCGCGGTGCTGGTGCGGGACTTCTACCGTCGCCTGCACTGGCTGACGCCGGTGACGTCGGTCGGCGGGCCGCTGATCGGTCTGTCCGTGTCGGTGGCCAACGGCTGGAGTCTGACAACAGCTGTTGTCATGCTGACCGTGGTGCTGCTCGGGGTCACCGGGCCGGTGCTGACCGCGGCGGTCGGTCGGGCCGGGGCTCAGCGAGACGGGATCGTGAAGTCGTGACCCCGCTGCTGGTCGTGGCGTTCCTGCTGGTTGCGGCCGGTGGCACGGTCGTGGTGCTGACCCGCGAGCCGGCGCGGCAGGCCGTCACGTTGTCGGTCTACGGTGTGTTGCTGACGCTGCTGTTCGTGCTGCTGCAGGCCCCGGACGTGGCGTTGTCACAGGTGGCGGTCGGCTCAGCGGTGGTGCCGCTGATGGTGCTGCTGGCCGTGCGCAAGGTGCGGGGAGGCAGGCGATGACCCGGTCGGTGCGCTGGATCGTGTTCTGGCTCGGCGCCGGCGGGGTCGGGGCACTGATCGTGTTGGCGCTGCTGCGAATGCCGTCG
>DATJJB010000784.1:0-2876 GCA_035492655.1 Kutzneria sp. | reverse complement strand
GCTGGACGGCAAGGTGACCCTCGACGGCAACGCCGAGTTCCGGCACCAGGACGTGTTCACGGCGTACGCCGACGTCGTGGCCGAGGACGACCTCGAGGGCCGGGCGAAGGCCAAGGACCTCAACTACGTCAAGCTCGACGGCCAGGTCGGCATCATCGGCAACGGCGCCGGGCTCGTCATGTCGACGCTCGACGTCGTCGCGTACGCCGGGGAGCGGCACGGCGGAGTGAAGCCCGCGAACTTCCTCGACATCGGCGGCGGCGCGTCCGCGCAGGTGATGGCCGACGGCCTCGAGATCATCCTGTCGGACCCGGCCGTGAAGTCGGTGTTCGTCAACGTCTTCGGCGGCATCACCGCCTGCGACGCGGTCGCGAACGGCATCGTCCAGGCCCTGGAGATGCTGGGCGACAAGGAGACCAAGCCGCTCGTCGTGCGGCTCGACGGCAACAACGTCGAGGAGGGGCACCGCATCCTCGTCGAGGCGAACCACCCCCTCGTCACCGTCGTCGACACCATGGACGGCGCCGCCGACAAGGCCGCCGAGATCGCCGGGAGCGCTGCGTAATGGCCATCTTCCTCACCAAGGACTCCAAGGTCATCGTCCAGGGCATCACCGGTGCCGAGGGCACCAAGCACACCCGCCGGATGGTCGCCTCCGGCACCAACGTCGTGGGCGGCGTGAACCCGAAGAAGGCCGGCTCCGACGTGGACGGCATCCCCGTGTTCGCCACCGTCGCCGAGGCGATGGAGAAGACCGGTGCCGACGTCACGGTCGTCTTCGTGCCGCCGGCCTTCGCCAAGGGCGCCGTCATCGAGGCGATCGACGCGGGCATCGGCCTGGCCGTCGTCATCACCGAGGGCATCCCGGTCCAGGACTCGGCGTACTTCTGGCAGTACAACGTCGACGCCGGTCAGAAGACCCGCATCGTCGGCCCGAACTGCCCCGGCCTCATCAGCCCCGGCGCGTCGAACGCCGGCATCATCCCGGCCACCATCGCGCCGACCAGCGGCCCGATCGGCCTGGTCAGCAAGAGCGGCACGCTGACCTACCAGATGATGTACGAGCTGCGCGACTACGGCTTCTCGACCGCCGTGGGCATCGGCGGCGACCCGGTCATCGGCACCACGCACATCGACTGCCTCGCGGCGTTCGAGGCGGACCCCGACACCAAGGCGATCGTGATGATCGGCGAGATCGGCGGCGACGCCGAGGAGCGGGCGGCCGAGTACATCAAGGCGCACGTGACCAAGCCGGTCGTCGGCTACGTCGCCGGGTTCACCGCGCCCGAGGGCAAGACGATGGGCCACGCCGGCGCCATCGTCTCCGGCTCCTCCGGCACCGCGCAGGCCAAGCAGGAGGCCCTCGAGGCCGCCGGCGTCAAGGTCGGCAAGACCCCCTCGGCCACGGCCGAGCTCATGCGCGAGGTCATGAAGAACCTCTAGCCCCTGTACGTCGAGGGCCGGTCCGCACGTCGGGGCCGGCCTTCGTCGTACCCGGGGTCAGCGCCAGAACAGCGCGTTCGGCACGGGGCGCAGCGAGGTGCTGGGGCGGTCGACGCGGTACGGCGAGCCGCTCACGGTGCTGCGGACGTACATCGTCGTGGAGCCGCCGCCGTCCAGGCCGACCGCCTGGTACGCGCCGAGCTGGCGCAGGTAGGTCGGCATCTGGTGGTGCGTCGACCCGCCGTACATGGTGCCGTTGATGACGGCGCGGCCGGACACGGTGACCACCATGGTGTCGCCGGCGGCCGTCCAGGCGATCGCGGTGCGCGGGCGCACCTGCTCGTCGCGGGTGCTGCACGAGCCGCCGTCGCTGTACGAGCCGTCCACGTAGCGGTGGCCGCGGGTGACGGCGTCGACGACCGTGGCGCCCGAGCCGCTCACGAGGCGGTAGCTGAGGGACACCGCGTCCCCGACCCGTGCCGCGGACAGCTGGGTGCCGGCGGTGCCGGTGGCGGTGAGGATGACCTGCCCGCTGCGCGGGTAGGCGCCCCGGGCGGTCCCGGTACGGCGGGCGACGACCTTGCCGTTCGCCACCACCACGTCGACGGTGCCGTAGGGCCGGCTCTTGGCGCCCCACGCCGTCGTGTAGACGTTGATCCCGGTGCCGGCCACCGTGTTCCAGTTGAGCCCGGTGGTGCGCCACGAGTAGCCGTGCGCGCGGGCGGTGCCGGAGAGGGTGAGCGAGTCCATCGTGGCCTTGCGGTCGGGGCCGAACGCGACCACGTAGCGGACCGACGCGATGCCCTTGAGCGGTACGCCGTTGCGCTGCACCGTGGCCACGGGGACGCCGGTGCCGGGGTCGAACACGGCGCCGTTCACCGCCACGACGGAGCCGGAGATGCTCTGCGCGTACTGGGCCACCGTGCGCCGGCTGGTCAGCGCCCCCGGCCAGGTGACGCCGCCGCGCAGCGCGCTGGTGCGGGGGATCGTCACCGCGACGATGCGCTGGCTCTTCATCGGGTCGCTGGTCGGACCGGTGTCCCAGACCCGCATGACCGCGCCGCTGGGCAGCTGCCGCACCAGCGGCGTCCGGGACAGCAGCGTCGTGGGGGGCTTGCACGTCACCGCCTGCGCAGTGGACGCCGGGGCCACGACAGCGGCAGCGGTGGCCGTCAGGCAGGCAAGGGCAACCGTGAGAGCACGCACAAGGGAGACCTCGACGCGATCCGGCGCGCCCTCAGTCACCCGTCCGGGTGAGCAGGCAGCTGTGGCCCCGCCGCTCGAACCGCGTCGGCGTCGGCGTGGGAACCCGTGCCGCCCGGTCCGGGCTGGGACAGTCGGTGGGCCATGACGACCACGCTCGAGCGCCCGCCGCTGCGCCGGCAGGTACGGCGGGAGGGGCCCGAGCGGAGCCCGCTGGGGCCCGGGGCGGT
>DATJJB010000783.1:0-7013 GCA_035492655.1 Kutzneria sp. | reverse complement strand
GGCTACTCGCCACGCAGCCTCAACCGCCTCTGTCAGGCAGCCGCCGGGCAGAACGCCAAGGCCCTCATCGACGCTCGGGTCGCATTGGAGGCCAAGCGGCTGCTCGTGCACACCAACCTCTCCGCCGCCACCATCGGGCAGCGCCTCGGGTTCACCGAGGCCACCAACTTCACCAAGTTCTTCACCCGCGAAGCCGGCACCACCCCTCGCGCCTTCCGCGAGCACGAACGCGGCACCCATCTCGAGGCCCTCAGCGACTGATCCGGGCACTCTCGACGCCGGCAGCGACCAGGGCCCGAGCCGCCTGATTTGTGACGAGCCTGGTCGGCAACACGCTGACCAGGCGTTTCTGTAGGGCGGGTTGGGCTCGAACCCACGACCTGACAGATTATGAGTCTGCTGCTCTAACCAGCTGAGCTACCGCCCCAGGGGCGCCGGCGGGCCGGCGCGTGGTGGGGAGACTACCGGCGGGTGGCTCGGCACGGGCGGGGGACCCCTGGTCCGGCGGCGATTGCCGGCATGTGAAAAGTTCCGGCTTGACCCACCTGGTTGCGGCTTCAATGATCATCGGCGTCAGCGGTAGCTCGACACCTAGCCGCCGCTGGCCGTTGCCGGTGGGCGGGACACCCTTGCACCCGGAGGACCAATGCCCGACGCCCAGCCGAAACCGCCGAGCGGGCTGATCGGTTCGGTGCAGCGAGCGCTGAGGGTGCTGGAGACGGTGGCCGACGGGGGCGACGGGATCACGGCGAAGGCGGTGGCCCGGCGGACGGGCTTCAAGCTGTCGACGACCTACCACCTGCTGAACACGCTGGTCCACGAGGGCTACCTGGTCCGGCTGGCCAACGCCAGGGGGTTCGGGCTGGGCTACAAGCTGCCGGAGCTGCACGACAGCCTGAAGGAGCAGCTGTCGGTGACGCCGGAAATCGCTTACACGCTGAGGGACCTGCACATCAGGGCACAGGCGGCGATGTACTACGCGGTGGTCCGCGACGACGAGCTGGTGGTGGCGGAGGTGGCCGACTCGCCGGAGCACCGCAAGGCGGAGCCGCTGGATCTGGGCTTCGACCGGTCGGCCCACGCGACGTCGTTCGGCAAGGTGCTGCTGGCGGCGATGTCGCCGGCGGCGCGGCGGCACTACCTGGCCGGCGCCGGCCTGACGAGGCTGACGAACAGGACGATCACCCGGCTCGAGGATCTGGACCGGGAGCTGGCGCTGGTCCGCCGGACGGGCATCGCGGCGGAGATCGAGGAGTTCCAGCCGGGCCTGGCCTGCCTGGCCACGCCGGTACGGGACGCGGAGGGGCGCACGAAGGCGGCGGTGGCCCTGTCGGTCCCGGTCAAGGAGTTCGCGAAGCGGCGCCGGCAGCTGGAGACGCTGATCAGGAACGGTGGCGAGGAGCTGTCGAGGCTGCACTCCTGACCTAAGCCACCGCGAGTCGGAGCCGTCGCGTGGAGAGGTAGCGACGACGGTCCGTGACGAGGATCGCCGTGAGCACACCGACCACCAGCCACGCGGTGAGCTCGGCGAGGCCGGTGTAGAGGCCGGCGTCACCGGTTGCCGCGGCGCGCAACCCGAGCACCGCGCCGTGGGTGGGCAGGTAGGCGGCCAGGGCGTAGAGCGGGCCTGGCAGGGTGGACACGATGCCGGTGGCCGACGCCAGCACAAGCACGGCAAGGGAAGCGAGCCGCCCGGCCCGACCGAAGATGGCCGTCACGGCTTGGTTGAGCGACACGAAGGCGAACGCCGCAAGCAGCGCGACGCCGAGGAACTCGAACGAACCGCCAACTCCCAGATGCAGCGCGGGAATCGCGATGGCGGTGATGGCCACGGCCGCCAACGCCGCGGCTGTCGCGCCGGGCAGGGCGGCCCGGATGATGATGCTCCACGTTGGCTCACGGGCCGTGAGCACCGCGTCCGGGACGGCCCGTGTGACCAGGTAGGTCGCCAAAGCCAAGGCCCACAACGCCAAGACCGCAAACAACGTGATGGCCAGCGTGTTCGAGGGCGTGCTGTCCGTCAAGGTTGCGGTCGGGCTGGCGGCGATGGTCTTGAGGTGATTGCGTTCGGCGTCGGTGTAGCTGGGGACCCGGTTACGCCCTTTGTCCAAAGAGGACGCCAGCTGTTGGGTGCCATCGTTCACTTTACCCACGCCGGTGTTGAGCTGTTGCGAGCCGTCGGCCAGCTGCTGCGCGCCGGAATTCGCCTGCTGCACGCCGGTGTTGAGCTGCCGGGCGCCGTCGGCCGCGGAGGCGATGCCCTGCGCTAGAGCGCCGGACTGCTTGGCCAGCTGGGCGTTCCCGTTGGCCACCTGACGGGATCCGTTGGCCAGCGCCTGAATGCCGTCACGAACCTGCACGGCTTGGGCCCGTATCGAGGTCTTGGCGGCGTCGATCTTGGCGGCGTCAGTCGCCAGCCGGGCTGCCGCTTGGCGCAGGTTGGCGCAGAACTGGACGTCACCCGTGCACTGATCGGCCAGCCGCTGGATGTCGGCCGCCGCCGCGGTGGCCGAGGGCAGGGCGTCGATGGCGGCGATAATGCGGTTGGCCAGCGGAACGATGGTCGCGGCGAGCTTTTCGTTTCCCTGCGCGACTTGCTCCGCCCCGGCCGCGAGCTGCCGGGTCAATGCGGGCAGCTGCGCGGTGTCCCGTTCGGCTTGAGTCAAGCCGTTGGCGAGCTGGCTCGAACCGGTGGCCAGCTGCGCCGTGCCGGCGGCAAGCTTGGCCGCGCCGTCGGCGAGTTGTTGCGCCCCAGGCACAAGCTGTCGGGTGCCGTCGGCCAACTGATCCGCGCCGTCGGCGGCCTGGTTGAGCTGGCCGTGGATGGTGGTGAAGCCGACATAGATGTTGTCCAGGTACGTTTCGACGACCTGGTTGTTCAGGGTCTGTTGAGTGCTGTCGGCGATCCGTTGCGACAGCGACGGATCCATCACGCCGGCGCTGGCCGAGGTCTTCACGTCGACCACGGCCCGGGTGGCGTCAAGCGGCTTGCCGGCCGCGGCCGACGTCGCGCGAGCCGAGAAGTCCTGCGGGATTGTGACGACAGCGGTGTAGGTTCCGTTGCCCAGCCCCGAATCCGCGTCGGAAGCGTCGGTCAGCACCCACTTGTAGGCCGAGTCGGAGCTGTGCGTGAGGTCACCGGCCAGCTGCCGGCCGAGCGGGATGAGCTGCCCGTTGACCTTGACCGGCTGGTCGTTGTTGACCACGGCCGCGGTCGCGGTGCCATGATCGCGGTCCGGCGACCACAACGCCCACGTCAGCAGCCCCATGATCAGCACCGGCACGGCGATGAGACCGGTCCAGGTCTTCCACGTCAGCGGGCCGGCGGCCAGCGCCCGGGCGGAGTTGGCGAACGGTTTGAACATCAGTGCACCTCAACGGGCTGGGCGAGGGAGAACAGGGTGGCGTCGGCCGGCAGCAGGTCGGTGAGGCGGGCCGGGTCCTGGCAGCTCAGCACCACGGTCACCGGCCGCCCGACGGCGGTGCGACGGTGGGCGATCAAGTACCGCAACGCATCCCGCTCATCGGTGCGCAACACCAGGTCGGCGTCGTCGATCAGCACGAGCTCGATGTCATCGGCCAGGGCCGTCGCAACGTCACGAGCCGGGGCGGCGCTGTCCCGGCAGCCGATCACCGTAACCTCGCGACGCAGGGCGTGCACGTGCTGCGGCAGCACCCGGCCGAGCACCTTGAGGTCCCCGTTCAGCTTGGTGACGCGGCCGGCAAGCGTGTACAGCAAAGCGCTCTTGCCGGCTCCATGCAGCACCACCACGGAACCTCGTGGCACATGGAGGTCGACGTCCCGGTAGACGGGCCGGCCGCGGTCGTCGTCGACGCCGATCCGGCGGGCGCTGATCGCCTCGTCGACACCAGGCCAGTCGGCCAACCGCAGCTCGTGCACCAGGGAATCGCCTTCGGCGTCGAACACCGGCAGCGCCCGGTCCAGCTTCGGCGGCAGGCCCCAGGCTCGGTGCCCGAGCAGCGCCAACACCGCCGGCACCAACGTCATCCGCACCACGAAGGCGTCCACGAACACGCCGACGGCCAGGCTGAACGCGATGGGCTTGATCGTCGCGCTGCCCTCCGGCACGAACGCGGCGAACACCGCGAACATGATCACCGCCGCCGCGACCACGACCCGTGATGCCGAGATGAAGCCGTTCTCGATGGCTCGGTGCGGATCTACCCCAAGACCTTCATCGACACTGTGCACGTACTCCTCACGGATCCGCGAGACCAGGAACACCTCATAGTCCATAGCCAGTCCAAAAAGGACACCCATCAGGATGATCGGCAGGAAGCTGATCACGCTGCCGGTGTGGGTGACGCCGAGCGCGTCGGCCAGGTGTCCCTGATCGAACACGAAAGCCGTGGCACCGAAGGCAACGCCGACCGAGAGCAGGTAGCCGGCGGTGGCCTTGACCGGCACCCAGATCGAGCGGAACACCATGGCCAGCAGGATCAGCGACAGCCCGACGACCAGAATTCCGAACGGCAGCAAGGCACTGCCGAGCTGAGCCGACACGTCGATGCCGACCGCGGTGATGCCGGTGACGGCCGTCTTCGTGCCGTACGCGGCCTGGAAGTGCGGTTCCTGGTCACGCAGCCGGCGCACGAGGTCGTCGGTCTGCGGCGAGTCCGGCGCGGTGGTCGGGATCACCTGGATGATTCCGGTGTCGCCCTTGGGGTTGGGCGTGGCCAGCGGCACCGCGGCCACGCCGGGCATGGTCCGGATCTCGCCGGCGATCTTGTTCACCAGGCCGACCGGGTCGGTGCTGGTGATGATGTCCGCGGTGACGATCAGCGGCCCGTTGTAGCCGGCGCCGAAGTGCTGGCTGACCACGTCGTACGTGTCGCGGGCGGGGCTGCCCTGCTCCTCGGTCCCGTTGTCCGGCAAGGCAAGTCGGAGATCGGCGGCCGGGATCGCGCACACTGCCAGCCCGGCCACCACCAGCACGACGGTGAGCAGCGGCACCTTGGTGACGGTCCGCACCCACCACCGGGCGATCTGCGGCTTGGCCCGCTTCTTCTTGGCCCGCCTGACTTTCGGCCGCAGCCGTTGTCCGGCCAAGGCCATCAGCGCCGGCACGAGCGTGACCGCGATACCGACGGCCAGCGCGACCGCCACCGCCGCCGCGATGCCCATGGTGGTGAGGAACGGAATGCCGGCGACGGCCAGCCCCAGTAGGGCGATCACCACCGTCAACCCGGCGAAGATCACCGCCGAGCCGGCGGTCGCCGTCGCCCGGGCGATGGACTCCTCGACGTCGAGCCCGTCGGCCAGCTGATCTCGGTGTCGTGACAACAGGAACAGGGCGTAGTCGATGCCGACGGCCAACCCCAGCATCACCGCGAGCATCGGGGCTGTGGACGAGATCGGCACCACCAGCGTCGCGGCGTAGACCAGGCTGATCGAGACGCCGACGCCGAGCACGGCCGTGATCAGCGGCATGAAGGCGGCGATGATCGAGCGGAACATCAGCAGCAGCACCAGCAACGCGATGACCAGGCCGATGCCCTCGGTCGGGCTGAGCTTGGGCACGCGGTTGGAGAACGCGTCGCCGCCGGTGTAGACGTGAGTGCCGGTCTTGGCGGCCAGGCCGTCGGCGATGCTCGTGAGCTCGGTCTTCGTCGACGCGTGCAGCTGCGGCTGCTGCACAGTCAGCGGCACGGCGATCAGCGCCGCGCGGCCATCGCCGGACACGCCGCTGTTGTTGTCGAAGGGGTCCACGGCCGTCGCGACCTGGTCGACCTGCTTGAGCTGCTGCACGGTGTCGGCCACGGCAGCCTTGATCGCCGCGGTGTCGACCCGCCCCGGGGCCAGGATCACCAGCTGGGCCGAGGTGCCGGCGGTCTCCGGGAAGACCCGCTTGAGATGGTCGAGCGCGTCCTGCGACTCGGAGCCGGGAATGGCGAACGTGTCGTCGGTGCCCTGGTTGAGCAGCAGCGCGCCGCCGCCCGCGGCGGCCAGCACCACCAGCCAGACGGCCAGCACCAGCACGCGAGCCCGAGCCGCGGCCCGGCCCAGGCGGTAGAGGAAGGAGGACACGATCGGCTCCCTGGTCAGCGACGATACATCGTGTATCTTAATGCACGATGTATCCGATGCACTGTGTATCGAGTCACGCGGACGGGTGAGATGACCGGAACGACACGGCGGCGCGCGCAGACCCGCGAGCGGCTGATCGAGGCCGCCTACGAGGTGTTCAGCGAGCTGGGCATCCGGGACGCGCCGGTGGAGCTGATCTGCGAACGCGCCGGCTTCACCCGTGGCGCCTTCTACTCCAACTTCGCCAGCAAGGAAGCGCTGTTCCTGGCCGTGTACGAGGTGCAGATGCAGGAACGCCTCGACCGGCTGCGGGCCGCCGTTCGCGCCGCGATCGACGCCGCCGACACCACCGATCCTGACGTCGCGACCGACGTGCTCCGCCAGGCCGGCGCGCTGTTCATGGAGTCGCTGACCGCCGACCGCACCTGGTACCTGCTGACCGCCGAGTTCCACGCCCAGGCGCTGCGCCAGGAGGAGCTGCGCGGACCGACTTCCGCGGCCCAGCAACGGTTCCACGACAGCCTGGCCGAGATCCTGCTGTCGGCGCTGGACCGGCTGGCGTTCCGGCTGACCGTGGACCCGCGCAGTGCCGTCGTCACGATCACCGGGCTGTACACCACCATGCTCGAACGCACGATCATCGACGGCTCCGAGGACGGCACCTACGTCACCGATGTGCTGCCCCGGCTGTTCGCCGCGCTGATCGTGCCGGCGGACAAGGACATCTGATGTCGCGTATCGACACCCACCAACACGTGATCCCGCCCCGCTACGCGGAATGGATGCGGGACAAGGGAATCCGCCCCGGCGGCATCGACCTGCCGTCATGGTCGGAGTCGTCCGCCCTGAAGTTCATGGACGGGCACGGGATCCAGACCGGGATCCTGTCGCTGTCCACGCCCGGCGTGTGGTTCGGCGACAACGCCGAGGCGCGGTCCTGGGCTCGCGAGATCAACGAGTTCTG
>DATJJB010000782.1:0-6150 GCA_035492655.1 Kutzneria sp. | reverse complement strand
TGGCGCGCGGTGTAGCGAGGTTGCCAGCCCAGCTCCCGTTTGGCCTTCGACACCTCCATGATCGCCGGGTGGCTCACGACTTCGATCCACTGCGCCACCGACGGGGTGCACGGCAGGCTCGGCAGTGCGGACACCGCACGGGCCGTGCTCCGCATGAGCCCGGCCGGCATCGGCAGCGGGCGCCAGCCGAGCTCGGCAGCCAAGTCCACAGTGGACAAAACGCCGTCGCCGGCGATGTTGTAGACACCAGGCGGGCCGGCGCCGACCGCGCAGAGCAGCAAGGCCTGCCCGACGTCCTGGTCATGGACGAGTTGGAACGGGAACACCGGGACCAGCAGCGGCAGCCGGAGACGACCGGCCAGTCCGACCAGGCGCTGGGCGATCCCGGTCAGCGGACCGGGCAGTGGATTCTTGGCGCCGAGCGTGTGCGGCCCGACCACGATCGACGGGCGCAGGACGTAGAGGGCGATCTCCGGGTGCGCGGCGGCCTCGTCCCGCAGCAGGAGTTCCAGCTCAGCCTTCTGCCTGGCGTAGGACAGCTTCGCCGCCGGGCGTGTCGGCCACTGCTCGGTCATGCCGATGGGGTTGTCCGGATGGAAGCCGTAGGCGGCCACCGAGGACGCGTGGACGAACCTGCGTGCCCCGGCCGCGAGCGCGGCCCGGAAGGCGTTGACGGTGCCGTCGACATTGATCTTCCGCATGGTCTCGGCCGCGGCGTCGTCCATGACCAGGAACGCCAGGTGAATGACAGCGTCGGCCGCGCGGAACGCGCTCTCCAACGACGCCGGATCGCGCACATCCCCCTGCTGGTACACCATCTTCGACCAGCCGTGCGTCGTGGGATCGAATGGTCGCCGCGCGACCCCGACGATGCGCCGGACGCGGTCGTCGGCCTGGAGCAGCGGTATCAGCCCGAGACCCAAGGTGCCGGTCGGCCCGGTCACCGCGATCGTCATACCGGATTCAGCGGACGCCATAGCGTGCGTCTACCACTCGACGGGCCGGTCGGTCACCCGCCATGCGGGTGTCGGTGCGGTGGGTCGGGTCAGCGGGGTGTGGAAGGTGACGACGGACACCCCGGGGTGGGACCTCGTGCCCTGTCCGCGCGCAGTGCCGCGGATGATCATCGAATCATGGGTCGCGTGCGCGAGACGGCCATCGGTCACCGACGCCGCTGTGGATCGGCAGCGCTGGGGATCCACGGCGTGCGCATCGCGACGTCTCCGGCACCCGCTGCGTGCCGACCCGGCGGAATCGCCAACCGGGCGACCTCCGCCGGCCCGCGCCCACCAGCCCGATCGGCGGTGCGACACGCGGGATTCCCCTCACCAACGCACCATCTCGGGAGCGACAATGGCAACCCCATCTCCCGTCGCGTTGGACCACCACACCAACGGGACGACGCACCACCCATCCATACCGCACCCGGCCGGCTGGTTGACGGCTGACCTGGTGGAACGGGCTTCGGAGTGCGAACACGTGGCGTTTGTCCGCGATCGCGCCAGTGGCCTTCGCACGATCATCGCGGTCTACTCGACCGCACTGGGTCCGGCCGTGGGCGGGACCCGGTTCCGGCGCTACCCCGACACGGCGGCCGCCCTGCGTGACGTGCTCGACCTCGCGCGCGGCATGGCCTACAAGGCCGCACTGGCCGGACTTCCTTTCGGCGGTGGGAAAGCCGTCATCATCGGTGACCCCGCCACGGACAAGTCGCCTGAGCTGCTACGGCGTTACGGCCAAGCGGTGCAGTCGCTGGGCGGCCGGTACGTGACGGCGTGCGACGTGGGCACGGTCGCCGAGGACATGGACATCGTGGCCACGCAGTGCCGGTTCGTGGTCGGGCGCAGCTCCGCTCACGGCGGCTCGGGCGACTCCGCGGTGTTGACCGCGTATGGCGTGCTGCAGGCCATGCTCGCGGCGGCCACCGACCGGTGGGGCTCGGCCGACCTGGCCGGACGCCGCGTCAGCGTGGAAGGAGTCGGCAAGGTCGGCCACCGGCTCGTCGGCCATCTGGCCGAACTCGGCGCGCTGGTGACGGTCTACGACGTCGATCCGGCCGCTGTCGCCCGGGTGCGGGCCCAGTGGCCGCAGGTCCGGGTCGCCGAGGACCGCGAGGCGCTCGTGCGTGCCCGGTCCGACGTCTTCGCGCCGTGCGCGCTGGGCGGTTCCCTGACCGCCAGCACGGCGGCCGCGTTGCGGGCCGAGGTCGTGTGTGGCGCCGCGAACAACCAGTTGGCCGCGCCCGGCGTGGACGCTCTCCTTGCGGAGCGTGGAATCCTCTACACGCCGGACTACGTCGCCAACGCGGGTGGCCTGATCCAGGTGGCCAGTGAGTTGCTCGGCTTCGACCTGGCGGCCGCGCGGGTGCGAGCGGCCGGTATCAGGGACACCGCGCTGCTGGTGTTCCGGACGGCCCACGAGCGCGGCGCCCTCCCGGGCGTGATCGCGGACCTGATGGCCGAGGAGCGACTCGCACGAGCCGGGCGCCCGAGCATTTCCGAGCAATGCTCACCTGAGGTGGCTGTCGCCGCCCACTGACGCGGCCGGTGCGGTCGGCGTCGTACTGGTTTTCGTCCTACGCCAGGCAGACGCGGGCTGGGCGGCAGCTGCCGGCGGCCCCGTCGGCCTGGCTCGTTCTCGGGCGCCAGTAAGGCACATCGGCGTCGTGCGTGTGACGTTCGGCCCCTGTGGCGCCGACCGCCCGAGGCGAGCCTGGGGCGACGAGCAGGCCCGAAATCGTGGGGAGGGTCGCGATGGCGATCAACAGCAGTCCCGGCACAAGGTCCGGGGTCGCACCATGAGCGGCGAGAAGTCCGGCTCAGGCCTCGACACCGAGACACTGGACATGATCCTGGCGGCTATCCAGGAGTTCGCGGACCGGCTGCTGCCCACCGAACTGATGCTCAGACTCGATCGCGACGACGAGTGCCCGGTCGACCTGGTGCGCAAGATGTGCGGCGCCGACCTGGGCATCCATCTGCTGTTCGTGCCCGAGGAGTACGGCGGCATGGGCGCCGGCAGCCTGGACGTGTGCCGGGTCTGCGAGCGGATGGCCGCCATCGACCTCGGCCTGGCGACCAGTGTGCTGGCCACGGCCCTTGGCAGCGATCCGATCGCGGTGGGCGCCACCGCGGACCAGAAGAAACTGTGGCTGACCCGAATGGCCGAGGACGGCCTGCTGTTCGCCTACGGGGCGACCGAACCCGACGCCGGCAGCGACCTCGGCGCGCTGAAGACGACGGCCACTCGGGTCGAGCAGCAGGGCGAGGTCGTCGGGTACCGGATCTCCGGGCGCAAGCAGTGGATCAGCAACGGCGGTATCGCCGACGCCTACTGCGTGCTGGCCGACGCGCCGGGCGGTCCGAGCTGGTTCGTGCTCGAACGCGGCGCGACCGGCTTCACGCACGCCAAGCCGGAGGACAAGCACGGGATTCGGCTGAGCAACACCGCGGCGCTGTTCCTCGACGACGTGCCGGTCGAGGTGGGCGCGCTGGTCGGCGGCGTCGAGGGGCAGGGTCTGCTTCAGGCCCAACAGGTCTTCGGACACACCCGGCTGATGGTCGCCGCCTTCGGGCTCGGCGCCGGATGGGCCGCACTGGACCGGGCGATCGCCTACTCGCGGGACCGGATCCAGGCCGGCGGCCCCCTGTCGGGCAAGCAGGGCTACACCCACAAACTGATCGTTCCGCACGCCGTCCGGCTGGAGGCGGGCCGCGCCTACATCGAGCGCACGGCCGGCCGGATCGACGCGGGCGAGGAGGACCTGAACACGGAGGGAGCCATCGCCAAGTACCTGGCCACCGAGGCCGGCAACGCCGCCGCGGAGGCGGCGATCCAGGCGCACGGCGGCTACGGCTACACCCGCGAGTACCTGGTCGAGAAGATCAAGCGCGACGTGCGGATCACGATGATCTACGAGGGCACCTCGGAGATCATGGAGATGACGATCTCCCGCGACCGGTGGCAGCGGCACCTCAAGACCCACGGCCGGTACTACCACGACCGGGCCGACGACCTCGTCGCACTGAGCCGAGACCACCCGCAGGTCGGGGCCGCGACCGCCGCACTGGCCCAGCACTCGCTGGCCTCGGTGCTCGAAGGCTGCCGCACCGGCCGGCTCACCCGGCACCAGCACGTGCTGCTGCGGCTCGGCGAGCTGATCGCCTACGCGGAGTCCGCCGACGCGCTGTGCCGGCGTGCCGCCTCGGCTGCCGACGGGACGCTCGACCCCAAGGCGGACAAGCGATTCGACGCCACCGGGTTGGCGGTGCTGGCCCGCGTGTTCGCCCGCGACGCCGCTCTTCGGGTCGCGACCGAAGGACTGCGGCTGGTGCACGGCACCGCGAATGACGGCATGCCCGTCCTGGAGCGGGAGGAAGCGCTGTGGGTCCACCAGATCGCCGCCGCCCAGGCCGGCGCGACGGCGGACATGGACGCCGCGGCCGACGTGATCTACGGCCGTCAAGGGGAGAGGTCATGAACGAGCACAGCACCGCACGCGCCGTCGCGATCGTCGGGATGGCCGCCGTCATGCCCGACGCGCCGGACGCGGCGACCTTCTGGCGCAACATCACCGAGGGCCGCTACTCGATCACCGAGGTCGACCCGGACCGATGGGACCCCGCGCTGTACTACGACGCGGACCCGGCCACGCCGGACCGCACGTACTCCACGATCGGCGGCTGGGTGCGGGCCTTCGACTGGGACCCGCTGCGCTGGAAACTGCCGATCCCACCCAAGGTGGGCGAGGCCATGGACGACGTCCAGAAGTGGGCGGTCAGCCTGGCCCGCGCCGCGCTGGCCGACTACGGCTGGCCGACCCGGCCGCTCGACCACGAGCGCACCGCCGTGGTGATCGGCAACGCCTTGGCCGGCGAGCTGCACTACAAGACCTCGCAACGGATCAACCTGCCCGAGTTCACCCGGCAGCTGGAGCGGTCGGCGACGTTCGTCAAGCTGTCCAAGCAGAAGCAGGCGGCGATCCTCGACGAGACGGCGGCCGGCGTGCGGGCGGCGATGCCGCCCGTCACCGAGGACACGATGCCGGGTGAGCTGGCCAACGTGCTGGCCGGGCGGGTCGCCAACGTCTTCGACTTCCACGGCCCCAGCTACACCACCGACGCCGCTTGCGCCTCCGGCCTCGCCGCACTGGCGAGCTCCGTCGCGGGACTGATCGACCACCAGTACGACGCCGTCCTCACCGGGGGCATCGACCGGAACATGGGCGTCGCCACGTACGTGAAGTTCTGCAAGATCGGCGCGCTGTCCGCGACCGGCACGCGGCCCTACGCCAAGGGCGCGGACGGTTTCGTGATGGGCGAGGGCGGCACCCTGTTCCTGCTCAAGCGGTTGGCCGACGCCGAACGCGACGGCGACCGGATCTACGCCGTGCTGCTGGGTGTGGCCGGCGCGAGCGACGGCAAGGGCAAGGGCATCACCGCCCCCAACCCGGTCGGCCAGCGGCTGGCCGTGGAACGGGCCTGGCGGCTGGCCGACGTGCCGGCGGCCACCTGCTCGCTGATCGAGGGTCACGGCACGTCCACCGCGGTCGGCGACGTGGTGGAGGTCCAGGCGCTGACCGAGGTGTTCGGCGCGCAGGGGCTTGCGGCCGGCGCCATCCCGCTGGGCTCGGTGAAGTCCAACATCGGCCACCTCAAAGGCGCGGCCGGCACCGCGGGTCTGTTCAAGGCCGCGATGGCGCTGCACGACCGGGTGCTGCCCCCGACACTGCACGCCGACCAGCCCAACCCGAACATCGACTTCGCCCGCTCGCCGTTCCGGCTCAACACCGAGCAGCGGCCGTGGGACCGGCCGGCCTCCGGCGTCCGGCGCGCGGGTGTGAGCGCGTTCGGCTTCGGCGGTACGAACTTCCACGCGGTACTGGAGGAGCACGTGCCCGGCCGGCGCCGTGATCCGGAACGCGCGTCGGTGTCGTTCGCCGGCGCTGACATCCCGCGGAAGTCGGTGGAGCGCGGCGCCTTCGTCGCCGGTGCCGCCGACGACAACACGCTGGCGCAACGGCTCCGCGAGGTCGCCGGCCGCGCGTCCCGTGGCGAGACGCCCCCGACGGGCCCGCCGTCGCCGGCCGATCTCGGTTCGGCGAAGCGGGTGGCCATCGACTACGCCGACGCCGGCGAGCTGGCCGACAAG
>DATJJB010000781.1:0-6032 GCA_035492655.1 Kutzneria sp. | reverse complement strand
CCCCGTGAGCTCACCGAGGCGGAGATCCAGGGCGTGGTGGCCGATTTCGCCGCCGGGGCACGGCGTGCGTTGGAGGCGGGCGTGGACGCCATCGAGATCCACGCCGCCCACGGCTATCTGATCCACGAGTTCTATTCGCCGCTGTCGAATCTGCGCACCGATGGCTACGGCGGTGATTTCGACGGACGCGTCCGGTTCATACTGGAGGTGGCCACCGCCGTCCGGGCCGAGATCGGTGACGAGGTGCCGCTGTTCACCCGGCTGTCCGCCACCGACTGGGCCGACGGCGGTTGGACCGGCGACGACACCGTGCGGTTGGCACGGTCGCTGGCCGATCACGGTGTCGACCTGATCGACATCTCGTCGGCCGGCATCACCCTGGCCCAGCAGATCCCGCTCGGCCCCGGCTACCAGGTGCCGTTCGCGCAGCGGGTCCGGGCCGAGGCCAAGGTGCCGACCGGGGCGGTCGGCCTGATCACCGAGCCGCAGCAGGCCGAGCAGATCGTCGCCACCGGCGCCGCCGACGTGGTCTTCCTGGCCCGTGCCCTGCTGCGCGACCCGCACTGGCCGCTCACCGCCGCCCGCGTGCTCGGCGGCGACATCGAGTGGCCGATCCAGTACGTCCGGGCGCGGCTGGAAAGATAGACCCGCATCGCGACGTCAATAGTTGGAGGAATGGCTGTGGCCACCGAGGGTGACCTCATCGCCGAGCGCTACAAGCTGGTCAGGAAGGTCGGCAGTGGCGCGATGGGCACCGTCTGGCAGGCCCGTGACCAGCTGCTGCGACGGGACGTCGCGGTCAAGGAGCTGCTCGTCCGCACCGGCATGACCGAGTTGCAGACCGACGAGGCCCGCAACCGGGCCATGCGGGAGGCCCGGCTGGCCGCCCGGCTGCACCACCCCAACGTCATCTCCATCTACGACGTGGTGGAGTACGAGGGCCGGCCGTGCCTGATCATGGAGTACCTGCCGTCGCAGAGCCTCGCCGACCTCATCGCCGAGCACGGTGTGCTGCCGGTCGGCACCGTCGCCCGGATCGGCACCCAGATCGCCTCCGCGCTGGCCGCCGCGCACACCGCCGGCATCGTGCACCGTGACGTCAAACCGGCCAACGTGCTGCTGACCGGCGACAACGTGGCCAAGCTGACCGACTTCGGCATCTCGCGGGCCGATGGCGACGCCACTGTCACCGCCGCCGGCTTACTCGCCGGCACTCCCGCCTACCTGCCGCCCGAGGTCGCCCAGGGCCACGACTCCGTCTTCGCCAGCGACGTCTACGCCCTCGGCGCCATGCTCTACGCCGCCGTCGAGGGCCGCCCGCCGTTCGGCACCGACGACAACGCCGTCGCCCTGCTGCACCGCATCGCCACCGAGGAAGTCCCGCCGCCCGAGCACGCCGTGCCGCTCACCGCGACGCTGGTGTGGATGCTGCGCCGGGACCCCAAGCACCGGCCCGAGGCCAAGGAGGTCCAGGACGCCCTCGGTGCACTGGCCGAATCCATGCCGGCCGAGATGCCCGCGCCCGCTCCCGTGCCGGTCGAGGAGGCGCCCCCGGTCGTCGCCGCCGAGGGCCCGGACCGGCGCAAGGTCGTCGCCATCGCCTTGATCGTCGGCGCGGTCGTCGTCGCCCTCGTGGTCACCGTCTACGCCCTCAACCAGACGCAGCCCTCGACCACCGCCGGCAGCCCGTCCACCAGCGCCTCGCACACCACCACCGCCGCCAGCACCACGAAGACGTCGGCGCCCACCAGCACCACCACCGGCACGACGACCACCACGACCAGCACCACGACGACCTCGGCCGCCGCCCCGCCGCCGGCCGACGTCGGCAGCCAGCTCACCGGCTTCCTCACCGACTACTACAAGCTGATGCCCAACGACCTCCAGGACGGCTGGGGTCACCTCACCGCCGACTACCAGTCGCGCACCGCCGGCGGCTTCGCCGGCTACCAGCAGTTCTGGAGCCAGTTCTCCGGCATCGACCTGAGCGATATCACCGCCACCCCGCCCAACACCGTGGTCGCCACGCTCACCTATCACTACAAGAGCGGCGGCACCCGGATCGAACGCACCACCTTTGGCCTGGTCCAGCAGGACGGCGCTTGGAAGATCGCCTCGTCCCAGGTGGTGGGCTGACCACGGACGCTCAGACGACCGGTCGGGCCGCCCAGTGCGCCTCCGCGCGGTCCAGTGCCTGCCGGATCCGGTCCGACACCGCGCTCTCGGTGGTCGGCAGGCGCAGCAACGGCATCTCGTAAGCCTCCAGGATCGCGTTCTTCATCACGTCCCGTGCCAGTTGTCGGGTGTCGTTCGAGTGGAAGGCGAACCCGTCGACCTCGACGGCCAGCAGCGCCTGGTTGGTGATCCGGTTGTAGACGACGAAGTCGACCGACGCGCGATTGCCCAGATAGGTCCGCTGGTCGTCGGTCAGCCGGTCGGGATCAGTCGGCACGAGACTCCACAGGAGCACCTGTTCGACGACGGTCAGGTGGGCGTACGACGGTTCGGCGAGGATGTCTCGCAGCACGATCCGGATGATGCCCTCGGACCGGTGCTGGGCCCGGGTCCTGCCCAGCCGCCGGGCCAGGTGCTCGACCCGCCGCGAGTAGTTCTTGTAGAGCAGGTCGAACACGGAGACCACTTCGCTGTCCACGACCTCGTGTTCCGGGTCGTGGTACCGAATGTAGCCGACCAGGTCCCGGAAGTGCCGGCTGCGCGGCATCATGTCGTGATTGGTGACGAGAATGAAGCGCCGGACCGCCCTGGACACCGCGACGTTGACCAGCTGCGGGACATCCACGAAACGCAGGCCTATGTGGCCGTCCCGGTTCTCGCTGACCACCGTGCTCAGGATGACCACCTCCTTCTGCCGCCCCTGGAACTTGTGCACAGTGTCGGCCTCGTGGCGGTCCAGCAGGTCGGCGGCCCGGTCGGCCTGAAGGCGGTACGGCGTGGTGACACCGATGTCGCGGTCGGCGAAGCCGGCGCAGTGGTCGCGGATCACCTCCTGGGCGATGACATCCAGCTCGCGCTGGTTGAACGCGCCGCCGCCGTGGGGCTTGCGCATGTGGTTGCCCTCGGCCGTGCGCACCACGATCATCGGCCGCTCGGCGCCGCCGCTGGTGTACGGGATGAGCTCGCCGTCGTAGAACTTCTTGTTGCAGAAGCCGATGATCATCGGGTCACACCGGTAGTGCTCGCGCAGCAGCGTGCTCGGCAGCCCCCTGCCGTACAGCTCGGCCAATGCGGAGAGCAGATTGCGCTGGCAGTCGTAGGCGGGCATCGGCGGGGTACGGCCGGCGTCGTCGATCTTCACAGGAGCCAGCTGCTTCTGGTCGCCGACCACGATCACCGCACGGGCACAGGCCAGTGCGAGCGCGGCCACCAGGAGATTGACCTGCGAAGCCTCGTCGATGATCAGGTAGTCGAGCAGGTAGCCGTCGGCAAGGCTGGCGCCGAGCGAATGGCAGGTGCTCAGCACGGCCGGGTAGTCGGCCATGAAGTCGGCGAACGCCGGGCCGCGACGGTAGGACTTCGGGTCGTGCACGATCCGCGGTTTTCGGTACAGTTCAGCCAGTTCGGTGTGCAGGAACTGCACCGACAGTTGCTGGTGCTCCCAGGCCAACCGGTCGAAGTCACCGCACCGCAGCCGGTCGTCAGCCTGCTCGACCTCCCATTCCAGTTCGGCGATTCGCTTGGTGTAGTACGCCAGTTGCAGCCGCAGCACGACATCGGTGTCCGACGGGTCGAGATGCCGTATCGACCGGCGTTCGAAGTACTGCCGAATTCGTCGCAGGGGCCCCGGGCGGGCACCGGCCAGTTCCCACTGGGTCTCGGCCAGGTAGTCGAGGATCCGGTCGGCCGACTTCTTCAACAGCGGCAAGCTGTCCAGGTCCGGCAACTGGGCTCGACCAAGGTGCTGCTCGAAGTGCCGGAACTCGAGTCGGTAGGCGTCGAGCGCCTGGCGCCGGTCGGCCCGGACCCGCTCGGCCTCCTGTAATCCACGCAGCCGCCGGTCCACCTTGGCCAGTCGATCGAGGTCCGGTGGCTGCGGCGCACGGGCCACGAACCGTCTGACCGTGGTGTTGCGATCGGCCTGGGCCGCGAAGAACGCCTCTTTCTTCTCCTTGTTGCCGAGATCGCCCAGCACATGTCCGAATCCGAGCTCGTCGAGCTTGTCCCGGACGTTGTCGACCGCCGCGTTGTTGAAGGAGACGATGCCGACGGTCTTGTGCCCCACCGCGACGAGGTTGGCGACGAGGTTGAGGATGGTCTCGGTCTTGCCGGTGCCCGGCGGTCCCTCGATGACCGACAGGGTGCTGGTCAGCGCGTTGTCGACGGCCTGGCGCTGGCTGATGTTGCAACGAAACGGAAAGATCGGCGGATGGTCCGGAGACGTCGACCGGATCGGCGCACCGGCCAAGAACGAGGCCAGCGCGCTCTCGGGGTGCACGAAGTCGAGACGGCCGAATGCCTGCCGCAGTGGATCGGTCTGCGGCAACCGGGACACCACATCCTGCCAGTAACGCAGCACGGCGGCTGATCTGGTGACCGCCGTCGCCGAGCTGACGACGCGGACCTGGTCGGCCGGATACGTGCCGTATTTCTCGGTCCCACCCGAGGTGTAGAAAACCCGGGTCCAGCCGCCGGGGAACGCCCGGATCTCGGTCGCGGTCTCCCACAACGTCCCGTCGACCTCGACCCGCTCGGTCGCGGCCAGGTCGTGCGCCCGGCTGCCGCGAAGGACCTGCACCCGTTCCGGCCCGTACGTGAAGACCTTGGGCCCGTTGGCGAACAGGATGCCGATCCGGCCCCCGCCCTGGCGCTCATAGCTGGCCACATTCCGCGTGCGGTCCTCGAACGGACTGGTTTCGGACGCGCGAATGAGCACCACTTCGACGCGAGGATCAAGCACACTGCCCCCAGGTCTCGTCCATCCTCGGCGCGGCAGTCTAGTACGGCAGCACTGTGTGTGATCAGGTTTTCACGGATCGCGCGAGCACGATGGGAATAGCTCAAGGTCGGGAGCAGCCCGGGGGCGCACAAGTGGGTAGCCAGGCGGTATGACCACGCCCGATCCGGCCCCCGACCGCACGCCCGGCCTTGTGGCCGGGGGAGGCGTTCCGCCCGGCGAGACGCCGCCGGACTCCGGCAGCACTACCGAGGGCCTCGCCCACGGCGTACCTGCCCCGCCCCGCGACCTGCCGTTGGCCACCGTGATCACGATCATCGTGGGTGCGGCGATCGTGGTGGTGTTAGGCGTCTGGGTGGCGCTGGACCTCACGGGCGTGGCCTGGCGGCCGCGGCGACGAAGGCGGCAAAAGTTGTGCCGAGAAACCGGATTTCGCCTGATGAACAGCGGTTTCCGGTACCGTCAGGCTGGTGTGGACGCCGCGCCGGGAGCCCAAGCAGCAGCCCGAGGGCGACGATGCTCTCGGTGTCTCGGCCGACTCCACGCTGGCCGAGACACCGGTTGATCCCGCGGCCGCCGACGGCCGTGACCGCCGCAAGGTCGGCACCGTCGCCCTGAGGACCGGCGCGGTCGTCGTGGCCGGCCTGGTGGTCGCCTTCGCCGTCAACCAACCGCAGCCCTGAGTACTTCGATTTCCTGCCCGGCGACCCCGATGCCGCCTGGGCCCTCCTCACCACCGACGCGCAGGCCAGTTTCGAGCAACACGGCGACGGCCTCGCGTGGTATCGACAGGGCTGGGACCAGTACTCCTCCATCCACATCACCCACGTGTACAACGTGGACGACGGCAACTCCGCCACCGGTTCCGCAACCGTCATGTACGACTCCCAGTACAAGGACGGTAGGCCCGGCGGCGGCAATCTTTACAGCTACACGGTGGCCGAGGAAGGCGGCCAGTGAAAGATCGCGGACTGGATGATGGTCGGCGGCTGAGGGCTACCGGGACAGCTCCAGGGCCAGGAAGAGGTCGACGCGGTCGGCGAACCGGGAGAGGTCGCGGGCGGTGAGTTCCTCGACGCGGCTCATGCGGTAGCGCAGGGTGTTGACGTGCAGGTGCAGG
>DATJJB010000780.1:0-9013 GCA_035492655.1 Kutzneria sp. | reverse complement strand
GTGTCGCTGAAGTCCTCGTCCTTCCAGTACGGGTCGTCCTGGTCGTGGTGGATGCAGTCCTGGTAGAAGGGCCATTCCCGGCCCAGCGCCACCTTGTCGCCGTCGGCCAGCGGCAGCGTGCGCATCGCCGCCTCGACCTTCTTGCGCTCCAGGACGGCCCGCAGCGACGCGTACGGCCGCTCCTGCCTGGCCGTCATCACCGACCAGTTCATCAGCGTCTCGAGCTCGATCCGTCCCGGCCGCAGGAAGGTCATGGCCAGCCGGGACGACGTCACGTGCGGCACCATGGCCTTGACCTGCACGGGCGCGTCGGCGGCGACGACCCACTGGGTGTAGCCGAGGTAGCTGGCGCCGGTCAGCACGACCGAGCCGTTGAACCACGGCTGCTCGGCCAGCCAGCGCAGCACGGCGTGGCCGTCGGCCCGCTCCTGGCGCATGGCCCGGAACTCGCCGCCGCCGGAGCCGAACGTGCCCCGGGTGCTGACCAGCAGCACGTGGAAGCCTCGCTCGGCCAGCAGGCGGCCCATCAGCCAGCCCAGCGGGCCCTTGCGGCCGTAGGGCGTGCGAACCAGGGCCGTGGGGAGGTCTTTTCCGTCTTGGGGCGACCAGCGGTCCGCGAGCAGCGTCACACCGTCGTCCGCGGCGATGCGGAGATCCCGCTCCACCGCCACCTTGCGCGCCGTCGCCGGCGGCAGCTTCAGCAACCGTTGCGCGACCCAACCAGTCACCGTCATCGCCCCAGCCTGCCATGCTCACGCTCCGTGCGCGTCCGGTACCGCGACCACGGTCGGCGTTCGGGTGATTACTGCCCGTTTCGCTAGGCCGAGCGGGTTGTTCTGGGTGAACCCGGATCAAACGGACGCGCACTGAGGTAACCGGATGGTGCATTCTTGCTGGTGCCGGCCCAGCGAGGGCAGGGGGTACCCAAATGCCAGACAGCTCAGCGGCACTTCCGCTCCGCAACTACAACCGGCTCACGCTCGGTGAGCTGGCCGATTCCATCCTGAGCCTGACCGCCCACGAACTGCACCAGTTGTTGGCTTACGAATGGGTGCACGCGCAGCGCGACGAGGTGCTCGGGATGCTGCGGGCCCGGCTCACCGAACTCGGCACCGGCGTCGCCCCTTCCGGCACCCCGCTGGTGTTCATCCCGCAGCAGGCGACCAGTCCCGAGAACCTGCCGGTGATGCCCCGGATCGAGGCCCCCGCCGAGGGAACAGAACACGAGCGTCCGACGTTGTGAGGAGTGGTCGGCGGCGAGCGAGCCGCGGTGACCGCGTCGATGACCCCCCTCACATCCGCGGCTAGCGGCAGTCCCGAATGCCGCCCGCAGGCGCCCCGCCGACCCCGGCCGCCGTTCCGGGACAACCACCCCCGAGCGTCCCGGAACGGCGTGCCCAGAAGGTGCTCCCAGCCCTGGTCGGTTTCCCGTTTCGACACTGTCGACGTGATCAGAATTACCTGAACCCGTATTTCGGGAGTCAAATGCGTGTCGACGGGGTAAGAGAAGGGGAAGAGGTCGGGGAAAGGAACCTGAGATGAGCGTTGACCGGGACTTCACGGGGTGGGCGGAGCCGGAAACAGACCGGGTCGCGCTGGGTGAGGCCGAGCCGGGCCGTCACCGCGCGGACACCGTGAGCAACGGGATCAGCGTCGAGGAGCTGCTCGTGCGCAACGGCCAGAGCCGGCTCTGAGATGTGACGTAGCCGACGCCGGGCACCGGCGTCACGCTACGTGGAATTAACCGTCCCGTACTCGCGTTGGACAGCGTGCGGACGCCCGAGAGGGGCCGACCGGCTCCCGGAGTCCGCTACTCCTCGAACGTAGCAAAGCAACAGCCTTGCGCGCTCGGGACCGGCGAAAGACGTGAGGAGGTCATCATGGCGGAGGTGAGGACGCCCCGGCAGCGGGTCGCGACCGACGGCGACCAGGACCTGGTGCGGCACTACCTGGCCGACATCGGGACCACCCCGCTGCTGACGGCCCCCGAAGAGGTGTCGCTGTCGCGGCGCATCGAGGCCGGCGTGTACGCCGCCGAGCTGCTGCGCACCGGCGAGCTGGGGGGTCACACGCGGCAGGAGCTGGCCATGGTGGCCAGGGACGGCGAGCTGGCCAGGGACCACATGATCCGGGCCAACCTGCGGCTGGTGGTCTCCACCGCCCGCAAGTACAGCCACCGCGGGCTGCCGTTCCTGGACGTCATCCAGGAGGGCAACCTGGGTTTGATCCGCGCCGTCGAGAAATTCGACTACGCCAAGGGCTTCAAGTTCTCCACCTACGCGATGTGGTGGATCCGGCAGGCGATCGAGCGCGGGGTCGCGGAGACCTCGCGGGTGATCCGGCTGCCCGTCCACGTCGTCGAGCAGGTGAACAAGATCGCCAAGGCGGACCGGCAGCTCAACCTGAAGCTGGGCCGCGAGCCGTCCGTGCTGGAGATCGCGGAGGAGGTCGGGCTGCCCGTCGAGCGGGTGGACGAGCTGCGCCGGGCCAGCCGCGAGGCGACCAGCCTGGACGCGCCTGTCGGCGAGGACGGCGAGACCACGGTGTCCGACCTGATCGAGGACACCGACTCGGTGCGGGCCAGCGACGTGCTGGAGCGGGAGGCGCTGACCGAGTCGGTGCGGGCCGTGGTCAACACGTTGCCGCAGCGGGAGGCCCTGATCGTCAGCCTGCGGTTCGGACTCGACGGCGGCAACCCGCGGACCCTCCAGGAGGTCGCCGAGCGGGTCGGGCTGACCCGGGAGCGCGTGCGTCAGCTGGAGAAGGGCGCGCTGGCCCAATTGCGCAATCCGGAGCACAGCAGGCCGCTGTTGGAGTGGGCGAGCTGAGCCGAACCCTGGGGGCTTGATAGGCCGAGTGGCGTAATCCTACCGGTAACCGTCGGACCGAAACGTGACTCGGCCGGTCTTCAAGATACCTTCGTGGGGTGTCCCCCCGAAGGTATCGTTTCCTTGGGCCACGTTCCGCCGCCCTGTCGTCACTGTTAGTCCTGGCCGTGACGGCCGCCTGCGGAACGGCCGTGCCCGCCGTGAAGACCGGCACCGGTGTCACCGACAAGACGATCAGGCTGGGCGTGCTCAGCGATCTGTCGGGACCGTTCGGCCCGCTCGGTGAGGCAGTGGTGCAGGGCAACCAGCTCTACGTCGACAAGCTGAACGCCGCCGGCGGCGTCTGCGGTCGCAAGGTCGAGCTGGACGTGCAGGACACCGGCTTCAACACCGACAAGGCCGTGCAGCTCTACTTCAAGCAGGAACCCACCGTGTTGGGCCTGTTGCAGGTCGTCGGCAGCGACATCACCAGCCGGATCACCCCGGACATGCTCCAGCAGCAGGTGATGGCCGCGCCGGCGTCCTGGTCGAGCAGCCTGCTCGGCAACCCGTACATGGTGGTGGTCGGCGCCACCTACGACCTCGACGTGATCAACAGCCTGGACTACCTGGTGCGCCAGGGGAAGCTCCAGAAGGGCGACACGATCGGGCACCTGTACAGCGACGACCCCGAGTACGGCGGCAACGCGTTGCAGGGCAGCCAGTTCGTCGCCGACAAGCTCGGGCTGACGCTCAAGGCGATCGAGGTCCCGTCGGTCCAGAAGGACTTCACCGCCCAGATCGCGCAGCTCAAGGCGGCCGGGGCCAAGGCCATCGCGATCAGCACCTACCCGCAGCAGACCGCCGCCGCCGTCGGCACCGCGGCCCAGATGGGGCTGACCGTTCCGTTCCTGGTGTCCAATCCCGGCTTCGACCCGGCGGTGCTGGCCAGCCCGGCCGGCCCGGCCATCCAGCAGCTGGTGTTCGTGTCGTCCTCGGTGTCGCCGTTCGGGGCCAAGCTGCCGGCCGCGGAGGACCTGGCGTCGGCGTACAAGGCCAAGTTCCCCAACGGAAAACCGTCCATGGCGGTGGACTACGGCTACGTCGTCGGCATCGGCTACGGCGCCATCCTCAAGCGCGCCTGCGCCGAGGGCGACCTGACCAGGCCCGGCGTGCAGAAGGCGTTCCACGAGCTGACCGGTGTGGACACCGGCGGGCTCACCGCGCCGCTGCTGTTCTCGTCCTCGAACTACCCGTCCAGCCGGCAGTCGTTCGTGCTGCGCCCCAACCCGAACACACCGGGCGGTCTGGACATCGTGGACCCGTTGCACGAATCCGACCTGGTGCGTCAGCGCATCGGTTGATTTTTGTCGCGAGGCCCCGCCGATGCCTTGTCCGGCAAGGGCAAGGCATCGGCTCAAAAGGGGCCGAGCCGCGCGCGGAACGCGCGCCGAGAGCACTGTGGACGGACCAGGCTGTGGTGGCGGCGGGCTTTGTGCGCCGGACTGCCCGCCGCCATCAGCATCAGCTCCTGGTCCGGCGTCGGGCAGCCGTCGGCCATGGCCTTCTCGGCCAGCGCCAGCGGGATGACCTCGGCCAGTCTCGGTCCGGGGATCACCGGCGCGGCCGGGCGTCGGCGGAACAGGCGTGCGAGGGCGCGAAGACCGAGCATGGGTGGTCCTCCCGTGAGCCGCGAACTCCAAGTGTGACAGTGGACACAGGCGCCTGACTGTCCGCCGAACGGATCAGCTCCAGAAGGCGGCGATCTCCTTGGCCAGCTCGACGCCCTGCCGCTGCCCGGCCAGCGCGACCGGCGTGCGGACGGTCGGGTCCAGCGGGTTGACGCCCATCGCCGCCACCACGTCCTCGTCCGGCTTGACCACGAGCACGGTGGACCCCTGGGCCCGCAAGGACTCCACCTGCTCGGCGAGATCGAGCACGCCGGGCAGCTCCATGGCCTGCAACACCAGTACGACGTCCTCACCGGTGGCCAGGTCGGCGTTCTCGGCACTGCGGACGCCGCCGTCGACGTAGCGGGTGTCGCCGATGGTGACCGGCGGCCAGATGCCGGGCACCGCGCAGCTCGCGGCCACGGCGTCGATCAGGCTGACGCCGCTCTCGCGGCCGAAAACCCGCTCGTCACCGGTGTTCGCGTCCACCGCGACGATCAACAGCTCCTGCTCCTCCGGCCACGCGTCGACCGGCACCCGCGCGGCGATGACCTCGCGCCGTTCCGCCTCGCTGACGGTCTCGGTGAGCAGCGCGATCCGGCCGATCTGCGCCCGCAGCGCGTCCCGGTCCGGCGGGTTCTCCTGGTCGAAACCGAAGATCGCGGCCATCTTCTCCGGGTCGACGACGGCCGGGATCTCCGGCGCCTGCTTGGCCGGATCCACCTGGCGCGCCAGCAGTTCGGTCAGCGGCAGGCCGCTGACCAGCTGCGCCGCCACGGCCGAGCCGGCCGACGTGCCGACGATCAGGCCGGCCTCCCGCAGCGCCACCCCGGCCTCGTCCAGACCGGCCAGCAGCCCGATCTCCCAGGCGATGCCGGCGACCCCGCCGCCGCCCAACACCAGTGCGTGTCCCATTACCGGATCATCCCAGGGTCGAAGGTCCCGGCCGCACGGGCCTCAGGTCGGTGTCGGGCCGGCCGGTTCCGGTCGAGTATGGCCCCATGAGTCTCGATCAGTCCGCCGCGGGCACGGATCCGACCGGGCTGACCGTGCTGGACGACGCGGAATGCCTGCGGCTGCTGGCGTCCGTGCGGCTGGGCCGGATCGCCGTCAGCGACCGCGCGCTGCCGACCGTGCTGCCGGTGTACTTCCTGCTGACCGGACGGACCGTGCTGCTGCGGGTGGCCGGCGCCGGCCGGCTGGCCGCCGCGACCAGGACCGCCGTCGTCGCCTTCGAGGCCGACGAGATGGGGCCGACGGGCGGCTGGAGCGTGCTGGGCATCGGACGCACCCGGTCGGTGCGTCCGGACGAACGCGTTGCGGCGAGTGGCCTGAGAAAGTGGGGAACCGGGGAGCCCGACCGGTTCGTGGCCATCGGACTGGAGCTGCTCACCGGACGCCGGCTGCCCCTGCCGACAGGGTGATCGAGTGGCGGCCGTTCGGCGGTGACGCGAACGGCGGCGAATCTGGATCATCATGGGATCGCGGGGCGGAGCTGGAGTTGAGGTAGTGCGGGAGCGGAGACCGGGGTCCGCGCGGTCGGAGCGGTTGCAGGGGTTGCTGGACGCGGTGTTGTCGGTGTCGTCGGGCATCGAGCTGGAGTCGACGCTGCGTCGGATCGTGCGCGCCGCCGTCGACCTCGTGGACGCCAGCTACGGCGCGCTCGGCGTGCTCGGCCCCGACAACTCGCTGGCCGAGCTGGTCGACGTCGGCGTGGACGACCACACCCGGCGGCTCATCGGCGAGCTGCCCACCGGACACGGACTGCTCGGCGTGCTGATCCACGACCCGAAGCCGCTGCGGCTGGACGACCTGACCGGTCATCCGGCCGCGACCGGGTTCCCCGAGCACCATCCGCCGATGCGAACCTTCCTCGGCGTGCCGGTGCGGGTGCGCGACGAGGTGTTCGGAAACCTTTACCTGACGGAGAAACGCGGCTCCGGCGGGTTCACCGAGGAAGACGTTTTCGTGGTGGAAGCGCTGGCGACGGCGGCCGGGGTGGCCGTGGAGAACGCCCGCCTGTTCGAGCAGAGCAGGCGGCGGCAACGGTGGCTGGAGGCCTCCTCCGAGGTGCGGGCCGAGCTGCTGGCCGGCTGCACCGCGACCGACGCGCTGCAGATGGTGGCGCGGCGGGTGCGGGAGCTGGCCGAGGCCGATCACGCGCTGATCCTGTTGGTGGACGAGGAGAACGACGTCCTGCGCGTGCACTCCTACGCCGGGCCCGGCGGGCCGACGCTGGTCGGCCGTCAGCTGTCCGACGGCGAATCCGTGCTCGCCGCCATCACCCGTGACGGCGTGCCGCGGCTCATTCCCGACCTCGCGTCCGCCCTCGGCGGCGAACTCGGCCCGGACGCCGTTCGGTTCGGGCCCGCCGTCGCCGTCGCCCTGCGCTCGGCCGGCGGCGCCACCGGCGTGCTGATCGCCTTGCGGGACAAGGGATCCCGGGCTTTGGAACCGTCCGAGGTGCCGCTGCTGAGCAGCTTCGCCGACCAGGCCGCCGTGGCCATCGAGTTCGCCGAGAAGCAGCGCACCCAGTGGCTGCTGGCCGTGCTGGCCGACCGCGACCGGATCGCCCGGGACCTGCACGATCACGTGATCCAGCGGTTGTTCGCCACCGGCCTCGGGTTGCAGGGCACCCTGCGCCGGGCCGCCGATCCCGATGTGCGGTCCCGGATCCAGAAGGCCGTCGAGCAGTTGGACGAGACCGTGCGGGAGATCCGGACGTCCATCTTCGACCTGCACACCTCCGGCGGCAACGGCATGGAAGGCTTGCGCCGCAGGCTGTTGGACACCGTCGCCGAGCTCACCGCCGACGCCACGCCCACGCCGTCGGTCCGTATCTCCGGCGCCGTCGACACTCTCGTGCCGCCTTCCGTCGCCGAGCACGCCGACGCCGTCGTCCGGGAGGCGCTGAGCAATGCCCTCCGGCACGCCCGGGCGTCCGAGCTCACGCTCGCCGTGGACGCCGGGGAGGATCTGGTGATCCGGGTAGGGGACGACGGGATCGGCATCCCATCGGATGTTCGCCGCAGCGGCCTGGCCAACCTCGCTGAACGGGCCCGGGCCTGCCGGGGCAGTTTCGACGTCGTGGCAAGGGATACCGGCGGCACCCTGCTCACCTGGCGGGTGCCGCTGCCCTAGCCCGCCACCGCCGCGCATCCCCCCTCTTTCGCCACATGCGCTTCCTATGTGGCACCAGGGCGCACATAGGAAGCGCATGTGGCAGAAAATGGGGGTGGGGGCGGGGTGGGCGGTTACGCTAGGGGCGCTCGCGGCTCCGTAGTTCGGTGGCCAGCACGGCGACCTGGGTTCGCCGCTGCATGCCGAGCTTGGCCAGCAGGTGCGAGACGTAGTTCTTCACGGTCTTCTCGGCCAGGAACATGCGCTCGGCGATCTGACGGTTGGTCAGTCCGTCGCCGATGAGCTCCAGCACGGTGCGTTCCTGATCGGACAGCTCGCGCAAGGGATCGGCGTCGTCGCGCTGGCGGCGGAGACGGTTCATCAGGGCGGCGGTGGTACGACCGTCCAGCAGCGACTGGCCGCCGGCGACGGTGCGGATGGCGGCCAGCAGATCGTGGCCGAGCACCTGCTTGAGCACGAAGCCGGCGGCGCCCGCCATGATCGCGTCGAGCAGGGCCTCGTCGTCGGAGAAGGACGTGAGCATCAGGCAGTGCAGCTCGGGCATCCGGGCCCGCAGCTCGCGGCACAGCTCGACGCCGTTGCCGTCGGGCAGGCGCACGTCGAGCACGGCGACATCGGGCCTGGTGGCGGGAATCCGGGCCAGCGCCTCGGCGGCTGAGGCGGCCTCGCCGCACACCTGGAGGTCGGGCTCGTCGTCGAGCAGGTCGGCGATACCGCGCCGGACGATCTCGTGGTCGTCGACCAGGAACACTCGGGTGGGCACACCCAACTCTAGTCAACCGCCCGGGATCCGCGGCAGTGTCCAAGGTCCTGGCGAATCCGGTGAACAAGACGTGGCCGACAGGCGTCTTCACGTACGGGAGTGATCGCACCAGCCCGGCGACGTTCGGAGGACCTTGTGCTGACCCGGCGCAATTCCGGTGACCAGTGGACCAAGTTCGAGGCGACCACGCTGCTCAACGCGATTCGGCACGCGCCAGTGCTACATCCTGAGCGGCCGTACGTGCTTCAGCTCGGTGAGCGGGCGGCGTCCCTGTTCGAGCTGGGTCCGGGCACGCGCTACGAGCGGGCCGGCGTGAACCGGCTGCTGTACTGCGGCACCGCGCTGGCCAACCTGTACCTGGCGATGCGCATGCTCGGCTGGCGCGCCACGATCGAGCTGGCCGGCGACGGCACGGCCCCGGACCTGGTGGCCACGGTGAAGGCCCTGTCGCCGGCGCCGCCCACCGACCGCGAGACGCTGCTGCACCGGCAGATCGAGCGCATGCCGCCGTACTGGGCCGAACCCGGCGAGTGGGTGCCGGACTCGGCGGCGGTGGCCAAGCTGGTCGCCTCCAACTGGTGCCCGGGCACGGAGTTGCGGCTGCTCAACGACCGGGCGGCGGCGATGGAGAC
>DATJJB010000779.1:0-2248 GCA_035492655.1 Kutzneria sp. | reverse complement strand
CTGGTCCTGCTGGTCGCCGCCGGGCGTGCCGAAGGCCAGCGGCGCGCCGTCCCGCAAGGCCAGCGACGGGCTCAGCGTGGTGCGCGGGCGCTTACCCGGCACGAGCGAGGCCGGCAGCCCCTCTTCCAGCCAGAACATCTGGGCCCGGCTGCCGAGCGCGAAGCCCAGCGACGGGATCGTCGGGGACGACTGGAGCCAGCCGCCGGACGGCGTCACCGAGATGACGTTGCCCCAGCGGTCCACCACGTCGACGTGCACGGTGTCGCCGCGCATCTGGCCCTCACGGGTCACCGTCGGCTCGCCGACCGCCGCGTTCATCGGCGAGTCGCCACCGCCGACGCCTCGTCCTTCGGCGATGTACGACGGCAACCTCGGCGTCCGACCGCCCGGCGAGCCCGGCCGCAGTTCGAGCGACGCCGTGTCCTCGATCAACGCCAGCCGCGAAGCCGTATAGGAGGCGGAAAGCAGGTCGTCGATCGGCACCTCGGCGCTGTCGCCGTACCAGGCCTCGCGGTCGGCGAAGGCCAGCTTGGCCACCTCGACGGCCAGGTGCACGGTCTCCGCGGTCGGCACGCCGTCCACATACGCGAGCCGGTCCCGCAGCTCGTGCAGCATCAACGCCTGCTGCGCCAGCGTCGGCCCCTGGCTCCACGGCCCGCACTTGGCCAATGTCCGATCCCCGACCTGCACGGTCACCGGGTCCTCATACGTTGCCGACCAGGACGCCATGTCCTGCCCCGTCAGCACTCCCGCGTGATCACGGCCGGAGTCGTCCCGATGCGGCTTGCGGCTGAACGCCTCGATCTCCTCGGCGACAAAGCCTTGGTACCACGCCTTTCGCGCCGCATCGATCTGCGCTTCCCGGTTCCCGCCAACGGATTCCGCCTCGCGCAGCAGTCGTTCCCAGGTGTCGGCCAGCACCGGGTTGCGGAAGCGGGTGCCGGCCTTGGGCACCTCGCCGCCAGGCAGCCACAGCTCGGCCGATGTCGGCCAGTGTTCGGTGAACAGCTGTCGGACGCCCTCGATCGTGGCCGGAATCCGCTCCACCAAAGGGAATCCGTCACGGGCGTAGCCGATGGCGTAGTCCAGCACGTCCCGCAGCGACTTGGTGCCGTGATCCCGCAACAGCATCAGCCAGCCGTCCCACGAACCCGGCACGACGGCAGCCAGCAAACCGCTGCCCGGCACCAGATCCAGGCCCTCGCCACGGTAGTGCTCGATGGTCGCGCCGGCCGGCGCGACACCCTGCGCACACAGCACCCGAGGCGTCGGGTCGTCAGCCGTCGCGAAGATCGCCGGCATGTCGCCGCCCGGACCGACCAGATGCGGCTCCACCACCTGCAACACGAAGCCGGCCGCCACCGCGGCGTCGAACGCGTTGCCCCCCGACTCCAATACCGCCATGCCGGCGGTGGAGGCGAGCCAGTGGGTGGAGGCGACCATGCCGACCGTGCCGGTCAGCTCCGGGCGAGTGGTGAACATGCCCCCATCAGATCACGGCAGCGAGGGAATTTCCCACGTCCAGATGCCCCCGCCCGACGCCCCACCAGGTCAGGCCGCAGCGCCGCAGCGCGTCCGGGTCCAGGTGGTTCCGCGTGTCGACCACGACGGAGCCGGCGGCCAGCTCGCCGATCCGCGACCAGTCCAGGCCACGGAATTCCGGCCATTCGGTCAGCACCACGACGGTGTCGGCGTCCTTGGCCACCTCGTACGCGTCCGACACCACCCGCACGCCGTCGACCTCGTGGTCGATGCCCGGGTCGTAGCCGGTCAGCTCGGCCCCCTCGGCCCGCAGCAGCGCGGCCACGGCCAACGCCGGCGAGTCACGTAGATCGTTGGTGCCGGCCTTGAAAGCCAGGCCCAGCAGGCCGATCCGGCTGCCCCGCAGTCGCCCGCCGGCCGCCTCGCGGATCTTGGCCACGATCAGCTCGCGCTGGTGGGTGTTGGTGTCGATGGTGGCCTGCAGCAACGAGAAGTCGTAGCCGACGGCCGCCGCGACCTGGAGCAGCGCCTGGGTGTCCTTGGGCAGGCAGGAGCCGCCCCAACCCGGGCCCGGCTGCAGGAAGGACTGACCGATGCGGCGGTCGTAGCCCATGCCCTCGGTCACGTCGGCGACATCGGCCCCCAGCCGTTCGCACAGCTCGGCGACCGCGTTGACGTAGGACAACTTCATCGCCAGGAAGCAATTGGCCGCGTACTTGACCATCTCGGCACTGGCCGCGTCGGTCAGCACGGTCGGCGCGCCGAG
>DATJJB010000778.1:0-3499 GCA_035492655.1 Kutzneria sp. | reverse complement strand
CAGGCACCGGTCGGTGGCCTGGAAGACGGCGGCGAGCCGGTTGCTGGCGGTCTCGTCCGGACAGAACAGGCGGAAGTTTCCGCCGCCGTCGGTCGACCGGATGGACGCGGCGTAGACGTCGCGCAGCAGTTCGCCCAGTGGGGCGGTGTTCTCGTGCAGTGACGTGCCGGGGGCGTCCACGGTGACGGCGTAGTCCTTCACCGGCGGCAGGGTCAGCGGGCGTAACAGCCGGCCGCCGTTGGCGTACGGGGACGCGGACATTCGCTTGTCCCCCACGGGTGCGAGCGCACGCAGCTCGGCGACGAGCCTGCCGTCGGCGTCGAACAGCGTCTCCGGCGCGTAGGAACGCATCCAGCGCTCCAACAGCCTCAGGTGCGCGGGATTCTCCTTCACCTGGGCCAACGGCACCTGGTGCGCGCGGAATGTGCCCTCGACCCGAACACCATCGACCACGTCCGGCCCCGTCCAGCCCTTCGGCGTGCGCAGGATGATCGCCGGCCAGTGGACGGACGTCAGCGCCGCCGCGCCCGGCTGCCGGGCCCGCCGCTGGATCGCGCGAATCCGGGCATACGCCAGGGACAGCGTGCGGTGCAGGTCGGTGAAGACCTGCGCCGGGTCCTCGCCGCCGATGACGACCGGGTCCCAGCCCTGCGCGGCGAGCAGTCCGATGATGTCGACCGCCTCGGCCCGGCCGAGCACGGTCGGCCCGGAGATCTTGTAGCCGGTGAGATGCAGGATCGGCAGCACGGTGCCGTCGCGGCGGGCGTTGAGGAAGGCCGGGAGCTGCCAGGACCCGGCCAGTGGTCCTGTCTCCGCCTCCCCGTCGCCGATCACACAGGCCACCACCAGGTCGGGATGGTCGAATGCGGCACCCGCCGCGTGGGCGAGCGCGTAGCCGAGCTCACCGCCCTCGTGGATGCTGCCCGGGGTCTGCACGCTGACGTGGCTGGGCACGCCGCCCGGCGTGGAGAACTGCCGCACCAGCGCGATGAGGCCGGCCAGCCCGGTCGGGACGTCGGGATGCACCTCGCTGTAGGTGCCTTCGAGGTAGACGTTGGCCAGCAGCGCCGGCCCGCCGTGGCCGGGGCCGGTGACGTAGAGGCAGTCCGTGCCGGTCTCGTGGATGAGCCGGTTGAGCAGCGTGTAGATCATCGACAGGCCGGGGCTGGTGCCCCAGTGGCCGAGCAGCCGCGGTTTGATGTCGGCGGCGGTGAGCGGTTCGCGCAGCAGCGGGTTGGACATCAGGTAGATCTGAGCGACTGTCAGGTAGTTCGCGGCCGCCCACCAGCGCAGGTCCAGGCCTCGGTCGCGGTCCCGGTAGGTGCTGGCCCGCAGTGTGACGCCGTTGATCGACGTCGTGCCGCTCACGGTTGCGTCCGCCGGATCGGGTGGTTGCCGCCGGTCATGATCGCGTTGAGGTCGGCGGTGCCGTTGGCGACGGCGTGGGCGAGTTCGGACAGCCGAAGGTTGTGGGAGCGGGCGTAGCCGCGGAGTGCGGCGAAGGCGCTGCCCATGTCGAGACCGCCGCGGGCGGACAGCACGCCCTTGGCCTGTTCGATGACCACGCGGGAGTTGAGCGCGGACTGGAGTTGTTCGACCAGGACCGTGTTGTCGTCGATGGCGCGCTGCTGCAACATGCCGATGGTGGCAACGTCAGCGAAGGCCTGGCCCAGCTGTGCGCTCGTGGTGTCGACGCCGTTCGGCTCGGTCTTGAACAGGTTCAACGCCCCGATCACGGTGCGGCGCAGCCGCATCGGGACGGCGTGGGTGGCGGCGAAGCCGGCGGCGCGGGCCGCGGGGGCGAACCGGGGCCAGCGCGACTCGTCGGCGACCAGGTCGGTGCTGTGGACGGGCAGGCCGGTGCGGACGCAGTCCAGGCACGGCCCGTCGTCGGTCTGCACCGCGAACAGTTCGACCAGCCTGGCTTGTTCGGAGGAGGCGGCGGCCATCCGCAGGGCGCCCGTGTGATCGGACAGCACGACGCCGGCCGCCGCGACGTCCAGCAACTCCACGCACCGCTCGACGAGCATGTTCAGGAATTCCAGCACGTCGAAGTCGTCGACCAGGGTGTCCGCCAGTTCGACGAACACCCGGGCCAGCCGTTGTTCGTGGTGGTCGTTCACCCGTGCTCCCTTCTCGGGCCGATGTCGGTCAGCCCTCGGTGTCCAGTAGCAGGCCGCGGTCGACGATCCGGCTCGCCATCACCGCGACGGCCAGCCCCGGTCCCTCGCCGACGGTCAGCAGCAGGTCCGCCAACCGGGCGGCCACGGTGTCGCTGGCATGCACCAGACCTTGCCGGGCATCGGCAGCCGCAGCCGGTGGGTGTTGGTCACGGCCAGGCCCGTCCTGCCGCGGCGTCCGTCTGCTGGTCTCATCACCGGCACGTCAGCAGTTCGAGCGTCCCGGTGACAGTGAGTAGCCGGTGCACGATGCGGGCCGGTGCCAGCAGGCACAGCGAGCCGCCGGTGATGGTCGCCCGGGACCGCCACTGCATGAACAGGGTCAGCCCGGCACAGCTGCAGAACCGGAGTTCGGCCAGGTCGACGACCAGATCGTGGCCGGCTTCGGCCAGCGGTCCCACGTACGCGTCGAGTGCCGGCGCGGTGGCGGTGTCCAACTCGCCGACCAGCGTGATGCGGGTCAGCTCGCCGTGTGGCTGGACCGTCCAGCTCAGGGTGCCCCGGCATCGGCCGGTCACAGCTTCGTTCGTGGTCGGGGAGCGATGGGCGACTGTCGGCGAGAGCAACGCCATAGCGCTCATCTCGCACCTCCTGATCGCACTGATGTGAGCCACCAGTGGTCCGGGGTGGTCGGATGACACGATGCCGCGACGACGGGCGGCCGAGGACACCGCGTCTGGTGCTCACAGTCCCACAGCGGTGGCCGGGTGGGAACGAGACGAGCCAAACGCCGCCCAATCTTCATCACAGTGGACCCGTTGGTGGTTCGCATGCCTGCGTCGCGGAGTGCTCGACGTGGCACCGCCCGACGAGGTGCAGGGATCGGTGAAGACGACACTGAGCGGACTGCCCGACGTGGAAGCGATGCGGCGGTGCGGCCTGCCGGTCCAAATGCCGTGCGGACCCCGTGAGTCTGCGGCTGGTGGAGCACCCGGGCGGCGGACGTCCCCCGTCGGCCGGGGCAGCATCGCATACGCGACCTGGTCGCTCGCGAAGATCGACCGCGGCACCGTGGCGGCCATCTCGAAGGGAGATGCCGCGCCGGATCCGGCGCGCGGTCTCTCCGCCGCGACGACATGCTTGCCCAACCCCTTGCGAGGAAGTCCAGTGCGCGCACGGCTTGGAAGGTGCTCACTCGGTCCGCGTGCACCACCAGGTGTTCGACGATCAGCGCATCGGATGTCGGCATGGCCGATTCGACGCCAATTCGCGGCGCAGTGCGTTCATCGCGTTTTCTGCGGCTTCGTGGACCGTGGCGCCCGATGCATGGGCGGTCGACTGGGTCCTGCTGACGTCCGCCGTCGCGCGTGCGATGACCA
>DATJJB010000777.1:0-3733 GCA_035492655.1 Kutzneria sp. | reverse complement strand
AGCCGGTAGTAGGCGTCGCCCTCGATCGTCGTGGCCTCCGAGTTCCCGTACAGGAACAGGAGGTACGGCACGATGACGGCGGGCACGCCGAGCAGCAGGCCGATGGCGGTCCGACGAAGGCGGTGACGCGCGCGGCGCCCCCCGTTCGTGGGGTTCTTCATGGCGAGGTGTTCTCCTTGCATCCCGTACACCGGAGGAAAGGCGGATCCAGCACCGGAGTGGCCGAGTCCCACTCCTTTGTGGTCACAGGCCCGCAAAGGGTTGCCCTGAGCCGGGAACTTTTCAGTGGATCTACGGCAGCGTCCGCCGGTGCGGGCCAGCGGCACGCCGGAAGCGAGTACCAAGTCGAGGTGAACGGCGTTCTGAATTTCTTGGCGTGGCCGAGCAACCTTTCCGTCTCCCCGAGCCACTCAGGGTCGTCGAGTCGACCGGGAACGGCCGAAGGAGAAACCTGGACATGCTCCCCTCACACCCGCGCCGCCTGTGGCGGCCCGCGTTCACGAGCGCCGTGTCGGCGGCCGTGCTCGTGGCCGTTGCCGGCTGTGCAGGCGGTCCGTCCGGACCGGCCGCCGAGGTCAACCCGACTGCGGTGGCCGCCGGCACGACCCGGAGCGCCACGGGGTCGCCGTCGCCGGCGCCGTCGGCCGCGGCGAGCATCGACCCGTCATCCACGGCGAAGACCGGCGTGGCGGTGTCGAACGGTCCGACGAACGAGCCGCCCGGCGACGTATTGTCCCAGGTACGCACCGCCGGCCGCGTCAAGATCAATGGCAACACCGTGCAGTACAGCTGGCCCGGCGTCTACTTCGAGGGCCGGTTCCGGGGCACCGGGGTCGGGATCGTACTCAACGACTCCGCCGCCGACTATGACGTCCAGATCGACGGCGCGAGCGTCGCCACCCTCGTGACACTCGGCAGAACCACCCGCTGGGTCAACGACCTGAGCAACGCCGTGCACACCGTGCGCCTCGTCAAGCGCACCGACAGCCCGTGGAACACCAGTAAGTTCGGCGGGTTCGTCGCCGCCCCTGGCGGCGCCATCCTGACCCGGCCGGCGGCCCGCAGCTGGCACATCGAGTTCATCGGCGACTCGCTGACCGTCGGCTACGGCAACACCTCCACCAGCCGGGACTGCACCGGCGATCAGGTCAGCCGCACCACCAACACCGACCTCAGCTACGCCGCGCTGACCGCCCGCCGGCTGTCCGCTGATTACCAGATCAACGCGATCTCCGGCAAGGGGATGGTGCGCAACTACAACGGCGGCGACCCGGGCACCGACTACCGCACCTTCTACGACCGGGCGCTGCTCAACGTCGCCGGCGACGTGTGGAACCCCGGAACCTGGCGGCCCCAGCTCGTGGTGGTCCACCTCGGCACCAACGACTTCTCGACCCCCGTCAACCCCGGCGAGCCCTGGACCGCGGACGGCCTCGTCACCGCGTACCGCACCGCCTACACCGGCTTCCTGCAGAAGCTGCGAACCCGCTACGGCGCCAACGCAACCATCGTCGCTGTCGGCGGCGGCTCGTTCGCCAACTCCGTCCAGCAGGTGGTGCAGCAGCGCAACGCCGCCGGCGACAGCCGGGTCCGCTACTGGCTCCTCGACGGCAGCGGCCTGGACTCCAGCGGCTGCCACTACCACTACTCCACCCACGACGACCAGCTCATCGCCGACCGGCTCAGCGCGTTCATCGGCAGCCTGCCGCTGAGCTGGTAGCCCCATGAATCCCTACGCACGAGGAAGCACGCATGTGAACGACGCTCCCGCCCGACCAAAGCGGCGCAGTGGCGGCCGCACCGTAACGCTCATCGGCGGTGCCTGTGCCACGGCGCTGGTCGCACTGATCCTGCCCGGCACGGCCAACGCCGACACAACCATCACCTCGAGTCAAACCGGAACCAACGACGGCTACTACTATTCGTTCTGGACCGATGGGGCTGGATCGACATCCATGACGCTCCGGCCCGGCGGCGGCTACAGCACTTCCTGGAGCAACGCCGGAAACTTTGTTGCCGGTAAGGGCTGGGCCATCGGTGGACGCAGGAGTGTGAGCTACTCGGGCCGCTTCAATCCGTCGGGCAATGCGTATCTGGCCCTGTACGGATGGACGACCGATCCACTCGTGGAATATTACGTCGTGGACAGCTGGGGGACTTACCGGCCCACGGGAACGTTCAAGGGCACGGTCACCAGTGACGGCGGTACGTATGACATCTACGAAACGACGCGATACAACGCCCCGTCCATCGTCGGCACCGCGACGTTCAATCAGTACTGGAGCGTCCGACAGTCCAAGAGAACGGGTGGCACCATAACGAGTGGTAACCACTTCGATGCGTGGGCCCGCTACGGGATGCAGCTGGGCCGCTTCAACTACATGATTCTCGCGACCGAGGGATATCACAGCAGCGGGAGCTCCGACATAGCGGTGGGCGGCTCCACCACGCTCCCGCGGTCGACGACGGCCCCGCCGACAACCGCCGTATCGCCAACTCCGAAGAGATCCTCCCCGACCGTCATCGGGTCGACATCCGCGAGCCCTGCGTCAGCACCGCAGTCCGGGTGGCTACTTCCCATATCGACGTCAGCGGTTCCGCAAGTGGACGACGCCAAGGTATCGGCCACCCCGGTCGCGTCTCTCGGCGGTGCCGGCTCCATCTGGCTGGTCGGCGTCGCCGCGCTACTGAGCGCCGGCGCCGCCACCGGGATGCTGTTGTGGTACCGCCGTACTCGTAAGCCATGAACCCGCCGTTTCAAACACGCTGAGCCAATTCCGGCTTCATGTGAGCGCAAACAACCCCTTCGACGGAGCTTCACCGTCAGGGTCCAGTGGCAGCTCGGCTGCACCCGATAGACACCCCTGAAGGAGTACACCCCAAATGAAGACGCAGCGAAGTAGACGACGCCTGGGCATCGCCGTCGCGGTGGTGACCACACTGGTCGGCGCCGGCGTGGCGGTGCTGAACATGTCGGCCGCCTCGGCGGCGACGGTCGACACCACCGCCTGGTACGTGCTGGTGAACCGCAACAGTGGCAAGGCCCTCGACGTCAACGGCGCGTCCACCGCCGACGGCGCCAACCTCATCCAGTGGGCCCGCACCAACGCCGCCAACCAGCAGTTCCAGTTCGCCGACGCCGGCGGCGGCTACTACAAGGTTCGCGCCCGGCACTCCGGCAAGGTCCTCGACGTCTACAGCGCGTCGACCGCCGACGGCGCGCAGATCGTGCAGTGGGCCGACAACGGCGGCAGCAACCAGCAGTTCCGCCTCGCCGACTCCGACGGCGGCTATGTGCGGCTGGTTAATACTGCAACTGGGCTTCGTGACTTCTAGGGTGTCGTTCGTTAGTCTCCGTTGTGGTCAGCGTTTGGTTGGTTGCGTCGTGGGACGACGAGCTTGGGGATCTGCTGGCGCGGATCGCCGGGCGGTTTTCGCGGGTGGAGCCGCGCAAACGTGCCTTCGCGTATGGGCGGGGGTTGCTGGCGCCGTTGGAACGGCGGAACGGGTGGACCCTCGCGGAGCAGGCCGGTGACGGTTCGCCGGACGGGATGCAGGCGCTGCTGTGTAGCCCGGGCTGGGACCGCGGCATGGTGCGCGACGATGTGCGCGACTACGTGGTGGAACACATCGGGGACCGGGACGGGGTGCTGATCGCCGATGAGACGGGATTCGCCAAGAAGGGCCGGGCCTCGGCGGGAGTTCAGCGGCAGTATTCGGGCACGCTGGGGCG
>DATJJB010000776.1:0-13790 GCA_035492655.1 Kutzneria sp. | reverse complement strand
GCCGGGTCGGCCCCGAACTGGAGGTGCAGGCCCTGCACGGGGGTGGCGCCGTTGCCGACGCTCGGCACGAACGCGGGCGTGGCGGCTTCCGCGGTGGCGGTGCCGAGCAGCGGGGCCGCGACGGCGGTCGCGCCGAACAGGCCCAACGCCCCTCTTCGGCTGACAGTGTGCTTGTCGGACATGCGGGGTCTCCTCAGCTCGGCAACGCGCAGAACCTAGGCGGATGGGGCATCCGTGCCATGAACGCCAGCTGTCCGAACGATGAATCAGCCTGAGGGGCCGAACCTTTCGACCCGGATGTCCTCGGTCGGCACCCCGATGTCGAGCAGCAACATGCTTGCCGCCTCGGCGAAAGCGGCCGATCCGCAGACGTAGCAGATGGCGCCGGGCGTGTAGAGGGGCAGCAGTTCCCGCGCGGTCAACCGACCCATCGCCCGGCCGTCGAAGTCCTCGCGGGTCACGGCGATCAGCGCCCCGGCGGCCGTGAGTTCGGCGGCGTACGGCAGATCCGCGGCCGTGCGCACCGAGGCCGCGACGCGAAAGTTGTCGGAATTGTGCCGCAGCATGGAAATCATCGGCACGACGCCGGAGCCGCCGCCGACGCCAAGCGCCGGCGTGCTGCCGTTCCACGCGAACCAGCCGCCGATCGGGCCGCGGACCTCCAGCTCGTCGCCGGGCAGCACGACATCGGCCAGGTACGTGGAGACCTCGCCGTCCTCGAGCCGTTCCACGAACAGCTCCAGCAGCGGGTCGTCCGGCGCGGACGCCACGGAGTACGAGCGCTGCGCCCGATAGCCGTCCTCGGCGGTCAGCCGGATCACGTAGTGCTGGCCGGACAGATGGCGCACCCGATCCGGCACGTCCAGCCGCAGCGTCACGCTGTGCGGGGTGTCGTGGCTCGTCGAGACGACCTTGGCGTACCGCCAGCCGCGGGGGTCAGTCACCTTGGTACCGCTGTTCCCGCCAGGGGTCGCCCAGGTCGTGGTAGCCGTTGCGCTCCCAGAAGCCCTGCACGTCGTGGTCGAGCAGGGTCAGCTTGGTGACCCATTTGGCGCTCTTCCAGAAGTACAGGTGCGGCACCAGCAGCCGCACCGGGCCGCCGTGGTCGCGGTGCAGCGGCTTGCCCTCGTGCGTCCAGACCAGCCAGGCCTTGCCGTTGCGCAGGTGCTCCAGCGGCAGGTTGGTGGTGTAGCCGGTGGTCGAGGTGGCCAGCACGTGCGTGGCGTTGTCCAGCGGCTCGGCCTGGTCCAGCAGCAGGTCGATGCTGACGCCGCCGAACCGGGTGTCGAACTTCGACCACGTGGTGACGCAGTGGATGTCGCCGCGGTACTCCTCCTGCGGCAGCGCGTGCAGCTCGTCCCACGTCCACTTGCCGGGTTTGCGCACCAGGCCGTCGACCGTCATGGTCCAGCGGTCGGTGTGCACCCGCGGCGTGACTTCCGCGGTCAGCACCGGGAAGTCGCGGCCGATGTCGTACTGGCCGGGCGGCAACCGCCGGTCCCTCGGGGCCCGTCGTTTGCCGACGAAGCCCCGCGTCGGTCGACTCATGGCCGCAGTATGCCTTCGCTCCAGGCGGTACGCCACCGTGGCCGCGATAGGGTGCACGCGTGATCGCCGTCCGCGCGTTGCTGCACCCTCTGACGGAGCAGGATCTGCCGCTGCGGATCTCGGTGGTCGAGACCGGCGAAGAGTTCGCGCAGCCACTGCACTCCATGCTGACCGGCGACATCGCCTGGCCCTACCCGCCCGCGAGCTCGCACGGCAAGCTGCCGACCACCGCCGAGGAAGTCGCCGCGGCGCTGCTGCCGATCGACCTGCCGGCCGACCGTCTGCTGGCCTTTCTGGTCAACATCTGCACCCGCGACCTCGCCTACGGCGTCGAGACCGGTCCGATCCGCACGGCCGAGGCGACGACCATGCTGGCGCAACTGGTGGACGTGCTCGGGCCGGATGCGCGTTGGTGGAGCAACTGCGACCTCTCCTATGTCAGCCAGTGGAGCGAGCACGGCAAGCCCAGCCCGCTGAGCTGGAACCCGCTCACCCATTACACCTTCGATCGCGCCATCGTCGGCACGGGCGGCGGCGGCACGGTGACGTTCCTGGCGGTCGCTGAGGATTAGGGGATCGTGCGCAGCGGGGACAGCGTCGCCGCCACGGCCTGCACGACCAGGCCGACGATGCCCACCCACAGCGTGGCCGGGATGCCGATCCAGTCGGCCAGCACGCCGCCCAGCAGCGCGCCGATCACCAGCGAGCCCCGGTTGAACGACCGCATGGTGGCGTTCATCCGGCCCTGCAAGCGATCCGGGGTCACCGACTGCCGGTAGCCCATCTCCAGCGGGCCCTGCACGCCGATGCCGAGACCGAACAGGAACTGGGCCGCGGTGACCAGGATGAGGCCGACGGTCGCGTTGCCGCCCAACGGGATCAGCAGGTAGGCCAGCGGCGTCAGCCAGTGCCCGACGACGATCGTGGGCCCGCCGCCGAAACGCCGCCCGAGCCGGGTGGACAGCAACGCGCCGAGCACCCCGCCGACGCCGGCGGCGGCCACGACCACGCCGTAGCCGAACGAGTCGACGCGCAGCACCCATTGCAGATAGAGCGGGATGACGGTGCCGACGATGGCGCTGAAGAAGAACCACACGTGGCCGGTGAGCGCCATCGCGACCAGCACCGGATGCCGGTACACCCAGGCCAGGCCCTCGCGCATCTCCCGCCGCAGGTTGCGGGACTCGGGCCGCTCGACCGGCTCGTCGACCCGCACCCGGGCCAGCAGCAGGCCGGAGAACAGGAAGGACACCGCGTCCACCAGCACAGCCGCGGCCGCGCCGACCGCCTGCACCAACGCGCCGGCCAGCGCCGGCCCCACCATCTGCGCGGCCGAGTCCGTCTGCTGGAGCCGCGCGTTCGCGTCGGCCAGCCGGGCCGTCGGCACCAGCCGCGGCAGGAACGACTGGTGCGCGGCGTCGTAGGCCAGCGACAGCGCGCCGATCAGCGCCGTCAGCACGATCAGCACCGGCATGGACAGCCGGTGCCACGCCGCCAGCAGCGGGATCAGACCCATCAGCCCGAACCGCGCCAGGTCGGCCCCGACCAGGATCGGCTTGCGGTGGTAGCGGTCCACCAGCACGCCGGCGACCACGCCGAACAGCAGGTACGGCAACCAGTTCGCCGCCCGCAGCAGGCCGAACTCGGTGCCGGTGGCGTGCAGCGTGTTCACCGCCAGCAGCGGCACCGCGACCGTCGTCACGTACGAGCCGGTCATGGAGACGGCGTCGGACGCCCAGAACAGCCGGAAGCCCGGCGAGGCCAGTAACCGAGTGTCGCTCATGCGGCCAGTGCGTAGCCCAGGAACACCGCGCCCAGCCCGGCGATCAGGCTGATCAGGACGTTCATCACCGCGTACACATAGGCTTTCTGCTCGATCAGCCGCAGCGTCTCGTAGCTGAAGGTGCTGTACGTGGTCAGCGCCCCGCAGAAACCGGTGCCCACCAGGGCCGCCACCCCGCTGGGTAGCGTTGTCCCCAGCCCAGCCAGGAATCCCAGCACCAGGCAGCCGACGATGTTCACCGTCATGGTGCCCCACGGGAAGATCGAGTCATGCCGGACCTGCACGGTCCGGTCGGTCAGGTAGCGCAGCGGGGCGCCGACCATCGCGCCGACGAACACCAGCACCAGGGTCACACCGCCACCGGCTTCCTGGTCAGCGCCCGCATCAGCGCCACGCCGGCCAGCACCGCGAGCATCGCCGCGGCCAGCGTGCCGAACAGGTAGGCCATCGCCAGCGGCACCTGCCCGGGCGTGAGCATGGCCCGGGTTTCCACGGCATAGGTGGAAAAAGTGGTGAAACCACCCAGAATGCCCACGCCGAGGAACGGTCGCAGCAGCGGCCGCTGTCCCCATCGGACCATCAGCACGCCGATCAGGAAGCAGCCCAGCACGTTGATGAGGAACGTGCCCCACGGAAAATGGTCCGGTGTGGTCGGCAGCAACTGGGCGATGCCGTAACGGGCCGACGCCCCGAGCCCGCCGCCGAGCGCGATCACCACCAGCACACCGCCATGGGTGCGGGCCAGTTCACGTCGTTGCGCCGGGACATGGACGTCGACATCGGGGTCGACCGACACCTGCACCTCCCCACCACCGGTCGTCCCAGCATAGCGGCCCGCATCCGTGGGTATCCGAGGGTCCGAGGAGGTGCGCAGTCATGCCGCAGGCGTGGAGCAAGAAACGGGAACGGCAGTACGAGCACATCAAGGAGCAGTCGCAGGAGCGCGGCGCGAGCACGAAACGGGCCAAGGAGATCGCGGCCCGCGTGGTGAACAAGAACCGGGCCCAGGCGGGCGAGTCCCGCACCGCGAGCCGGTCGTCCACGAAGGACGTGTCGCCGCAGCACCGCGGCGGCAAGCGCTCGCACTCCGGCGCGCAGGGCCCGACCAGGGACCAGCTCTACAACGAGGCCCGCCAGCGCAACATCAGGGGCCGGTCGAAGATGACCAAGAAGGAGCTGGAGAAGGCGCTCGGCCGCTAGCCGAGACCGTCGAGGGCGGACGGCACGGAGTCCCGGATGTCGAAACCGGCGTCGAGGCCGGTGATCTGCAGCGGGCGCAGCACGACGCGGCTGTCGGCGGCCAACCGCAGGGCCACCGACGCCTGCCCGGCCTGCTCGCTCACGGCGGCCAACATGGCCAGGCCGGCCGAGGCCAGGAAGGTCAGGCCGGTCAGGTCGACCACCAGGCCGGCCGGGCCGCTCCCGAGTGCGTTGTCCAGCTCGAGGGTGGCCGCCGGCACGGTCTGCATGTCCAGCTCACCGGCCAGGCGCACGACGGCGACGCCGCCGACCAGCTCGGTGGCGGCGGCGAAGGAGCCGGAGTTCTCGGGCACGTGCTCTCCCATGGTCGACTGACGCCGCAGAATACGGCACCGATCAGTTCTCGCCGGTGCCACCCGACACCGTCTCGCCCAGCACGGTCTGCATCGTGTCGAGCAGCTGATCGGCGTCCACCGGCTTGGTCACGTAGCCGTTGGCCCCCGAGGCCATGCTCTTCTCCCGGTCGCCCTGCATGGCCTTGGCCGTGACGGCGATGATCGGCAGGTCGGCGAACTGGACCATGGCCCGCACCGCGGCGGTGGTGGCGTAGCCGTCCATCTCCGGCATCATCACGTCCATCAGGATCAGGTCGATGTCGGAGTTGGCCAGCAGCACCTCGATGCCCTTGCGGCCGTTGGGTGCGTGCAGCACGGTCATGCCGTACGTCTCCAGCATGCCCACGATGGCGAACACGTTGCGCACGTCGTCGTCGATGACCAGCACCTTGCGCCCGCGCAGGCCCTCGTGCGCGTGCTCCTCGGTGGACAGCTGCCGCACCAGCCGCTCGCGCAGCGCGTCGACGCTGCTGACCAGGTCGACGGCCCGGTTGCGGACGTGCGACTGGAGCAGCCGGTCCTGGGCCGGGGTGAGCGGCCGCGACAGGTAGGCGAACACCGGCAGCGCGACCAGGTCGGGGTGGTTGGCCAGCCGCTTGAGGAACGTCAGCGACATGGCTTCGGGCAGGTTGAGGTCGACGACAACGGCCTGGTGCGGGGCGGCGATCAGCGCCGACACGGCCTCGTCCGGGGTGGCGGCCACCGTCACGTGCGGGTCGCCGAGGGTCACCGCGACCTGCCGGGCCAGCGTGGACAGCTCGTCGCCGCCGGACTCCAGCACCAGCACCCGCCGCCGGGCATCCGGCGCGGCCGTCTCCGGCGCCGGCGCCGGCTCGGCGAAGTCCGGCTCGACCGGCAGGTGCAGGGTGAACGTGCTGCCGACGCCGAGCTCGCTCTCGGCCTTGATCTCGCCGCCGAGCAGGTAGGCCACCTCGCGGCTGATCGACAGGCCGAGGCCGGTGCCGCCGTACCGGCGGCTGGTGGTGCCGTCGGCCTGCTGGAACGCGCCGAAGATGGTCTCCAGGTTGTCCGGGGCGATGCCGATGCCGGTGTCCGAGACGGCGAACTCGACGGTGTCGCCGGCCAGCCGCACGGCCAGGTTGACCCGGCCGGTCTCGGTGAACTTGACCGCGTTGGACAGCAGGTTGCGCAGCACCTGCCGCAGCCGGGGCTCGTCGGTGTAGAGGTGCTCGGGCACGTCCGGCGCCACCTGCACGCCGAAGCCGAGCCCCTTCTCCACGGTCAGCGGCTGGAACGTGGCCCGCACGTACTCCAGCAGCTGCGGCAGCGGGAACCGCTCCGGGTGGATGTCCATCTTGCCCGCCTCGACCTTGGACAGGTCGAGGATGTCGTCGATCAGCTGGAGCAGGTCGGTGCCGGCGGAGTGGATCACGTTGGCGAACTCGACCTGCTTGGGCGTCAGGTTGCGGCTGGGGTTCTGGGCCAGCAGCCGGGCCAGGATGAGCAGGCTGTTGAGCGGCGTGCGCAGCTCGTGCGACATGTTGGCCAGGAACTCGGACTTGTACTTGGAGGTCAGGGCCAGCTGCTGGGCCCGTTCCTCCAGCTCCTGGCGGGCCTGCTCGATCTCGAAGTTCTTGACCTCGATGTCCCGGTTCTGCCTGGCCAGCTCGGCGTTGGACCGGCGCAGCTCGCCCTGCTGCTCCTGGAGCTGCTCGGAGCGGGCCCGCAGCTGCTGGGTGAGCCGCTGGGACTCGGCCAGCAGCGAGTCGGTGCGGGCGTTGGCGATGATCGTGTTCACGTTGACGCCGATGGTCTCCATCAGCTGCTCGAGGAAGTCCCGCTGGACCGGCGTGAACCGGCCGAACGAGGCCAGCTCGATCACGCCGAGGGCCTGGTCCTCGAACACGATGGGCAGCACGATCAGGTTGGCCGGGCCGGCCGAGCCGAGGCTGGAGGCGATCCGCACGTAGTCGGCCGGCGTGTGCTCGACCAGGATGGCCTTCTTGGTGCTGGCCACCTGCCCGACCAGCGACTGGCCCAGCCGGAACTCGGTGGTCAGCGAGCCGTCGTGGCCGTAGCCGGCGACCAGCCGCAGCGTGACGCCCTCCGGGCCGGACTCGGCCAGGAAGAACGTGCCGAGCTGGGCGTCGACCAGCGGCGTCAGCTCGTTCATGATCAGCTCGGCCACCGTGCGCAGCTCGCGGTGGCCCTGCATCAGCCCGGAGAACCGGGCCAGGTTGGTGTTGAGCCAGTCCTGGTCCTCGTTGGCCGTCGTCGTCTCGCGCAGCGACCGCACCATCGAGTTGATGTTGTCCTTGAGCTCGGCGAGCTCGCCCTGCGCCTCGACCGTGATGGACCGGGTCAGGTCGCCGGTGGCCACCGCGCTGGTCACCTCGGCGATGGCCCGCACCTGGTGGGTCAGGTTCAGCGCCAGCTCGTTGACGTTCTCGGTGAGCCGCTTCCACGTGCCGGACACGCCCTCGACCTCGGCCTGCACGCCGAGGCGGCCCTCCCGGCCGACCTCGCGGGCCACCCTGGTCGACTCGGCGGCGAACGAGGACAGCGTGTCGACCATCGTGTTGATGGTGGTCTTGAGCTCCAGGATCTCGCCGCGCGCGTCGACGTCGATCTTCTTGGACATGTCGCCGCGGGCCACCGCCGTGGTCACCTGGGCGATCGACCGCACCTGCGAGGTCAGGTTGTCGGCCATGACGTTCACCGAGTCGGTGAGGTCCTTCCAGGTGCCGGACACGCCGGGCACCCGGGCCTGGCCGCCGAGCATGCCCTCGGTGCCGACCTCGCGGGCCACCCGGGTGACCTCGTCACCGAACGCCGACAGCGTGTCGACCATGGTGTTGATGGTGTCGGCCAGGCCGGCGATCTCGCCCTTGGCCTCGACCCGGATCCGCTTGGTCAGGTCGCCCTGGGCGACCGCGGTGGCCACCTGGGCGATCGACCGCACCTGACCGGTCAGGTTGGACGCCATCACGTTGACGTTGTCGGTGAGGTCCTTCCAGGTGCCCGACACGCCACGCACGATGGCCTGACCGCCCAGGTCGCCCTGGGTGCCGACGTCGCGGGCCACCCGGGTGACCTCGTCGGCGAAGGCCGACAGCTGGTCGACCATCGTGTTGATGGTGTCCTTGAGCTCCAGGATCTCGCCGCGGGCGTCGACCCGGATCTTCTGCGTCAGGTCGCCGCGGGCCACCGCCGTGGTCACCTGGGCGATGGACCGCACCTGGTCGGTGAGGTTGCCGGCCATGACGTTCACCGAGTCGGTGAGGTCCTTCCAGGTGCCGGACACGCCCTTGACGTCGGCCTGGCCGCCCAGCTTGCCGTCGGTGCCCACCTCGCGGGCCACCCGGGTGACCTCGTCGGCGAACGAGGACAGCTGGTCGACCATCGTGTTCACGGTGTTCTTCAGGGCCAGCATCTCGCCCTTGACGTCGACCGTGATCTTCTGCGTCAGGTCGCCCTTGGCGACGGCGGTGGTGACCTGGGCGATCGACCGCACCTGGGAGGTCAGGTTGCCGGCCATGAAGTTCACCGACGTGGTCAGCGCCCGCCAGGTGCCGCCGACGCCGGGCACCTGGGCCTGGCCGCCGAGGATGCCGTCGGTGCCGACCTCGCGGGCCACCCGCGTGACCTCGTCGGCGAAGGCCGACAGCTGGTCGACCATGGTGTTGATGGTGTTCTTGAGCTCCAGGATCTCGCCGCGGGCGTCGACGGTGATCTTCTGGGTCAGGTCGCCCTTGGCCACCGCCGTGGTCACCTGGGCGATGTTGCGGACCTGGTCGGTCAGGTTTCCGGCCATGAAGTTCACCGACGTCGTGAGGTCGCGCCAGGTGCCGGCCACGCCGGGCACCGTCGCCTGACCGCCCAGCCGGCCCTCGCTGCCGACCTCGCGGGCCACCCGGGTCACCTCGTCGGCGAACGAGGACAGCTGGTCGACCATCGTGTTGATGGTGTTCTTCAGGGCCAGCATCTCGCCCTTGACGTCCACGGTGATCTTCTGGGTCAGGTCGCCCTTGGCCACCGCGGTGGCCACCTCGGCGATGTCGCGGACCTGGCCGGTCAGATTGCCGGCCATCGCGTTCACCGAGTCGGTCAGGTCCTTCCAGGTGCCCGACACGCCCGGGACGGTGGCCTGGCCGCCCAGCTTGCCGTCGGTGCCGACCTCGCGGGCCACCCGGGTGACCTCGGACGTGAACAGCGCGAGCTGGTCGACCATGCCGTTGAAGACGTCGGACATCTCGTCCATCAGCACGTCGTCGACCCGCGGCAGCCGCGTGCTGAAGTCGCCGTCACGCACCGCCTTGAGGCCCTGGAGCAGCTGCTGGAGCCGCTCGTTCTGCACGGCCTTGCCCTCCACGACCATCTACCGCTCCCACCGCGTCCGTACCCCGGAGATCCATCCTGGCACGCGAGCATCACGCCACGGACACTTCTACACTCGCCCGGTGTCCGACCTCGAACGGCTCGCCCGGCTGGTGGCCCATCAGCGGGAGCAGCTCGCGCGGCTCCGGGCGCGGGCCGCCGCCGAAGCCGTGCTCGAACAGGCCAAGGGCCGGCTGGTCGAGCGGGTCGGCGGCAGCCTGGCCCACGCCACCCAGCACCTGCACACGCTGGCCGAGAGCGTCGGGCTGACGCCGCTGGAAATGGCCGCCGAGCTGATGGAGACGGCCCCGCCGCCGCCAAGCGGCGACATCCCCGTGCTGGGGATGCGGCTGGCCGAGACCCGCGTGTCGACCGCCCGTGACGGCGACGCCCTGGCCGACGCCGTGTTCACCGAGGCCCTGCTGCCGACCGGTGCCGTGGCGCTGGCGATCTGGCGGGTCGAGCCGGACGGCACGTTGGGGCTGGTCGGCGAGCGGGGACTGGGGGTGGCGGAGGCCAGCCGATGGCGTCAGCTGCCGCCCCAGTTCGCCACCAACGTGCGCACCGCCGTGGTGGAGCAACGGCAGCTCTGGTTGCGGGCCGGCGTGTCGGATCCCGCTCTCGCCCCGGCGGCCGAGCGCTGGCCGGGCGGGGCCCGTGCGGTGCTGCCGATCCGCAACAGCCGGGCCGTGCTGGGCGCGATGGAGATCTGCTGGCCGGTGCCGCGACGGGAGTTCACCGCAGGCCAGCGCAGCGAACTGGCCGCGCTGGCCGACCTGTGCGCCAGCGCCCTGACCGACGTGGCGGGGGAGCAGTCCTGGCTGCTCGGGCTGCTGGACAGCCTCGTGGACGCCGTGCTCACGGCCCGGGCCGAGCGGGCCGACGGCGAGGTCGTCGACTTCGTCGTGGACCACGTGGGCGAGGGCTGGCCGCTGCCGCCGGCGGACATGATCGGTGAGCGGCTGCTGGCCCTGTTCCCGTTCGCGGCGAAGGCCGACGGGCTGTTCGAGCGGGCCGTGCGGGTGCTGGAGACCGGGGTCAGCGAGGAGTTCCTCGACGAGGAGCGCCGGGTGCGGGTCGCCCGGCTGTACGACGGCGTGGCGATCAGCTGGCGGCAGCGTGGGGACGCCGAGCTGGCCGAGAACGCGCTGCGGGCCGGTGGGCTCGGCGGCTGGGAGGAAAGCCTGGTCACCGGGCGGGTGACGTGGACGCCGCGGCTGACCGACGTGATCGGCGTCGGGCATCCGATGCCGCTGCGGGAGCTGGCCGCCGAGATCGGTCCGGACGGCCAGTCGACCATGGGCCGGCTGCTGCACACCGTGATCAACGGCCGTCGGCCGGCCACCGCCGTGTTCAAGAAGCCCGACCGGCAGCTGCGGCTGTTCGCCGAGCCGGTGCTGGATGCCGCCGGGGAGGTGGTGGAGCTGCGCGGGGCGTGGCAGGACGTGACGTCCGAGTACCACACCGAATTCGCGCTGGAAGTGACCGCCGAGCGCGCCGACGAGCAGCAGAAGCTGGCCATCCAGCTGCAACACGCCATCATTCCGCCGACTACGCAGCTGCCGCAGACCGCCGGGCTGGAGATCGCCGTGCGCTACCAGCCGGCCGCCACCCAACACCTGGTCGGTGGCGACTGGTACGACGCCGTCGCGCTGCCGTCCGGGCAGTTGCTGCTGGTGGTCGGCGATATCGCCGGACACGGGATTCCCGTGGTCACGGGCATGATCGCGATGCGGAACGCGCTGCGTGGGCTGGCCATGACCGGCGCTCCCCCGGCCCAGATGCTGGCCTGGCTGAACACGAGCGCCGCCGCGCTGCCCGAACGGGTCAGCGGGACCGTGCTGTGTGGGCTTTACGACGCTTCGACCTCGACGCTGGTCTGGGCGCGGGCCGGGCACCTGCCGCCGCTGCTGGTACGGGACGGGGTCGCGTCCCTGCTGCCACTGCCGCCCGGTCCCCTGCTCGGGGCGTTCAGCTCGCCACGGTACGAGGAGAACACGCTGGTCCTTGCCCCCGGCGACCGGCTCGTGCTGTTCACCGACGGGCTGGTGGAGCGGCCCAACCAGGACATCGACGAGTGCCTCGACGACCTCGTGACGGTCGCGGCGCACACCGTCGAGGGCATCGAGCAGTACGCCGACCGGCTACTGGCGCACGTTGGCGCCAACGCTCGGGATGACACCTGCCTGCTCGCGCTGCGCGCGCGCTGAGCGGGCCGCGTCCTCCGGGGACGCGAACACCGGGAACATCGTGGTCAGCCCGGTCAGCTCCAGCGGCAGCAGCGTCGCCCGCCGGGTCGCGACCAGGCACACGCCGATGCCCCGGGCCTGCGCCGCGCGCTGCGTCTCGATCAGCACCGACAGGCCGGCCGAGCCGAGGAAGTCAACGTCCCGCAGGTCGAGCACCAGAAACCGGGGCGACTCGTCGAGCGCCTCAGCGATGCGCGCCGAGGTCGCCGCCTGGGTGCCGACGTCGAGCTCACCGGACAGGGGCAGCGTCTTCACGTCTTCTTCGATCATCAGGGCGTCCCTTGTTCGCGTTCACCGCGGGTATAGATACCCATCGCCCGCGCCCAGCAAACGCTGAGCGCGGGCGATTCGCGGGCAGATCACTTGCCCTTTACCGCGTCCTTCACCTTCTCGGCCGCGTCCTTGACCTTCTCGCCGGCCTGCTTCAGGCCGCCCTTGACCTGGTCGCCACGACCCTCGGCCTGCAACTGCTCGTTGCCGGTGGCGTCGCCGACGCCCTCCTTGACCTTGCCCTTGACCTCGTCGGCCTTGCCTTCGAACTTACGCTCGGTGCTCATTGTTGTGAGCCTCCCTTCCTCTGACCTGAGGGTTCCCGTCCGGGCGATGCTCAAACCTTGCGCCGCAACGCTTTCTCGGCGCGACCTAGCTCACACCCGTGCAGCAGCCCGTAGGTGTAGGCGTTGTCTCCGTCCAAATGGGACTGGATGCCGATGGCCCGGAGTTCCTGCCGTGCCACAACGGAATCCTGATGCGCGCCGAGACGTTTGGTCAGCTTCTTCATGCGCCGGGCCAGCTTCTCCTTGCCCGCCGCTTCCGCCGCGTACCGGGCGCGTTTGCCCGCCTTGCGCACGTCGTGCAGGGTTCCTCGGTTGTTCGCTTCGTCCCGCCAGGCCTTGACGACCCGCTTCTTCGTCTTACGCAGCCGCTTCTTCGGGTCGCGCAGCCGGAGCTTGACGTTGTCCAGCCGGTTCAGCAGCGCGAAGTACCTCTTGCCGCGCAACGCTTCCGTCACCTTCGCGCGGGCCTCCTGCTCACGGGGCACGAACGTCTCCGTCAGCCGCTGGCGGACATTGCCCAGCACCAGTTCGTCCGGCAGCCCGTCTATCTGTTCCCGGAGGTGACCGTGCAGGACCTCCAGGTCACGCGCCTCGCCCAGCACCGTGCCCAGCCAGCGCAGCTCTTCCCGCAGCGCTCGGGATCCCTTGTACGCCTGGAGAACGCTCCGGATCCGCCGACCGGCCACCCGCATCTGATGCACCGCGTCCTCGGCATCCTGCCGAATCCGCAGGTCCTGCCGGCGCATCTCCTCGACCTGCTCCCGCACGTACCCCGTGATCCGATCCGGCGCCTTCGACCGCTTCGGGAGCCGATCTTCGAGCAGCCGCAGCACCTTCGCCGGCGACTTCGACGGCCGGCCCAGCGTCCGCTCCACCGCCTCGAACACCTCCCGGCCGCCCGCCACCAGCTCCACCTCGACCTCACGCCAGGCCTTCGTCTGGTCGTTCACGCCCAGCGCCTGCGCCTCGACGTCGTCCTCAACCAGCTCAGCCGCCACCCGCCCGTCCTTGTCGAGCAGCTCCCACCGCTTACGCCTCGTTCTGATGTGCGCCACCGGCGCCATCGGCTCCCCCCTGGTCAGACCCAGGACCAGATCCGCCAGCTCCTTCGGCACCCGCTTCGCGTCCTTCTTCGTGTCCTTCGCCCTGATCTCGTCCCGGGCGTCACCCTTGATCGGCAGCTTCAAATGCCAGCCCGCGTCCGCACCCCCCGAGCGCCGTCGCAGCGTCACGCCGCTACGGGCCAGGCGCAGGTCAGCCGTGTCGTGATACACCGCGTCCAGCAGCAGCTCCTCGCCGCTACCCACCACCGCCGCCCCCGGCACCCCCGCCAGCAGCCCCTCATCCACCGGCTCGTACTTGCGCTCCGTCTCCTTCGTCCGCGTAGCCATGACCGAGGGTTACCACGAAGCCCCCGCCGCTATGCATGCCCGCTGCGGTCGGCCGCCCCGGAGTTACGTCGATGCTCAGCTCAGCCCGCCGGCTGCTCGCGCCGCAGTTCCGACGGGTGCCCGCGCCGCACGCGGTGCCTCCACCGCCTCCCTCTTTCCCATGGCCGCTCTCCCCCATCCCCTTCCCTTCTCCCGCACCGCCCCTCCACCACCTCGCCCGTCTTTCCTGCCCGTGCCCGTTCTCCCCTCCTTCCTACTCCCCCACCGCCTCGCTCCCTCACCTCCCATGGCCGTTCTCCCCCACCCCCTTCCTGCTCCCCCACCACCTC
>DATJJB010000775.1:0-19288 GCA_035492655.1 Kutzneria sp. | reverse complement strand
CGCGGCGTGCCGGCGACCGAAGCCGAGACCGCGGAGTCGGAAACGACAACCGGCGAGTCGGGAGCCTCGTAGGTGTAGAAGCCACGGCCGGACTTGCGGCCGAGCAGCCCGGCGGTGATCATCTGCTTGAGGATCGGCGCGGGGGCGTGCAACCTGTTGCGGGACTGGTGGTACATCGTGTCGAGGATCTCGTACGCGGTGTCCAGGCCGATGAGATCCAGCAGGGCCAACGGTCCCATCGGGTACCCGCAGCCGTAGCGCATCGCGGCGTCGAGGTCTTCCCTTGTGGCGTAACGGCTCTCGTACATCCGGACGGCGTGGTTGAGGTAGCCGAACAGCAGCGCGTTGGCGATGAAGCCGGCCCGGTCGCCGATCACCACCGGCGTTTTGCCCAGCCCGCCGAGGAAAGCCACCGCGTCGTCGACCACGTCGTGCTCGGTGACGACGGTGCGCACCACCTCGACCAGCTTGAGCACCGGCGTGGGGTTGAAGAAGTGCAGCCCCAGCACCTTGCCCGGCCGCCCGGTGTGCACGCTGATCTCGGTGATGGACAGCGAGGACGTGTTGGACGCGAGGATCACCTCGGGCCGCACGATCTTGTCCAGCTGGGCGAAGATCTCGGCCTTCCGGGCCAGGTTCTCCGGCACGGCCTCGATCACCAGGTCGACGTCGGCCAGTGCGGAAAGACTTGTGGCGCAAGAGATCCGGTCCAACAGCTCGGCACGACCGGCCTCATCGAGCTTGCCGCCGCGCAGCGCACGCTCGGTGGAGTGCTCGATATGCCCTCGCCCCTTGGCGATCGCCGCCTCGTCCACTTCGACCGCGACCACGCGTAGCCCGCTGCGCGCACACACCTCCGCGATGCCCGCACCCATGGTGCCAAGCCCAACGATTCCAACGGTGCTGATTTCGCGCGTCACGGCGGACCTCCGGCGCTCATCGAAGCGGCGTCACTGACTGGCTACCTGTCAGTAACATCCGAGCTTGGCGGAGATACTGCCATGCCGCGACCGCTCAACCGGGTGAGCTTCACCACCGAATCGTGCAAGTAGGGCCGGCGTCGGGACGCGTCACCCAGGATCGACACGCCCCGACGCCGACGACCGGCTAGGCCAACACGGCGGACACGATGATGTTGTCCACGTAGTTGCCGCTGGCCTTGTCGAACGCGCCGCCGCAGGTGATCAGCCGCAGCTCGCGCTGGCTGGACGGCCCGTACACGGCCTGGGTCGGGAACTGGGCCTTGGGCACCTGCTGAACCTGCCGCACCACGAAGTTCAGCACCTGCCCGCCGGCCTCGGTCACCTTGATCGCGTTGCCGGCCTTGAGCTGGTCGAGCTTGTTGAACACGCCCAACTGCCCGCCGCCGTCCACGTGTCCGAGGATGACGGCCTTGCCGACCTCGCCCGGCCGCACGCCGAACTTGTACCAACCCGCCTGCAGCGGCTGGCTGACCGGCGGCACCTCGACCGTCTTGTCGGCGTTGAGTCCGAGTTGGACCAACGAGGAGTGGGCGTTGATGGTGTCCACGTCCACCCGCACCGGCAGCGCCGGCCGACCGCCGTTGTCGGCCGGCGGCGGGGCCTGCTGGCCGGCCGACGGGGTCGGCACGGTCGCCACCTGCTGGCTCGTGGTCGGCGCGGACGGGCTGGTCAGCGCGGTGTTCTCGGGCTTGGCCGAGTGGATGAGGCCGAGCGCGAACGCGGCCACCGCGACCACGACGACCAGCGCACCGGCGACGATCAGCGTGGTCCGCGTGCCGGACGGCGGCTTGCGCTCGCCGCCCGGCCTGGGGATGTGCAGTGTCGGCTCCATGCCCGCCCTCAGCTGTGCTGGACCGCGAGCCTGCGCCGGCGGGCCACCGCCGTGCCGACACCGGCGACGCCGATCAGGGCCACGCCGCCGAGTTCGGCCAGCAGCAGCCCGGAACCGGTGTCGGTCGGACCCTGGCCACCGGTCTGCGGCGCGCCGCTCGGCAGCGCCATGGTGGTCGAAGTGTCCACAGTGGTCGATGTGGTGGTGTTGGTGGTCGTGGTGCCGCCGCCGTTGTTGCCACCGCCGTTGTTGCCGCCACCGCCGCGGTTGCCGTTGTCCACGTTGATGGTCACGGAGAGCTTCTGGTTGCCGCAGCGGAAGGCGACCTCGAAGTTGCCCGACCGGACGTCGCTGCGGACCCGGGCGGTGGCCTCGATGTTGAAGTCCCGGCGACCGGTCCTGATCCATTCCTTGACGTTGTCCAGCGCGGCCGAGACGGCGATGTCGGCCCGGTCGGAGTCGCACCGCGCGTCGAGCTTGATCTGGTCGCCGCCGCGGTAGGAGCGCTTCGACGGGTCGATCTTCAGTGACGCGTTGCCGTTGTTGTTGTCGCGGTTGTTGCTGGTGTCGGCGTACGCGGCCGGCGCGACCGCGACGATGGTGAACGCGGCGATGGCCGCGCCCGCGGCGATCACCCGGGTGACAACCATGAGCAGTCCTTCCTGAAAAGCACAGAGCCGGCCGGTCGGTCGTGCTCGCAGAGACGATCGCCGCCAACTACGCCCGGACCCGCCCGGCCGGTTCAGTGCTTTGTCGGACTACTCCTCGAACTCGATCTCCACCAGCTTGCCGATCCGCCGCAGCGCCTCGGCCGCGTCCGGCCCGTCGGCCACCACCTTGATCGTGTCACCGCCCACCGCGGACAGGCCCATCAGCGCCAATACGCTGCGCGCGTCGGCCTGCTGTCCGTTGTGGTAGACGGTCACATCGGCCTTGAGGCTGGCGATCGTGCGCACCAGCAGAGCCGCCGGTCGCGCGTGCAGGCCGACGTCGTTGCGCAGCACCAGTTCGACAGATTCGCCACTGGCCGGCGGCGCCTCCTCGCCGAACTCCGGCGGCCGCTCGCCCGCGGCCCGCGCCACACCGGCCAGATCCCCGCCGCCCTGCGCCGCCACGGCCGCGGCGACCGCACCCTCGACCACCGGTGCGTCTACCACGACCGCCCGCAACGGGTTCGCGTGCGACTCCACGGCCAGGTCGGCGATCATCCGGGCGCTGCCGAGGTCATAGAGCAGCACCGCGCCGTCGCCGGAGTCGGCCTGCTCCAGCGCCGTGCAGACCCGGTCGAAGTCGGTGCCGATGGAGCCGTCCTCCATGCCGCCGGCCGCCTTGATCACCACGTCCGGGGCCATCTGGCCGGCCAGTTCGGCCACACCCTCGGCCAACTTGGCGCTGTGCGAGACGATCACCAGTCCAACGGTCACGACGCGCTCGCCGAATCGGCCAGCGACCGCAGCAGCAGCGCGGTCGACCGCGCGCCGGGATCCAGGTGCCCGGCCGAACGCTCGCCCAGGTAGGACGCCCGTCCCTTGCGCGCCACCAATGGAATCGTCGACTCAGCACCGGTTTCGGCCGCGGTTGCCGCGGCCGCCAACACCTCGGCCACCGACTTGTCCTGCACGGCCTCGGCCGCTTCGACCGCCGGCCGCAGGGCGTCGACCATGGTCTTGTCGCCGATCTCGGCCTTGCCCCGCGCGACCACGCCGTCCAGCGCCGCCCGCAGCGCGGCGGCTACCGACGCGCCGTCAACTTCCTCCAGCCCGGTGGCCGCCCGCAGGAAGGCCGTGCCGAACAACGGTCCGGACGCGCCGCCGACCTTGGAGATCAACGTCTTGGCCACCAGCTTCAGCACCGCCGCCGGACTGTCCACTTCGGATGTGTCCAATGCGGACACCACGAAGTCGAAGCCGCGCTTGAGGTTCTCACCGTGATCGCCGTCGCCGATGACCCGGTCGAGATCGACCAACTCGTCCCGGTGCGCCGTCACGACCCCGGCCATCGCCCGCACCGCCGCCACCACGTCCGCCGTCGAGCAGCCCATCGTCACATCCCCCACCGCAGCGCCGCGGTCCGCACGGGGGCGTCCCACAGCTCGGTCAACTCGTCGTCCAGCTTCAGCAGCGTCAGGCTCATGCCCTGCATCTCCAGACTGGTCACGTACGGGCCGACGAGTCGACGCTCGACCGCGATTCCCCGTTCCGCCAACAACTTCTCCGCGATGCCGTGAGCAAGGTACAGCTCGACCAGCGGCGTGCCGCCCATGGAATTGGTGAACAGCAGCACTTTGTCCCCCGAAGCGAACGGCAGATCCTCCACCACGGGCTCGATCAGCCTACGTACCAACACATCCGCCGGCTCCATGGTCCGCCGCTCACGGCCGGGCTCGCCGTGGATGCCGATGCCCAGCTCGTACTCGTCGTCGGCCAGGTCGAAGCTCGGCTGCCCCACGTGCGGCACCGTGCACGCGGTCAGCGCCAGGCCGAGCGACCGGACTCCGGCCACCACCTTGCGCGCCAACGCTTCGCAGCGGTCGAGGTCCGCACCCTGCTCCGCCGCCGCGCCGACGATCTTCTCCAGCAACACCGTGCCGGCCACGCCGCGTCGACCGGCGGTGTACAGCGAGTCCTTCACGGCCACGTCGTCGTCGATCACGACGGTACGCACGTCGACGTCGTCCATGGCGATCAACTCGGCCGCCGTCTCGAAGTTCAGCACGTCGCCGGTGTAGTTCTTGACGATCAGCAGCACCCCCGCGCCGCCGTTGACCTTCTCCACCGCGGCCTGCACCTGGTCGGGCGTCGGCGACGTGAAGACCGCGCCCGGGCACGCGGCGTCCAGCATGCCCGCGCCGACAAAGCCGCCGTGCATGGGCTCATGGCCGGAGCCGCCGCCGGAGACCAGCGCGACCTTGCCCTGGACCGGGGCGTCGGCCCGCCAGACCACGGCCGGATCTGGTTGCACCGCCAGCAGGTCCGGATGGGCCAGGGCCATCCCCCGCAGGGCTTCGTCGACCACAGTGGACGGGTCGTTGATGATCTTCTTCATCGCGGTGTCCCCTCGTCGCGGCACACAACCGGCCCGACCTTCCTACCCCCGCGAACACATCACACGCCAGCCATGAATTCGCAAGGGTAGGCTCACCTAACATGAGATCCCAGGGAATCGCCGTGCTGATCGCGGCCGCGCTGGCGTTGACCGCCTGCGGGCAGTCCCCGGCCACCGACGGCCGTTCCGAGGTCGCCGTCGGCGGCGCCGGCTTCCAGGACGCCGGCGCGCGCACCGCCAAGTACGGGACCGACGCGCTGCCCGGCGTGTTCCCGCGCACCATCACCCACGCCATGGGCAAGACCACGCTGGCCAGGAAGCCGACCCGGGTGGTCGTGCTCGACACCGGCGAGCTGGACAACGTGGTCGCGCTCGGCGTGCAGCCGGTCGGCGTCGCCTTTCCCGACGGCTCCCCTGACATGCCGTCCTACGTCGGCGACAAGGCCGGCAAGCCGACCAACGTCGGCACCAGCAACACGCTCAACCTGGAGGCGATCGCCGCGCTCAAGCCGGACCTGATCCTCGGCTCCAAGCTGCGGGCCGAGAAGCAGTACCCGCTGCTGGCCAAGATCGCGCCGACGGTGTTCAGCGAACGTCCCGGCTACACCTGGAAGAGCAACTTCCGGCTCAACTCGGCGGCGCTGGACCAGACCGAGCAGGCCGACAAGCTGATCTCCGACTACGAGGCCGCGGCCAAGAAGCTGGGCCAGGACGCGCAGGCCAGGCTGGGCAAGCTGCCGGTGATCTCGATGCTGCGCTTCATGCCGGGCAAGATCCGCCTGTACGCCACCAAGTCGTTCGTCGGCACCGTGCTGGCCGACACCGGGCTGCCGGTGACCGAGTCCGGCAAGGCCAACGACCTGGCCGTGGAGGTCAGCCCCGAGCAGATCGGCAAGGCCGACGCCGACTGGATCCTCTGGGGCACCTACGGATCCCCCGCCAAGACCGGCCAGGCCGGCGTGCTCGGCGGCCCGCTGTGGCCGACGCTGGGCGCGGTCAAGGCCGGCCACGCCAAGCAGGTGCCCGACGAGACCTGGTACCTCGGCCTCGGCGTCCTGTCGGCGAACTCCGTGCTAGCCGACCTCCGCGGCATCCTGAGGGTGTGACTTCATCCAGGTCGTGAAGATAGGAAAGGACCATTCCTCTCATCCAACGAGAGGAATGGTCCTTTCCAAGCGTCACTTGCGGCCGTAGCGGAGCTTGACGATGGCCAGGAGCTGGCGGACGGTGCCGGCGCCGCGGGTGAACGACATCGGGTTGAGCAGCGGCTTGAACTTGCGGCGGGCCACGGCCTGCGGGCGGGCGAACTCGCGCAGTCCGTCCTCGCCGTGGATGCGGCCGAAGCCGGAGTCGCCGATGCCGCCGAAGGGCAGCGACGGAATGGCCGCGAAGGCCACCACGCCGTTGATCGACACCATGCCGGCCTTGAGCCGACGGGCCAACTGCTCGCCGCGGGCCTTGGAGAACACGGTGCCGCCGAGGCCGTACCGGCCGGCGTTGGCCAGCCGGATCGCCTCGTCGACATCGCGTACTCGGTTGATCGTGATGGTCGGCCCGAAGGTCTCGTCGGTGATGGCCAGCGAGTCCTCCGGCACGTCGGCCAGCACGACCGGCTCGACGAACGGCGGCCGCACCGACTCCACGCCGCCGACCAGCGTCTTCGCGCCCTTGTCGATGGCGTCCTGCACGTGGCTGCGGATGATGTCCACCTGGGACGGCATGGTGATCGGCCCGAGATCGGCCCCGGGGTCGCCGCCGGGCCGCACCTTCATCGCCAGCTTCTTGACCGCGGCGGTGAACTCCTCGGCGACGTCCTCGTGCACGTACACCCGCTCGACGCCGACGCAGGTCTGGCCGGCGTTGGACATGCCGCCCCACACCGCCGCGTCGGCGGCCAGCGTGACGTCGGCGTCGTAGTCGACGATCAGCGCGTCCTTGCCGCCGCACTCCACCAGCACCGGGGTCAGCGACTCGGCGCAGGCGGCCATCACGCGCTTGCCGGTCGCGGTCGAGCCGGTGAAGGCCAGCTTGTCCACACCGGACCGACACAGCGCCGCGCCGGTCTCGCCGAAGCCGGTGACCACGCTGAGCACCGGGTGCTCGGGCACGATCTCGGCCAGCGTGTCGGACAGCCAGGTGCCGACGCCCGGGGTCAGCTCGGACGGCTTGAACACCACCGTGTTGCCGGCGGCCAGCGCGTAGGCGATGGAGCCCATCGGCGTGAAGGCCGGGTAGTTCCACGGCCCGATCACGCCGACCACGCCGACCGGCAGGTACTCGACGGTCGCGGACTGGTTGGACATCAGCAACCCGGCCGGCACGCGGCGCTTGCGCAGCACGCGTTCGGCGTTGCGGGCCGCCCAGTGCAGGTGATCGATGACGATCACCATCTCCAGCTTGGCGTCGGCCGCCGGCTTGCCGGTCTCGGCCGAGATCAGGCCGGCCGCCTCGTCCAGGCGTTTGACCAGCAGCCGCCGCCACGCGTCGAGTCGCGCCTTGCGGCCGTCGAAGCCCAGCTCCTGCCACCAGTTGCTGGCCCGGCGGGCCTGCGCCACCGCGTCCGCGACCTGTTCGGGGCTGTGGACCGGGTGGTGCGCGACGACCTCTCCCGTGCGCGGATCCAGTGAGGCGAACCGTCCGTCACCCGTGGTGGTCACCGCACTGCTCCCCGGCGCTGTCTGAGTCATCGACCCTCCCGGCATTGGGCACCCAGCTTGTTACTGAAGAGTACGCAAGGCGACCCGTACTCGTCAGCACCCATTCTCCTGGCCGCGTCGGACCGCCATGGGGGTGAATCAGGATTTGGGCAGATTCGCGACGACGATCTTGCCCGCGACGACGGCCTTGGCGCAGGTGTCGAAGCCCGGCAGGTTCTGGCCGTTGGCCACGTACACCGTGACGATCTCGCCGACGCCGTTGGCCATCGGCCGGTCGGCCCACTTCAGCGTGCAGGACGGGTACGCGGTCGAGGTGTTGGACTGGTACGCGGTGACACCGCCGCCCAGGTCGACCGGCGTGGGCGGGGTGTCGAAGCCGGCCACCGAGGGGTCGCCGCCGATCTTGCCGTATACCTCGAGCGTGACGCCCTTCTGCCGCCAGGCGCAGTCGTAGAGCGACTCGGAGTCCCGTTTGGGATCGCCGCCGGGCACGATCGCAAAGATGGTGCCGCGGTCGACCAGCAAGCACGGGTCTTTGCCGGCCATGACGCTGCTGCCCATCGGGATCCGCGGCGGCGCGGTGCGGATACGGGCGATGACGCCGGTGAGCACCTGCCGGCCGACCGCGCACGGCTCGCCGCCCTTGACCTCGGCGCGGACGACCACCGCCCGCGTCGGGGACGCCTGCGTGACCGCCTTGTCCGTGCAGCTGCCGGTCTGCCGGGCCTCGAGCACGCGCATGCCGGCCAGCGACAGCGCGTCGCGATCCCACTCCGGCACGGCGTCGCCGAGCGTGACGGTGATCGTGTTCTGCAGCCCGTCGACAGTGACCTGGGCCTTGCAACCCTGGAACGGGTCACCGTGCGGCTTGCCGTCGAGCGTGCCGACGGCGTCGAGCAGCTTGCTGTCCAGCAGCGCGCACGGGTCGACGGTCCGCAGCTTCGTCTCGGAGAACGCCGGATCCACCGACGCCACGTTGCCCTCGGGCTGGCCGGTGATGGTGTTGCGGCCGGCCACCGACCGGGAGGTGTCGACGTTGGGCGAGCAGGCCGTGAGCAGGGCGACGGCCGCGAGCACGGCGCAGGCGAGGCGGAGCACGGGTGCACGGTAGCGACCTGCGCCGATCCGTGTGACCTGAATCCCGTGATCGGTCTCACCGAGAGTTTCGGGAACGATTCAGAAGGTCAGCACGTCATACAGAGTGCAAGGACAAAGACAGACCCGGAAGGGGAAGCAGTGATCAAGGTTCTGCGCAAGCAGGCCCGCAAGGCCGCCCGTCGCTTCGACGCCTGGACGGTCGAGGCGTTCAACCCGGTCTACCCGCACCGCGGCGGCCGGCGCTGACCTGACAGCACCGACCGCCGCCAGCACGGATCAGCTCTCGCCGGCGCCAGTGGCGTCGTCGGCGGGCTCGGTCCCGGCGGGCACCACGATGGGCCGCAGCCGCGCCCACAGCGCGAACACGATGCCCACCGCGAGCATCACGAGCCCGGCCCACAGATTGATGTTGATGCCGGCCGCCTTGTCCAGGCCGGCCTGGCTGGTGAACGCAATGCCCATCACGGTCAGCACCACGCCGTACACCGCGAACAGCAGCGCCAGCACGTAGCGGAGGTCGAACAGCCCCGCGCGCTTCTTCACAGGCTCGCTCATCGAAGTCTGTCCTCCCTCACCAGAAGATGATGTTCAGCACGGCCGCCAGCACCAGCACGCCGACGCCGAGCACGACCGGCTTGCGGTACCAACCGGCGTTCTCGCCGGTGTCGGAGTGCCGCAGGCTGTCCCTCGGCGTCAGCGACCACACCAGCCCGACCAGCTCCGAGTCCGGCTTGGGTGCGGTCACCAGCGTGACCAGCACGCTGATCACGATGTCCATGATGAACGCGACGCTGGCCGCCACGAAGGCGCCGCCCTGGCCGGACAACGTGAACACGCCCGACCGGTTGAGCACGTCCACCGTGACCGCCGACGCGGTGCCGACGATCAGGCCGACGCCGCCGGCCATCGGCGTCATCCGCTTCCAGAACATGCCCAGCAGGAACGTCGCGAACAACGGCGCGTTGAAGAAGCCGAACAGCGTCTGCAGGTAGTCCATGATGTTGCTGAACTGGCCGGCGATGAACGCGGTGCCGATGGCGATGAGGCAGCCGACGATGGTGATCAGCCGGCCGACCCGCAGGTAGTACTCGTCGGGCTTGTCCTTGACGACGTAGGTCTGCCACAGGTCGTAGGTGAACACCGTGTTGAACGAGCTGACGCTGGCCGCCATGCCGGCCATGAACGCCGCCACCAGGCCGGTGATGGCCACGCCGAGCATGCCGTTGGGCAGCAGGTCGCGGATCAGCAGCTCGATGGTGTCGTTGTAGGTCACGCCGTTGGTCGCCGTGCCGCCGCTGGCCTTGAACGCGGCCAGCTCCGGCGAGATCACCGCGGCGATCATGCCCGGGATGAAGATCAGCAGCACGATCACGGTCTTGGGGTACGCGCCGATCAGCGGCGTGCGCCGGGCGGCCGACATGCTCTTGGCCGACAGCGCCCGCTGCACCTCGGCGAAGTTCGTCGTCCAGTAACCGAAGGACAGCACGAAGCCGAGGCCGAAGACCAGGCCGATGACCGAGAGCACCGGGTTGTCGATGCCGGTCAGGTTGGAGCCGGGCCAGGCGTGCAGCTGCGCGGCGGCGTCCGAGTTGGCCGCGGTCACCTTGGCCACCAGGCCGTTCCAGCCGCCCACCTTGTACAGGCCGACGATGGTCAGCGGCAGCAGCATCGCCACGATCACGAAGAACTGCATGACCTCGTTGTAGATCGCCGCGGACAGGCCGCCGAGCGTGGTGTACGCCAACACGATCGCGGCCGAGGCGATGATCGACACCCACAGCGGCCAGCCGAGCAGCAGGTTGATCGTCAGCGCCAGCGCGTACAGGTTGACGCCGGCGATCAGCACCTGGGCGACGGCGAAGCTGAGGCTGTTGACCAGATGCGCGAAGCGGCCGAAGCGGCGGAGCAGGAACTCCGGCACGCTGCGGACCTTCGAGCCGTAGTAGAAGGGCATCATGACCAGGCCGAGGAAGACCATGGCCGGGATGGCGCCGATCCAGTAGTAGTGCACCGTCGGCACGCCGTACTGCGCGCCGTTGGCGGTCATGCCGAAGATCTCGACGGCGCCCAGGTTGGCCGAGATGAAGGCCAGGCCGGTCACCCAGGCCGGCATCGACCGGCCGGACAGGAAGAAGTCCAGGCTGGAGGACACCGAGCGGCGGGCCAGCGCGCCGATGCCCAGCACCAGGACGAAGTAGAAGCCGAGAAGGACGTAGTCCACGGGCCCGGCGTCCAGCCGGAGGTTCGCGTCCGCCAGGACGTGCACCAGCCCCACCTCCACACATCGAACAGCACCGAACAGCATTCACCACAAGGTGGCGGAAGCGAACGTTACCGCACAGTCAAGGCGCGGTGAACAGGTCGGAGCCCAGCTGTTGTTTTGTTGGAAGGCCACACTAATTGACCTTGATGGGACCCGCTCGGTGACGGCCGGTCACAAGACCATCACGGCTCGTTGATCAAGAGCCGCGCGACCTGGTCGAGATCGCTCCGCGTAGCCGGTCGGCCACCACCGTGCACGTCGAAGCCGTCTTCGATCATGCGCGGGATCACATGCAGGTGGATGTGGAAGACGCTCTGCCCAGCCGCCGCGCCGTCCGCCAGCATCAGGTTGACGCCGTCGGCCGGGATCGGGCTGCGCCGGATCCGCGCGGCCAGCCGCTGCGCCAGCGGGAACATCAGGGCGCCGGTGGTCTCGGGCAGTTCGGCCAGGTTGGTCGCGTGCCGTTTGGGCGCGATGAGCAGATGGCCCTGGTTGATCGGGTTCAGGTCGCAGAAGGCGATCAGGTGCTCGTCCTCGTGCACCACGCTCGCCTCGGCGGCACCGGACACAATGGCACAAAATATGCATTTCGGGTCCAAATGGGACACCCTCTCGGCAGTGTCAGACTGGAGGCCGTGCCGGAGCCTCTCACGCTGGTCACCGCCGTCACGGCGTGGACGGCCGATCCCGTGTCCCTGCTGGTCATCCTGGTCGTCGGCGGCTGGTACTGGCGAGCCGTGCGCCGGGTCGGCGGCTGGCCGCGGGCCCGGGTGATCGCCTTCTACGGCGCCGGTCTCGGCATGTACGCCATCGCCACCCTGTCCAGCATCGGCGTCTACGCCGACACCCTGTTCTTCATGCGGGCGGCCCAGATCATCCTGCTGTTGATGGTCGTCCCGCTCGGCCTCGCCCTCGGCGCGCCCTTCACGCTGCTACGCGACACCGGCCCCGCCGCGTTGGTCGTGCGGCTGCGTTCCTTGCTGCACAGCCCTTTCGGCAAGGTCATCGCGTTTCCGGCGACCGCGTCCGCGCTGCTCATCGCCACGCCGTGGCTGCTCTACTTCACCGCCTGGTACCCCACCGTGCTGCGCTCACCGGCCGTCGACGAGCTCACTCGGCTGCTGTTGGTGCTGATCGGTCTTGTTTACTTTTGGAGCCGTTTGCAGCTCGACCCCGTGCCGCGGCGTTTCCATCACCTGGTGTCGGTGTGGATCACCCTCGTCGAGGTCGTCGGCGACGCCACCCTCGGCCTCACCCTGTGGTTCTCCGGCCACCTCGTGGCCGCCGACTACTACCAGGCCCTCGGCCGCACCTGGGGTCCCGACCTCCACACGGACCAGATCTTCGGCGCCGGCGTGCTGTGGATCGTCGGCGACCTGGCCGGTCTGCCCTTCCTCGGCGCGCTGCTCAACCGGATGACCAAGGAGGATGCCAAGCAGGCCAAGGAGATCGACCGCGTGCTGGACGAGCAGGAGGCCGCCGGCGAGGACTCCGACCGCCCGTGGTGGGAGAACGACCCGAACCTGTCCGAGCGCTTCAAGCGAGGCTGAGCACGGGGCCCCGCCCCGACGAGGGGTTCTTGGGGCGGGCACCCCGCGCGCGCCGCTCAGGCGGGGTTGTTCACCGCCTGCTCGGCCACCGACAGATAGTCCTTGTAGGCGCCGTTCTCCCACGTCGACCACTGGTCCCATGCCGCGCCCTGGGACGAGATCTCGTAGGCCGCCCTGGCGTTCTGCACCGGGTCGAAGGCCTGCTGCTCGCCCACCTCGGGGTGCCAGTAGTCGTTGATCTGCCACAGGCCGCGGTCGCGGGTGCAGTTCTCGTTGACCAGCAGCGCGCGGGTGAAGCCACTGCTCTCCGCCAGCGCCACCGCGACCGCGTTGATCAGGCCTTGGCCGGTGAACCCGGCGTCCTTGGCCAGCTTGGCCAGTTGACCGGCCGAGTACTGGTCGCCCTCGGACTTGCTCACCGACGCGCACTTCTCGTGCGCGACCGGGGCGGAGGCCGGCACGTGGGCGGGCGGCACCGAGCCCGCCAGCAATGCCGACGCCGCGACAGCGACGAGCCGGGACAGCGCTTGAATCACCTCGGGACTCCGAACTGCCGGGAACGTGAACACGTCCAGCTAAATCCGAAATTCCGGGCCGTGGCGAGGAACCTGTCCCGATCAGGACGAAAACCGCCTGCCGCGCAACCACAATCGGTGGACCACCTAGTGAATGGGTCACGGTTGCGCCGTCGTACAATTGTTGCACAACCACGACACCGAAGTCACTTCAGCTCGACGCGCATCCCAACCCGACGGCCGTCGGCGAGCCGCTTGGCCTTCAGGTAGACCTCGGTGCGCCCGTCCGGCGCAGCCCGGGAAACCAGCAGCAGCCCCTTCTCCGCCACCGTGAACCCGATCGGGTCGTAACAGGCCTCCCGCCCTGGCGGCAGCACCACCGTGTACTCCAGCACCTCCATCGCGGGTCCGGCCCTCACACAGAACTCTTCCGGTCGACCGTCCCTGGCCAACGGCCGGCAGCGGGCCGGCCACTCAAGGTCGGCCACGAACCGGAATTCGCCACCGATCGGCACCGGTGCCGGGAACTCGACATAGACCTCGAGCTGACTGCCGTCACGCCAGTGATCGAACTCAGTGGCTTTGACCCCGCCTACGCCCTCGAGCTGCAGGCTGCGCATCTGCACGTGCACACGACTACGGTGGCGACTTGGCTGGTTCCAGCCGGATCCGAACCTGATCCGAAAGAAGGACAGGTTGTCACGATCGGACACGCAGTGCAGAATGACCGACACAACGGAATCACCGTTCGCCGCGACCCATATCGTCTGCTTCCATTTCTTGACCGTCCAGTACGGACTATCGCCCAGCTGTCGATTATAGCTACGCCTGAGTGCCGCCTCCGCCGTGATGGCACGCGTCCGCCACCGCAAACGGCTTGCGGCAACAATAAGAAACGAGCCCAGGACCAACAACAGAACAGCAACGATCGCGGCACTCTTGATGACGTTTTCCCCGAGCAGCGCCGCAAGCAGGCTGCCGAAGGTGAGAACACCAAGGCCGCCGACGACAAGACCACGCACGCCCACGTCGACGAGATACTCGTCAAGCCAGTCGACAAAGCTTCGCAACATCGCGTCGACCTTCCCTACGCAGGGGCCAGCTACGTGTTATTTATAGCTCGGCCACCACAAAGGGGACAGCAAGGCCCCCAAACAGACTAGTGCTACCAATGACGGCAGGACTCAATCTCGACCGCCGACCGATCGAGCCATTGCGCGATTCGACACACCTCTGGTGAAGCCCGGCCAACGAGGATTCACCGATCGCCGCGGCGGCGGCGGGGTTCGCGCCGCCGCTCACGTCTCAGAACAGGCGGAACTCGTCGGAGTCGGTGCCCTTGAGGGCGTCGTAGTCCAGGGTCACGCAGCGGATGCCGCGGTCCTCGGCCAGGGTGCGGGCCTGGGGCTTGATCTGCTGGGCGGCGAAGACGCCCTTGACCGGGGCCAGCAGGGGGTCGCGGTTGAGCAGCTCGAGGTAGCGGGTGAGCTGCTCGACGCCGTCGATCTCGCCGCGGCGCTTGATCTCCCCGGCGACGGAGACGCCGTCGTTGTCGCGGCACATGAGGTCGACGGGGCCGATGGCGGTGGGGAACTCCCGCCGCACCAGGGACCAGCCGTCGCCGAGGGTGGTGACGTGCTCGGCCAGCAGCACCTGGAGGTGGGCCTCGACACCATCCTTGACCAGGCCGGGCTCGATGCCGAGCTCGTGCTTGGAGTCGTGCATGACCTCCTCGACGGAGATCACCAGCTTCTCGCCGGCCTTGTTCTGCACGGTCCACACGCCCGGGTCCTCGATCAGCCAGCACGGCGGGCTCATCCAGTTCAACGGCTTGTAGGCCCGGTCGTCGGAGTGCACCGACACCGACCCGTCGGCCTTGATGAGCAGCAGCCGGTTGGCCATCGGCAGATGGGCGGTCAGCCTGCCGACGTAGTCGACCTGGCACCGCGCGATCACAAGACGCACGGCGAACGAAGGTACCCGCCGATCACCACGGCTCACACACGGGGCTGTCGTCCTCACCCGCGGCAACCGGGATGACCTGCGGCGCACCGGTGCGTTGGCCGTTGCCACCCCCACCCGAGGGCACAACCGCCCACACGACTACGGCTCGGCCCCGCCCCTGCTTCGCCCGGTTGCTGGATTTTTCGAGGTCCGCCACCAGACGCACCCACCACCCGGGCCGACGCGGGCCTCGAAAAATCCAGCAAGGGCGAGGCAGGGGCTTAGGGGGGCCGAGCCCGCCCGCCGGAGGCGGGCAAAATAAGCACAGTGGAGACGACCCAATCTCGCGAGGTGTACCGCAACGCCTGGATGACGGTCCGCGAGGACGACATCCGTCGCCCGGACGGCTCGCCCGGTATCTACGGCGTGGTGGACAAGCCGAACTACGCGCTGGTCATCCCGCTGGACGGGGACCGGCTGCGGCTGGTCGAGCAGTACCGGTACCCGCTGGGCGAGCGGCGCTGGGAGTTCTGCCAGGGCACGGCCCCGGATCTGGCCAGTGTGGAGGCCAAGGAGCTGGCGGCCCGTGAGCTGCGCGAGGAGACGGGGCTGCGCGCGGAGGAGCTCACCGAGCTGGGCATTCTCGACGTGGCGCCGGGCATGTCGAGCCAGCGCGGCACGGTGTTCCTGGCCACCGGTCTGACCGAGGGCGAGCCGGAGCGCGAGCTGGAGGAGCAGGACATGCGCTCGGCGTGGATCCACCGGGCCGAGTTCGAGGCGATGATCGCCCGCGGCGAGATCACCGATGCCCAGAGCGTGGCGGCGTACATGCTGCTGCTCCTGCACGAGTCGCGGCAGCCGTAGCTCAGCTACGTGTTCGGCGAAAAGCTTTAAGCTCGGCTACGTGATGGATGTGCGACGGCTGGTGCTGCTGCGCGACCTGGCCGAGTACCAGACGGTGACGGCGGTGGCCGACGTGCACCATGTGACGGCCTCGGCCGTGTCCCAACAGCTGCGGGCACTGGAGGCCGAGGTCGGCAAGCCGCTGCTGCTGCGCGAAGGCCGGACGGTACGGCTGACGTCCGCCGGCCGCGCGCTGGCCCGCCGCTGCGAGGACGTGCTGGCGGCGCTGGAACGGGCGTCGGCCGAGGTCAACGAACTGGCCGGCACGATCGACGGCGAGCTGGCGGTGGGCTGCTTCACCAGCGGCTTCCCGTCGGTCGTGCTGCCCATGACCGAGACCCTGCAGGCCCGCCACCCGCAGCTGCGGTTCCGGTTCCACGAGGGCGAGCCGGAGGAGACCATCGCGATGCTGCGGCAGCGGCGGCTCGATCTGGTGGTCGCCTACCGCTACCGGCACCTGGGCACCGAGCTCCAGCCCGGTGTGGTGGCGCTGCCGGTCTGCGACGACCCGTTCCTGATCTGCGTGCCGGAGAAGCTGCGCGAGGCCGTCGAATCCGAGGGCCTGTCGGCGCTGAGTGAGCAGGCGTGGGTGTCCTATCCGGAGGGCAGCTGCCGCGAGGCCAACGTGCACGCGGCTCGCACCGCCGGCTTCACGCCGAAACTGACCCATACCTGCGCGAGCATCCCGGTGGCGCTGGACATGGTCGCCGCCGGTCTGTGCGTGACGATGATGCCGGCGATGGCCACTCGCAACGCCCCGCCCGGGGTGGCCCTGATCCCGGCGCCGGGGCTGCACCGGAAGATCGAGGTCGTGGTGCGGGCCGGCGCCGAACGCCAGCCGGTGATCGCCGCGGCGCTGGCCGCGCTGGCCCGGCCGTAGGCCGGATCCCCTGCCGCCACAAGGGATCCGGCCCCGCCAGGTCAGCTTCCGTATACCTGGAACTCCGAGACCTGGCCGGCGGGCCAGCCGTCGTTGCCGGTGAAGTTGAGCCGCAGGAAGCGCTGGCTCGTGGCCGGCACGGTGATGGTCACGGTGTTGCCGGTGGCCGGATCGAACCGGTAACCGGCCGAGCCGACCACGGTGGCGAACGAACCGCCGTCGGCGGAACCCTGCACGGACAAGGTTTCCGTACGTGCGCCCCACGCGTTGGACGGCGGCAGGGTGAGCACGACGCGCCGCACCGAGGTCGACGAGCCGAGGTCGACCTGCAACCACTGCGGGAACGCGTTGTTGGCGCTTTCCCAGTAGCTGCTGGGGTTGTTGTCGTTGGCGTTGCCGGGACCGTAGACCTGGGTGTAGCTGCTGGCCGACATCGCCTTGCCCAGCGCCAGGTTTCCGCTCGGCGGCGTGGTGGTCGTGGTCGTCGTCGTGGTGGTCGTGGTGGTTGTCGTCGTGGTGGTGGGATCACCGCCGCCGGGATAGGTGTAGACCGGCGCGGGCCACGGGCCGCAGTACGGAGTCGCGGTGTACCAACCGGAATTGCCGCTGCCCTGGGTGATGGTGAAACTGTTGCCGAGGCAGCTGTAGATCGGGTTGGACGCGCCGACATGGGCCGCGGTGACGTTGGTGAAACTGGCCGAACCGCCGGCTTGCAGTTGCAGCACGAAGGTTCCGGTGCCGTCGATGGTGATGTTGCTGAAGTGCACGTTGCTCACCGTCGAGCCCTCGACGGTCTGGATCGCCTCGTACGAGCTGTCCAGCAGGTTGGAGTCGGTGACGTTGATCGTGCCGTCCAGCGCGCCCTGCTGGGCGTCGAACCAGATCGCGCCGACCCCGAACTGCCAGTTGGGATCGAGCACGCCGGCCCGCAGGGTTGTGTTGCGCGCCAACGTGGTCGTGCCGGCCACGGGCACGGAGTTGAAGCGGTTGGCCACATGGATGCCACCGCCCTGGGTCTGGGTGTCGGTCACCACGTTGTCGGTGACGCTGTTGTCGTGGCCGCCGTAGATGGCGATGTTGTTGGCCAGCATGGGCAGTTCGACGGTGTTGAACGAGAACGTGTTGTCGTGGTCGGCGTTGATCTCCGACCACATGGCCAGCCCGTCGTCACCGGTGTTGCGCAGGAAGTTGTTGGTCACGGTGACGTGGCTGATGCCGTCGTGCAGGTTCAGGCCGTCGGCGGTGACGTCCAGGATCCGGTTGTTGGACACGGTCAGGCCGTCGAAGGGCCCGTCCAGCCACAGCCCGACCTTGACGTGCTGCAGGAACAGGCCGGAGACCACGGAACCGCCGCCGAGCGCGCCGCCGATGGCGTTGACCTGGTCGCAGTCGTTGCGCTCGGTGACCTCGCCGATGATCGCGAAGTCGTACAGCTTCACATTGCCGCTGACACCGGAGTTGCCGCCCTGGCCACAGCTGTTGGGCTCGCCGAGGCCGAACACGCCGACCCGGTTGCCGTGCAGCACCGAGTACCACTGGCCCGCGCCCTGGATCGTCACGTTGTTGACGGTCAGGTGCTGGTTGACGGTGTAGGTGCCCTGCGGCACGTACAGCACCTTGCCCTGCGACGACGCCGCCGCGATGGCGGTGACGAACGCGCTGCCGGAGTCGGCCGCGCCGCTGGGGTCGGCGCCGTAGGAGGTGACCGACAGCGAGTTCGCCGGCTGACCGGTCGGCCCGGCCACGTTCTCGAAGTCGGCGGTGTCCAGAGTGACGGCGACCGAGGCGGCGTCGAGCTGGAACTTCACCTTGGTGCCGGCGGCCAGCGTGCTGCCGAACAGGGTCCGCACGTCGTCGTACAGATGGTGTTGGTTGCCGGCGCCCGGGTCGTTGGTGAACGGGTAGCCGCCGTAGTACCAGCTGTACTTGTTGGTCAGGGTCAGGTCGCGGTTCTTGGCTCCGTTGACGTAGACCGCGATCGGCGTCGTGTACGCCGCGCCGCCGCCGGCGTCGGGCACGGAGTAGTGCAGGGTCACGGCGTTGGCCGGCGCGGCGAGGGTGAACTCCACGTACCGGCCGTTGCCGGACAACGTGACCGCCTTGCGGCCGGACGCCTCGCCGGCCAGCGTGCCGGCGGCCCGGTTGGGGCCGATCACGGTGCCGTTGGTGCCGGCCGACTCGGCCTCGTACTCGGTGAACGGGACGGTCGCGCCGCGGCCGCCGGTCGCCGCCGACGCCGTGGGCGCCGCGTCGGGCGCGGCGAGGGCCAGACCGACCAGGGTCGCGAGGGCCACGCCGGCGGAACCCAGTCGTAGGGATAAGGAACGCAGGGATCGCTTCGACATCGTCGTCTCCACTTCGGCGGGCAGGGTGCCTTGGTGTGACCGCCACGTTAAGAAGACAAGACGACTGACTGCAATATCTGGATCGAAAAGTCGCAAACTTTCTCGCGATCAACGCAAGTATGCGACGGCTGCGCAAGCGTGCCGCAGCGAGCGGCCGTCCGGCCACCTAGGGGAACGGTCCCCTCCGGCAAGAACCAGCGCAACCCCCGCAAGGCAGCGCCCCAGCCGCCCCCACCATCCCCACGCGCCCCACCAAAGTCACATGCGGTGCGG